>DAITAB010000004.1:0-33154 GCA_036824525.1 Pyrinomonadaceae bacterium
GCATCAAGCCAAACGCCATGGCACTTATTGCAGACGTCCATTTTTATTTTTTCGTAAGACGACTCCACCAATTTGCCGTCGCACTTCGGACAAGACAAGGTTGACACTTCCTTCTTTTCCGCCGCAAGCTTCGCCTTCATCTTCTCAATTAATTCCTTTTCCTGCCGCCGGAAATATTCATTTTCGAGCGCGTGTGCACGGTCTTCCATTGTTACTTCGGTTGACGACATAAAGACTCTCCTAATATCGAATAATTACATTCTGTCACGAGAAAAATATCAAACTGTTCGCGAAGTTCCAAGCACCGTGTCGTTAAAAAACCGGTGAGATCCGGCACATTTAATTTACGGAGAAGTCATTGTTCCGTGAATATTTTTCGATGCATCCGGCGAATTGCCGCGAACTCGATGGCGGGCTTTTTTAGCGCGGCGAACTTTGTTGCGGCGTGCCAGATTCGTTTCCGCCCAGGTTGAAACCTGTTTTAGCGACTGCCACTCGAATTTCTTAAGTGGCAGAACTTCACTCTCCGCATCGCGAAATCGCGAAGTGACGGTTGCGAAATAAATCAGCAAGCAATTCGAGGCGATTGCAAAAAGAATCACCAGCCAACCCGGAGCCGGTCCGATCTGTGCGCGCGAAACAAATTCAGCAATCGTCAGGACCGGACGCGGATGAACATAAACTTTCAAGCACCAACTAAGCGTTAGAAGTATCATTATCCAAAGATAATTACTTCGAAGACGGCGCCCCATCGCTTCCCAAACGCTGATATTGAAATGTGGAAGAAGTAGATCTTTCGATAAATGATCTGCCCATTCTTCATCCGGAGCGATCGAATGATGCGATAGCATCGGCGCAAAGTAACCCGTCTCTAAAACTCGGACTCGACTCGCCCAAACTTCATAATATCGATATCGGCGCGCTTCCATAAACAGAAAGACAGCGACCAAAACTGTATTCAACGGAATAACAAACGGTGGATTATCGGACGAACTGAAGGCAAAGGACAAAGTCGCACCGGTGGTGATAACTGCCCAATTGGTCGTTGCGTCAAGCCGGTTGCGCCAAACATTCGAGCGCTGAATTTCGCCGCGATAGAAATGCACCATCGCGGTATTAAATTCCGATGTAGAAAGCTTTTGCGGAATCGTTGTCGGATTTGTTGTCGGTTTGGAACTCCGCGCACGAACTTCATCGACTAGCGAAATAAACTCGGAAGGGTCGGCGAGACTTTCGTCAATTTTCCCTTCAAACGGCAGCTCCGGAGCAGGAACAGTTTCTTTCATAATACAAAAACCGTAGGAGCGCGAGTCGCTTCCGGCTCGCTGAGCGCTCAGTTTAACACGATGAGATGTTCGCGCAAGAACCGACGGCATTTTGCTTGCAATATTCCACTCATTGTTTTTCAGCTCATTTGCTTGACACATTTTTTATGTCTTCATAAGATTCAGTTTCTTTTTTGATTACGGGCATTTATGTACGAAATTTCCGACCTCCAATTTATGAGAGAAGCAATCGCCGCCGCGTGCGAGGCTCAAATTCGTGGTGAAGTCCCAATTGGAGCTTGTCTGGTTGACTCAAACGGAAATCTTCTCGCGCGCGCCGGAAATCGTGTGATCTCAGACCTTGATCCGACCGCACATGCCGAAATTCTTGTTTTGCGCGAAGCGGCAAAGGCGCTTGATAACTATCGTTTGACTGATACAACCTTATATACGACGATAGAGCCTTGTGCGATGTGTGCCGGTGCGCTCGTCAATGCGCGGGTGAAACGTCTCGTATTCGGCGCTACGGACGAGAGATTCGGAGCGGTCGAAACGCTATTTCGGATCTGCGACAACCGCTCTTTGAATCACCAACTTCAAGTTACTAAGGGCGTTTTAGCCGATGAATGCAAAAAACTTGTGCAAAACTTTTTCCAGGCAAAACGCGTTAATGCAAAGCAATAACTTTCCTTCGCATCGCGCAGTTAGAGTTTGCGTCAAAGCGATTCGGTTTTCGGTTATTGTCCGGAGAGGTCGCATAGTGGCTTAGTGCACCGGTCTCGAAAACCGGAGTACCGGAAACGGTACCGTGGGTTCAAATCCCACCCTCTCCGCCATGAATTCTCGAATATTTTGAATTGGTGAAATTTTTTATCAACCGAGGTTTTATTTACGGAAAGGTGCAGGAGCGGTTGAACTGGCTACATTGGAAATGTAGTGAACCTCAAAAGGGTTCCGTGGGTTCGAATCCCACCCTTTCCGCCAGATTTTTAAGGGATAAAAGTTGAGGGATAAGAGATGAAAATCATAATCGTTTACGATTTGTTTTGTCTTTCATTCTTCATCATTCGCCCTTATCTTATGGCTTCAGGCTCCGCACAACGTTTGGGTTGTGAACTCCGCTAGGCTGGGAACAGAGCAACGGTAGCAGCTTCTGCGTGTGTTGCGGTAAAGTCTGAAGCCTTCCCTTTTTTCATGTGAGCTTTTGACAGATGTCGTATCAGGTTATCGCCCGAAAGTGGCGACCACAAACATTCGAGGAAGTAACGGGTCAGGAGCCGATTACGCACGCACTTCGCAATGCGATCGAACTTGAGCGCCTTCATCATGCGTATCTTTTTTCCGGTGCTCGCGGAGTAGGAAAGACCACGACGGCGCGTCTGCTTGCCAAAGCGCTGAATTGCCACAAGACACAAAAACCGAATCCTTCGCCGTGTAAACCCGATGAAAAGAATGCCTGTGTTTCGTGTTGTGAAATTGCGGAAGGTCGTTCGATTGACGTACAGGAAATCGACGCCGCATCAAACACCGGCGTTCAAAACGTTCGCGACAGCATCATTGACACCATAAATATCCGTGCCGCGCGCGATCGCTACAAGATTTTCATCATCGATGAAGTTCATCAGCTTTCGAAGCAAGCATTCGACGCACTTCTCAAAACTCTCGAAGAACCTCCGCCGAATGTGGTGTTTATTCTCGCAACAACTGAGCTGCACAAAGTTCCCGACACGATTCTTTCGCGTTGCCAGGAATTTTTGTTTCGGACAATTCCATCCATCAAGATCTACGAGCGACTGAAACTCATAGCCGATGCTGAAAAAGTAAACGTTGCCGACGATGCACTACGCGAAATCGCCCGCTCCGGCGAAGGTTCGATGCGGGATGCGCAAAGCAACTTCGATCAGGTAATCAGTTTCTCGGGCGCTAAGATCACGACCAACGATGTCGTGGCGGCTTTGGGACTTGCGAGTTCCGAAATATTACGCAAAACGATTTCTTCAATTGCTTCACGAAACGCCAAAGAAGTGCTTGCCGTAGTTGAGGAACTGGTTAATCGCGGTCAGGATTTACGTGCCTTTTGTCGCGACTTTCTCGCATTTATTCGTGAACTTTGGATTACAAAAATTTCCGAACAGTCGGACGGTCTCGCGGAATTTTCTATCGTCCCATTCGACGAGATGCGCGAAATGGGAGCGGATTTTTCCGAATCGGATCTCTTTCGCTTTTTCAATTTGATCGCTGAAACGGAGACAAAACTCCGCAATGCCAACGAGCCCCGATATGTTCTTGAAATCGGTTTGATGAAGATGGTCGAAGCGCGAAGACTCGTTTCGCTGGAAACGATTCTAAATCGACTCTCGGCGCTGGAAAATTCCGCTGGAGCAACGTCCCAAATCGATCGGCCCACCCAAAAGCCGGAGTCGAGTGCCGCTTCTGTTTCCTATAAGGACACCGCGGAAAAAAAAACTTTAAATTCTGAAAACGCGGCGGGACTTGTTAGAAAAGAAACACCGTCGCCGCAACTCGCCACCGAACAAACTCGCAATTTCTCGAATTCCGATTCCGCGCAAATCGCCGAAAAGGTTCCGTCTTTTACCCAGAACGCGGATTTCTTCATGCCGCATCGAAATATTTCATCGGATGAGTTGCTTCACGTTGACGACAACTATCTCGATTTTGCATATGAGGAAAGGTTGCGGCGCGAGGACGACGACCTGCGTCTTATCCACGGCGCGGATGATATCGTCGGCAAGTATTTGGCTGAGAGTGAGCCAAACCCAAGAGCAACTGAATCCGTAAAACGAGCTGCTGCGGGCGTAATTTCTTCGGAGCTTTCCGGTTTTTTCAAGCAATCCGATCCTTTGGAATTCGATTCTGTTTCAACCCCTTCGCTGCCCAAGGACACCTCGGACGTTGAACTGCTCAAGTATGCCGAGGAACATCCGAAGATACAGATGATCAAGAAAATTCTCCGCGCGCGAATTGTCGGCGCGACCCGTACCGATGCTCCCGAAGCCAAGTAAAAAATCTCGGAACCAAATATCTGTTCGCCGCGTATATCTGTTTGTGTGAGGCGAGATTTCATATGGCATTCGTGAGCGTTACTACGCCGCGTTTCCTTTGGAGGTATATCAATAAATGCGCGAACCGATTCTTGCAGGTTTTTTAAGCTTTCTGATTCCCGGGGTGGGACAGATTTATAACGGACGAATTCTCATCGGCATAATTTGGTTGCTTTTAACCGGCGTCTCGTGGATCGGTTCTGCGGGTACACTCGGATGGGTCGTCCATATCATAGCGGCTTGGTGCGCCTATAGTTTTGCCAAGGACAATCCAATCCGATAGTTGTTTCCATAAGTTCCTCCTCCTATTAGCCCGGAGCATGCGCTTCGGGCTTTTTTTGTGTTAGAAACTTTTCCCATCCGGTGTTACCTTTAGAACGCCTTATGGTGAGAGAAGGTTGGCCATACGTTATTGCTTCGCTGATACCGGCATCTATTTTTGCGTTTACGCAATATTGGTTCGCAGCAGTTCCGTTTACTGCCATTGCCCTGTTCATGGCATATTTTTTTCGGGATCCAGAACGGATAATTCCCGCAGTTCCGGGTGTAATCGTGGCACCGGCAGACGGTAGAATCACGCGAATCGAATCTGATTCGAACGGCAAGCTAGTGAGTATTTTCCTTTCCCCGCTGGATGTTCACATAAATCGCGCGCCGATTTCCGGCACCATTACGGATATTCAGTACACCAGCGGAAAAAAGATTCCCGCCACCCGAAATGAGGCGAGTCTAGTTAACGAGCGAAACACTCTGACCATTGAAAACGGTGAAGTGAAAATCGTCTGCACACAAATTGCGGGAATTCTCGCACGCAGAATCGTCTGCTGGAAGAAAAAAGGTGACCAGGTTGCGCGAGGCGAGCGCTTCGGAATGATCAAGTTCAGTTCGCGTACTGATTTGCTGTTGCCGCAAAATGCTGAGTTTCTTGTAGAATTGGATCAAAAAATTAAGGGCGGTGAAACCATCATTGCCCGGTTGGAAAGTAAATAATTCCACGCGCATGGAAATGGACAATATCGAAATCGAAGAGCCGCGACACGCCGGACTTAAGAAAGGGCTGTTTCTCTTACCGGCGGCGTTTACGACAGCGAATGTCGCGATGGGATTTCTGTGCGTGCTCTATTCGCTGCGCGCGTTCCAACTTTTGCCAACCGATATTCAAACCTCAACCGCCTATTTCGACTTTGCAGCAAAACTGATCGGTTTCGCGATTCTCTTTGACATGCTCGATGGCAGAGTCGCGCGAATGACGAAAACGACGACCGAGATTGGAGTTCAGCTCGATTCATTGGCGGATGTGCTCACCTTCGGCATTGCCCCAATCGTACTCGCGTACTGCTGGGCAATCGGCTCGGTTTTCTATGAGGAAAATGAGCTTTACGGTCTGGGAGTTTTCGCGCTCTTTATGTACTTGATGTGCGGAATTTTCCGGCTTGCGCGATTTAATCTTCAGGCAAGTCGTCCACGCGTAATCGCTTCCGGCGTTACGAAAGTCGATAAGAAAAACTTCGTCGGACTTCCTATTCCGGTCGCTGCCGGTCTGCTCGCCTCGATCGTGCACTTTAAGCCGCGTCCGCTCGCAGCTTATGAACCTTCGACCGCTTCTTTCTGGACGCTTCTCATCGTGGCGCTTCTGGTTGCCCTCGGCTTGCTGATGGTCAGCAGATTGAAGTATACGAGCTTCAAATCGCTCGGAATGGGGAAGCTGAATCTATATTTGATTTTGCTTATCGGCGGGCTTGGGATGCTAGTCTGGGTCTATTCGCGCTATACGCTGCTTTCGCTGGCTATCGTTTATGTATTACACGGCATCGTGTGGTATCTCACGACCTTTTTCCGAGCTACAAAAAAAGAAACAGTTATCGACGGCAATCCGGAAGAACAGACATTCAAAGAGAGTTCAATCTCTTAAAGCACGGGCGCTGCGAGAATCCTCAAAGCTTTTGACTTCGGCGGATCGACGACGCCTTTTCTCGTGGGGTAAACGGAAATCATCTTCATAGCGGCACGAAGAAACCACCATCAGCGCGCAGAGCGTCAAAAACATCAACGCGATCGCGGGCGTGTGCAATACGAAATCAAAAATACTGTGAACGAGAATCGCGAGCGCGCCGGCAAAAGAACCCACCGCGACCCCGCGGCGAAATGTATTTGATGCGCCGGCGCCCTTGAATCCCGCGCGAAAAAACAAAAATAGAAAACCCGCGCCGATTATCGCGCCGATCAATCCCGCGTCAGTAACCACTTGTAAGTAATCATTGTGAGCTTGCTCTACTCGCGCTAAACCATCCATCGAATCGAACTGAGTATATGCAAATCCAAAAGTGCCGAGACCGGAACCAAACGGAAAGTAGTTTTTCACAATCTCAATCGCGACACCCCAGATATGCCAGCGATTTGTGGTGATATCTTTCGAGACTGCGGTTTCTGCGAGGCGGGTAAGCGAGGTTTCGCCGCCGATTATCATCGCCCCTATGATGATCGTTGCCACCAATGCAAGCGCTGCGATGACCCGAATTATCTTCCCTCCGCGTTTCATTTCTTTTGACGTTAACAAAACCAAAAATAAAACTTCCGCGAGTAGCGCAACCAACCCGCCACGCGAGCCGCTCATTATCAGCGCAACTCCCATCAATGTGATCGCGGTGATGTAAAGGAGGCGTTTGTCCTTCGCTACTGCTCCAACGAAAAGCAAACCGAGCGGCAGTGAAATTGTCATCTCGACAAAAGACGCGAAATTGTGTCGGTTAATAAATGAACCAAACGGAACAGCGACCTGCGGTTGAAAAATTCCGTAAATTTTCCCCGGACTCAAAACCGCTTGCAAAATCGCAAAGAACGAATAGACAAATCCGAAGACCGTAATAAGTACAACGACACTTCGCAGGACTCGCGCCGAATTAATAAACGTCAGCGCGGCGGCAAAGAAAATCAGAAGCGCGAAAAAGTGAAAAGCGCTAAGCTGTGTTGCAAAAGGTTCGACCGAAATCGTTTTCGGAATATTTTCGATTCCGGCAATGACTTCGCGCATTCCGAATGGAATTGTTTGGACTAACCCGTAGGTTCCGATTGCCGCAATGGGAAGCTGCAGAAGACTCGTATTGAATCTCAGAACTCCATCGCGAAGCGTATCCCACATCCACAAGAAAGCGATGGCACCGATGCCGACATAAAAAAGCGCGAGAATCGGTTGATGCACCCCGCCGTAAAGCAGCGTAGAGAAAACCAACAGCGCGCAAAGTAAAAATACGATTGCGCGATTTTGTGCATTCTCGCTTTTCTCCGAAGACATATTCGATGAGGAATTTTTATTTTGCGATTCGTCTCTCATCAAGATTATCAAATGCGGTAGCGTTTTATTTCACTCGAAAAGTTCGACGCCTTCAGCGTCGGTATATTTCGTTCACGTGACCAGGCGTGTCGCTCGCTCGCGCTCGCTCACACCTGGCTAACTTCTTCGTCGCTTTCAGCGACAAGGATTTGCTTTCTTCTAAATATTTCTTGTTTTCTCCAAAATATTTCTAAGGAAACATGCCCTCCCTTTTCACTTTATTGTTTCCAAACGAAAGTCGTCGTACCAAATTGTACCTACGATCGGGCAATTTTCGCCGCAAAAGGAGCGAGAAGTGCGCACCAACACTCCTTCTGCGTTCGCCGGTGCTTTAAACTCAACGCTAATCGCCTGCCAGTCATTCGTGCCTTCAGGAAAGGGATTTGAAGCGATTATCAATTTGTCGTCGTTTCCATTGATGATTTCTATCGTCGGAGTTCCGGCACTCTTAAGGTTTTCAGTTTTCAACCAGAAGGAGAGTCTATAACGCGAATTTGGCTCGACCGCGACTATTTGATAAACATTTCCGAAATCCGGACGCGCATAACCGCTGAACATCAGCCGCAGACTTTTGTTTCCCACGCGTTTTTGCGATGAATCAACTTTTGCGTCTGTTTTTTCAATCGGCAAAACATGCCATCCGAAGAAAATGTAATCGGCGGCGCCGATCGGATTTTCGAAGCTGCCATTTTCGATCTTTTCGAAGTCCGCATCGTTTTCAAATTCGAGATCGCGAACAAACTCAACCGCCGAACGAAAATACTTTCGCTCAAACAATCCTTTCGCCACGAGAATCCCGACTACGATATTTTCTTTCTTCTCCTCCGGACTCAGCGTCTTCCAAATACGCAGACTCTCGTCCGGGCGCTTATGCAGCGCAAAGAATTTGGTGAGACTGATTTTCGCCGACGCGGATTCGCCCGCGATTTGCGTAAGTTTCGCAACGTCGTTGTCAAAATAATCCCAAACGACCGAATAAACCTGATCGCGATAAACCGTGTTGCTTTCCGCTGCTTTTTTCAGTTCGGCGAATGCTTCTCCGCTTCTGCCGCGGCGCAGCAAAAAATTTCCGAGCTGCCAATGCGCGAAAGTGTAAGTCGGCGCGAGTTCGAGCGCGTGTCGGAATGCATCTTCCGCGCCCGCAAAGTCTTCCGCTTGTTCGCGCGCGCGCGCGAGTTCATTCCACCAGCGAAAGTCTTGCGAAGAAAGACGCACGACATTCGTGAAACCCTCAACGGTCGAATTTTTGTCGGGGAAAGTTTTATCGTCAGTTCGCGATTGATATTTTTGCGTGGCGGTTGCGAGCCAGTTCGCCAGCGGATCATTCGGTGCAAGGAACTTCGCGAATTGCGCCGTCTGAAACGCTCCATCGTCAGTCGGCGAAGTAAGCTCCGCCAACATATCGCCGATCTGAGCACGAACGCACAGCCACACGAAAACGAGAACTGCGACGAACGCGAACAACGTTAGAATCCGCGCAGTCACAGACTGCGCCGCAATGTTTACGATTCTTCCTGCTTCTATCTTGTTACTATTCACTTTTAACTTTTAACTGTCGGCTTTCCGTCGAGGTATTACAGCGTAATGGATTGTGACTTGTCCAATCTACACGGTATTTATCAAGTCCGATATTCAACGGTGCTATCCGGCGATTTGGCTTGATCGCTTCGTTTAACGTGAGACGTTATGGTCTGTCAGTGCGTAATTTGCCAGAATCGCGTCGCTGAAATAACATCGCGAAGTGCGATTCGACAAAAAGCTTCAGACGCTTGAGATCATAAAGCGCCTCAAGAAAAATTACCCTGACGCTCACTGCGCGCTCAATCATGCAAACGCTTTCGAGCTCCTGATCGCCACGATTCTTTCCGCGCAGTGCACGGATGCGCGTGTGAATATCGTTACCGCTGAACTCTTTAGAAAATATCGGACGCCGCAGGAATTTGCGTCGCTCTCGCAAGCGGAGCTCGAAAAAGAAATCCGCTCGACCGGTTTTTTTCGCAGCAAGGCAAAAAATATTCGTGCGTGTTGTGAGAAGTTAGTCACAAACTTCAAAGGAAAAGTTCCGCAGACGATGGAAGAACTTCTAAAGCTAAACGGAGTCGCACGCAAAACCGCGAATGTGGTGATGGGAAATGCATTTGGAATTGCGTCGGGCGTGGTTGTGGATACGCACGTGATGCGCTTATCGCAACGGCTCGGTCTCACAAAAAAGAAAGATCCGAAAAAGATTGAGGAAGATTTACAGAAACTCGTGCCGAAAAAAGATTGGATAATGTTTTCGCATTGGCTCATCACTCACGGAAGGAAAGTTTGCAATGCGCGAAAACCAAAATGCGGGGAATGTTTTTTGCGGGATATTTGCCCAAGCGTTGAAAAGTGGAAAAGTGAAAAGGTGAAAAAGTGAAAAAGAGGAATAATGAAAATCAGTTGATAGTTAAAAGTTCAGAGTTGAAAGTTTGCGTGGACGAAGTTTGTCGAGCTTGCTGAGTTTTTGTAAGGACGATTTACGATTCACTTTTCACTATAAACTATTAGTTATTCACTTTCCCTCGACCGCTTCGATCATCGCCGCGACTAAATTCCGTTCGCATTCATTCCAATTTCCTTCGATGCTGCAGCCTGCAGCGTTTTTGTGTCCGCCGCCACCAAATTTTTCGGCTACTCTTGCGACGTTTACGTCACCCTTCGAACGCAAACTCACGCGGAAGCAATTCGTTTCGCTTTCGCGCATATACACAACCGCTTCGACTTCTTTCGCGCTCAGCGGAATATTTGCGAAGCCATTATTGTCGCCATTAGTGGCTTCGGATTGCTGCGCCATCAATAGAGTTTGCCGCAGCAACGCGACCTTTCCGCTCGGGTCGCGTTTTACCGTAGCGAGAACTTTTCCCATCAATTCAATTCGACTCCAAGAGTAACTGTTGTAAACAGCTTCGGAAATTTCGGCGGGCTTCGCGCCGGCGCGAACGAGTTCGGAAGCGAGCTTCAGCGTTCGATCGGTCGTATTCGAATAATGAAAAGAACCTGTATCGGTTACGAGCGCCATATAAACGCACTCCGCAATTTCCGGTGAAACCCGTCCGCCGATTGCCTTGCAGAGGTTGTAAATCATTTCGCCTACGGCGGAAGCCGTCGGATCAATCCAGTTGATCGAACCGAAATGTTCGCTGGTTACGTGGTGATCAATATTTACGGTGAATTGATTTTCGAGATTCTTGATTTCGGGACGCGCAAGATCCGAACATTCGATTACGAAAACCGCGTCGTAGTTCTTATTGATTTCCGTTACTTCGAGGATTTCTTCGGCGCCGGGAAGCTGTCTGTAAGAATGCGGAACTCCGCCGCGAACGAAAATCTCCGCAGTTTTTCCAAGCGAACGAAGCAGCCAGCAAAGTCCTAATGATGAACCGATGCCATCGCCATCCGGACGCACATGGGTGGTAATTCCGAAGCTCTGCTTATTTTCAATTAGTTCTACAACCTGACTCAACATCTAAAGTAGTTAAAAACTAATAGTGAATAGTGAAAAGTTTGAGGGTAAAAAAAATGGGGAAATTAAAAAGGTGAAAAAGTGAAAACGCGCTTTCTTTCACTATTCACTTTTAGTTATTCACTATTCGCTATCGGTTCGTCGTTATTCGCGACTTCCTTTCCTGCATTCAATTCTTCGAATAGTCGATCCACCCGCGAAGCTTTTTCTTCGAGCGTATCGCGTACAAAATGTATATGCGGCGCATGGTTTAGATTTAAGTTCAACGCCAACTGACTGCGTACGAACTTTTCCGCATGGTGCAAAGCTTTCATTGCTTCGCGAATCTCTTGTTCAGTTCCCTCGATGAGAACAAAAACGCGTGCATCGCGAAGATCTTCCGCAACACGAACATCGGTGACCGTGGCGCTTTGAATTCGCGGATCATCGAGTTCATAACCTACGATCTCGCCAATTTCTGCTCGCAAAGTTTCTGAAAGTCGTTCGGCGCGACGCATAAAAAGTGAAATTGGGGAAAAGTGAAAAGGTGAAAAAGTAAGTTTAAAGTGGTTGCCGCTCGTGTTTCGTTGTTCGTCTATCGTTAATTGTTGCTCGAACGCTCAAAAACCGTTCTTTCAACAGCTCGTTAGTGTGTTTGACTTTCCATTTACAACTTACAATTTACGACTCACTTTTCCACCTTGTCACTTTTTCACTTTTCAACCTTTAAAGTTCTGTCGGTGCGATTTTTTCGATGATGTACGCTTCGATTTCGTCGTCGACTTTAATATCGTTGTAATTCACCAGACCGATTCCGCATTCGAAACCTTGTTTCACTTCCGCCGCATCGTCCTTGAATCGTTTAAGCGAATCAATTTCGCCATCCCAAATCACAACGGCATCACGAATTAGACGCGCGCGCGCGGTTCGTTTGATCAAACCATCAGTAACCCGGCAACCGGCAATCGTTCCGATTTTGGTAATCTTGAAGACTTCCTGAACCTTCGCCTTGCCGAGAATGACTTCTTTTTCGATGGCATCGAGCATTCCGATCATCGCCGCGCGAATTTCTTCCTCGACTTTGTAAATGATCGAATGCAGCCGAATATCGACGTCTTCCTGTTTTGCAACATCAGCCGCACGCGATTCCGGTCGCACGTTGAAACCTATTATCACCACGGCTGTCTGGATATTGTCGGCTTGCGTAGCCGATGCGAGTAATACGTCCGACTCCGTTATCGCACCGACTCCGGACCGAATTACGCGAACTCGTACTTTTTCGGTAGAAAGTTTTTCAAGCGTTCCGCGCAAAACTTCAACCGAACCTTGAACGTCCGTTTTCAGAACAACGAGTAATTCTTTTACTTCTGCCTGCCCAAGTGATTCGATGCCGCGTTTCGTCGTCTTAAGCATCAAAATCTGGCGCGCGAGCATCTGGCGCTGTTGAGCGATCGACTGTGCTTTTTCGATATCCGCTACTACTTGAAAAGTATCGCCCGCATGCGGACCGCCCTGCAGACCAAGCACTTCAACCGGAGTTGCAGGCTGCGCTTCTTCGACAGCCTCGCCACGATCGCTGAACATTGCGCGAACGCGTCCGTGAACTTGTCCGACGATGAATGGATCGCCGACGCGAAGAGTTCCCTGCTGAACCAAAACCGTTGCGACAGATCCGCGACCTTTATCAAGTTTAGCTTCCAAAACAACACCCGCGGCACGGCGCGTCGGACTCGCCTTCAAGTCCATAATGTCTGCCTGAAGCAAGACCGTTTCGAGCAATATGTCGAGATTCTCTTTCTTCTTCGCCGAAACGGGAACCATGTCTACTGTTCCGCCCCAATCAACGGCTTGGAGACCGTGACCGGCAAGTTCCTGTTTGACCTTATCAACGCTTGCGCCCGGTTTATCAATCTTGTTTATCGCGACGATCATCGGAACACCGGCGGCTTTTGAATGTTCAATCGCCTCAATTGTCTGCGGCATAACGCCATCATCAGCCGCGACTACTAAAATAACGAGATCCGTCGCTTTCGCTCCGCGGGCTCGCATCATGGTGAAAGCTTCGTGACCCGGAGTGTCAAGGAAAACCACTCGGCGAAGTTCATCTGGCTTGTCGGAATTCGGAACCATCACGCTGTAAGCGCCGATGTGTTGAGTGATTCCGCCAGCTTCGCCTTCAGCAACATTTGCAGAACGAATCGCATCGAGCAGACTCGTTTTTCCGTGATCTACGTGTCCCATCACCGTCACAACCGGTGCGCGCGGTAACTCGACATCGTCAGAATCAGCCGCGATGAGATCTTCAAATTCCTTCTCGACCATCATGTCTTCGAAGGGAACGAAGCTCACATCGTAGCCAAAATTTATTCCTAGTTCTTTGGCGAGTTTTTCGCCGATCGGCTGATTGAGCGTGGCGAAGACGCCGCGCTTGATTAGCAGCTGCACTACATCACGCGGAATGATTCCCAGTTTTTCCGCGAAATCGCGAACCGTTGCACCTTCCGTGAGACGCGCCTGTTTTAGATTTGCATCGTCAACCTGTCCGACCTGATCGAGAATCCGCTCTTCGATCGATCGCGGTCGCGGTGCATCGAGTTCTTGTTCTTGATATCTGCCACCCTTTTCCGCAAAACGACGATCGCCTTTCTTAGCCGGAGCGCGTCGTCCTGGTCGGCGCGATGCCGGAGGTGGTGTGTATGTAATTTGGGGAGTGCTTGTTTCCCCCGGAGTGGCACGAAATTCCAAACGCCTTCCGGTTGGCGAGAAGCCTCTTCCGCCCTCAGCGGGTTTCACACGAGAAACCGGCTCAGCAACTACGATCCGATCGCCATGTTTGATTCCAGACTTTAAAGCCTCCGGTGAAAGCTTCAGAGTTTTCACCCTCGTAGTAGGCGTTGCCTTCTCAACAGAAGTCGGCGCCTCGATTTCTTTCTCTTCAACCAACTCTTCCGACTCTTCCGACGGAATTTCCTCAACCTCGTCAATCGCGGCTTCTTTTCCCGAAACTTCCGCAACTGATTTCTTGCTGAGCTTCAGCGCACGAACAATGCTCTTCGGTTTCGCAGACGGAACTTCAACCGGTTCTGTTTCCGCGACCTCAGCGATTTTCTTTGTAGCCTTCGTAACTTTTTTTGGTTTGGGTGTTTCCTCAACAACGTCAATTTCCGCGACGGGCGCTTCCTCGTGCGGTGTTTCAATCGCGGTAGTCTTCTTAATGACCTTAATGCTTCGGCTCGGTGCTACATCTTTTTTGGGAATGTAACGACGGCGAAGTTTGTCCGCAAGTTCCTTTGAGACAGAATTCGACGGAACGCTCACGTCCGCACCCTCGCGACGAAGGTCTTCAATGACGCGTTTTGTTTCCTGCTTTAATTCTTTAGCAAGTTCGTAAATTCGAACGTTGTTAGCCACTTATTTCTGAACCTATCTCTTTAGTTTTCTTTCCGCTTTTCGCAGAATCCTGGAATTATTCAAACGATTTTCTTTCGCTACTTTTTGTTTAGTCGGCGGTTTTGCCTGGTTCTTCGTCTTCTTCAATATCAACCGCCGGAGTTTCTTCGTCGGTTTCATTCACTTCCTCAACCTCTTCGACTTCCGCAGGTTTTTCTTCAGCTGTCTCCGCCGCTTCGGTATTCTCAACCCCGGAAGCTTCAACTTCCGACGGCTGCGAAAGTTGCTCTTTTGCTTTCACGATCTCCTTCGCTGAATTAACGATGCGCTCCGCCTCATCAAGACTGATGTCCAAAGTATCAACAAGCTCATCAACCGAAGCCGCCGCGAGCGCTTCGATGTCAGTGATATTTTTCGCTTTGAGATCATCCGCTTGCGCCGCAGTCACTCCCTGCAAAGCGGTCACGGGAACCGGCTCGCCTTCCGCCATCAGACGTCCCATTTCCAGCGCCACTTCTTTCTTGACTATTTCTTCGCTGATGATTGCGATGTTCCAGCCGATCAGGCGCGATGCAAGCCGTACATTCTGTCCGCGTTTTCCGATCGCAAGCGACTGCTGATCCTCCGAGACAATCACCGTCATTTCCCGCTTATCAATATTTGTGATTCGAACCTGACTTACTTTTGCAGGGCTCAGTGCATTTGCCGCAAACACCGACGGTTCATCGGACCATTCAATAATGTCGATTTTCTCGCCGCGCAATTCCTTGATGATTGCCTGAACACGCGAACCTTTCATTCCGACGCAGGCTCCAACCGGATCAACGTCTTTCTCATTTGACGAAACGGCAATTTTCGCTCGTTCGCCAGGCTCTCGCACCGCAGACTTAATTACTACGGTACCATCGTAAATTTCCGGCACTTCCATCTCGAACAGCCGTTTCAAAAGTTCGGACGAGGCACGCGACGCGCGAATCTGAGGACCTTTCGGCTCTTTTGTGACATCCTCGATAACTACGCGAATTCGTTCGCCCTGATTCCACGTTTCGCTTCTGATTTGCTCGGATTTCGGACACCAAGCCTCGAGATTATTTCCTAAGTCAATGATGATGTCTCCTCGTTCAAATCGCTTGACTGTGCCATTAATAAGTTCGCCTTTGCGATCAATATATTCCTCGTAAACTTTTTCGCGAACGGCTTCACGAACTTTTTGAACGAGAATTTGCTTGGCGGTCTGTGCGGCGATTCGACCCAGTTCTTCGGTTGGTAATGGGATTAAAAGCATGTCGCCGATTTCTATTTCATCTCCGGCTAGCTCTTTTGCTTCGGTCAGTGAAAGTTCGGCAGTAGGATTCTCTACGGTTTCAACCACAGTTTTCTGTGCTGAAATTTCAATCATCCCTTGTTCATTATTCCAATCAACCTGGATGGTTTCACCGGTTTTGTCGTGCGACTTGAATTGCTTTCGAGCCGCTGCGCGAACGGCTTCCTTCATCGCTTCTATAACCAAACTACGATCAAGACCGTGTTCGGCACATAAGGCTTCGATATTCTGACCAATCGTTGACATATTCTTCGAAAAAATTATTTTGAGTCTTTAAGAAACCCGAAAGCAATTCATGCTTTCGAACGCTTCAACTCTTCTTTCAGATCAATTTCTAAGTTGGCTGATTTCACATTATCAAATGTGAAACTTACTTTTCCGCGCGCTTTATCCGCAAAAAATATTGTGTCCTTTTCCACCGCCAAAATTCGCCCACGAAAAATCTTCTGTCCATCGATCGCGGCGTGCATCTTGATCTTGGCAAGACTACCCGCAAACTTTTCAAAATCCCCGATGCTATACAAGGTGCGTTCAAGACCCGGCGATGAAACTTCCAACAAATACTGCGAAGGAATAAGATCATCGCTATCCAGAAGCGCTCCGAGTCTGCGACTAAAATCCGAGCAATCGTCTAGCGTCACGCCGCCCGGTTTGTCGATAAAGACGCGAATCGTTAGCTGTCTTCCGACTCCGATTGACTCCACATGAACCAATTCGAATGAGAAGTCCGACGCTATGCGAGAAGCACTCTCGCGAATCTTGATGAGCAAATCCTTACCAAACACAAAACAATAAAAACAAAAAGTGGGCGCAAACCCACTTGGAACGTCTCCCACGCTTGAGCAGGAAACGGGAATCATACACGAACCGCAACGATCAAAGCAAACGATTGCCTTATTTTCTCAAAACTTCGCCAGCATATTTACTCCGCAAAATTTACGTCGCCCCGAATACAATCGTTCACGATTCAGGTTCGATCATCAACGAGCCACTAGATGATTGAAGCCAAGATATGCTGCACCCAAAATTCCCGCATCGTCGCCCAATTGCGCCCGAACTATCTTTACCCTATCGGTGTTTTCACGGTATGCGCGCTGTTTCATCTCTTCGTAAACATGCGGCATCAACAAATCCCAGCCCGACACAACTCCTCCACCAATTACAATCGCCTCCGGATTCAAAATGTTTAGCAAATCGGCGATCGCGATACCGAGATAAAACCCCGCTTGACGAAAAACTTCCAGCGCCAAATCGTCACCTTGAACGCCAGCTTCAAAAACTTCTCGCGACGATATTTTTTGCCGTCCGTTAAGAGACGATGTCGGATACTGGACCTCAAGTTCACCCGCAAGTCGAACGATGGCGGTTGCCGACGCATATTGCTCGATACATCCGCGACTTCCGCAACCGCAAGGAACACCGTGGGGTTCAACACAAATGTGTCCTATTTCTCCCGCCGTTCCGTCAATTCCTCGCAGAATTTTTCGATCGATTATGATACCGCCGCCGATTCCCGTCCCGAGCGTGATCATAATTGTTGACGAGTATTCCCGCGCCGCGCCAAATGCGTGTTCCCCGATCGCAGCCGCGTTCGCATCGTTTTCCAACACAACGTCAATTCCAAGTTCGCCTTTTAACGCCGCAGTAATTCGAAAACGATCAAGCGCTGGAAGATTTGGCGCCTTGATAATCAGTCCACGCTCAACCGAAACAATTCCCGGTACCGCCACGGCGATTGCACGCACTTCCCCTTCATTTTGAACTGATTCCTCGCACACCTTTACCGCCTCAACGATCTCGCGAACGATCACTTCGGCGCGATCGGACTGAGGAGTTGCCGCTTTCGAACGGCTGAGAATTTTCCCTTCACGAGAAACCGCGGCTACGCGGAGATTTGTTCCGCCAAGATCCGCTGCAATGACGATTTCCATCGGCTATTTTCTACGAACTCGGTACTTTAATTTTACCGTAGCTGATTATTGTTTCGGACGCTTGTCGACTGGAACGTTCTTGTAGACCTCGTCGAAGGATGCATATCCATCCTTAATTACAGTGGTCATCAAATTTTCTTGGTCAACGACTTGAACCTCAAGCAAAATCGCCATAATTTCCTTTTTTATATTGTCGTTCATGAAAGGACTCGCTTCGCTTAGTTTTTCTTTTTTTGCGAGCTTAATCGCGGCGTCAACCGCGGCGTTAGCAAGCGGAATGATCGGCTTATAGATCGTCATCGTCTGCTTACCTTCGGCGATTCGCTGAAGCGCATCTTTTTGCGCGTCCTGTCCCGTGACCAAAATTTTTCCCACCAACCCCTTTGGTTCGAGGGCAGCAATTGCGCCGCCGGCTGTTCCGTCATTCGAGGCGACAATCACATCAATCTTGTCGTCTGCTTTCGTAAGCGCATTCTCCACAATTTTCTGTGCTTCTTCAGGCTTCCATCCGGTAGCGGCTTGATCGGCAACGATTTTGATGTCGCCTTTTTTGATAGCGGGATCAAGAACCGAAAGCATTTCGCGTTTCAATATGACGGCGTTGTTATCACCTCCATCGCCATAAACCATCACATAGTTTCCTTTTGGAACTTTCGCCAAAGCATATTCCGCAATCTTCCGACCGATTACCGGTACCTGGTGTGAAATGTAAACGTCAATTTTTTCAGAGTTGATCAAGCGATCATAACTGATAACCGAAACGCCTTGAGCTTTCGCTTTTTCAACCATCGATACCGCTTGCGTTGCATCATTTGGAACGATTACAAGGACATCAACGTTTTGGGTCAAAAAATTCTCGACGTCGTTTGCTTGCTGGCTCGATGAGTTATTCGCGACCTTCACAATACAGTCAACATCAAGTTCCTTACATCGTTTTTCAAATGCATCTTTGTCTCTCACCCAGCGCTCTTCTTTGAGAGTCGACATTGCAAATCCGATTTTTATTTTCTTTTGCGTCGACGAAGTTGAGGATGAAGTGTTCGCCGGTGGCTGAGTGCACGAAGTCATTACCGACAAAATCGAAAAAAACACTGCTAAGCTCAAAGTGATTCGTTTATACATAAATTCTCCATTTAGTTTGAATATTCGCGAAGTTCACAAATTGGGTCACCGTTCCGACAACCGCGTAAGTCTTTTTTTCATTATCATTGATTCAATAGATTCCGTAAATGCCCTGCGTCGAGGAATATAAACTTTTCTTTTAATTCGGTCGCTTGTCATTCGGGTACAATCGTGTGTAATATCTTGTCCTAAAGTTATTTACTGAAAGCCAGTTAAGTTAGCTAAAGAGAAATGTGTGAATTGACAACGAATCACGCATTGTGTAAAAGTTAAAAGGTCTTATTCGTTGCGAATTAATAGATTGAAGGATTTTTGGGAGGAGATAACTTAAGATGACAACTCGAATTTCGAAAGCAGTTTCAGTTTTGGTTTCCTTCGCTGTATTGATGTCATTTCCAATGATGTCGTTCGCACTCAGCGAAAAACTCGTTGGTGAAGTTTCAGTCTCGGGAAAGTCAATTGATGGCGAAGCGCCGGTTGTTATGATAAACGGCGAAGCAGCGCAGTCTGGCCGCACGATCTTATCGGGCAGCACGGTTTCGACTTCTGCCGGATCGACGGCGACATTGAATTTTGGAAAACTGGGAATAATTGAGTTGGCACCGAAAAGCACCGCGGTTATCTCCCTAAGTGCCAATGGAATTTCAGGCGATCTCCTCACGGGTAAGATAAGCGTATTGAACGCCCCGGAAAACAGCGTTTCGTTTAATACGCCTGCAGGAATGTCATTGTTGAATGCGGGAGAGACCGCATCTGCAGCTAAAGATGATGATGATGCGGGTGATGGCTCGGATGGCGGTGGCGCGTGGTGGTTGGCGGCTATCCTGATCGGTGGCGCGGTAGGTGGAATCATTATCGCATCAAACAGCGATGACAACCGAGTTGCGCTGGGCGGAGGAACTACGGTCGTTAGCCCGACTCGTTAAGCAATTTTTTTCGGAGGAACTTATTCAATGAATCGAATGAAAATTACAAAAAACTTTCTTACATTGGCGATCGCAGTTTGCGTGTGGTCAACATATTCCATGATCGCTCTTGCCTCACCTAAAGAGATGGTCGGAATTATTACCGTAACGGGACAAGCTTCTGTAAACGGGCAATCGGCCGTTTCAAATTCAAGCGTGACCTCGGGAAGCACCATCGTCACCGCTGCTGGTTCTACAGCGATCGTTAATATTGGGGCTTTGGGCAAAATCGAGCTTTTCGAAAATTCGAATTTGACTCTTAAGTTTTCCGAAATGGGAATTACCGGAATTCTTTCGGCAGGTAAGGTGAATGTCTCGAGTGCGGCAGGTGTTGCGACCACGATTACTACCAAAGATGCCGCGGTTATCGGTGATGCTGGTCAGGCGAATAATTTCATTGTTGAAGTTGAATGTTCGCATACTCACGCCGACACTTTAGCGGGATTGGTAACGATGCGCAGCGGAACAAACGATAAACAGGTTGCTGCGGGTACTGATGCAATTTCGGGAAATCTTTCTCAAACAGGTTGCAAACCTTGTTATCGTCCGGGTAACACCGGCTCCTTTCCGGTAGCGGGTCTAGGAGCGGGCGCGCTTGCTGCGATTCTGATCGCGCTTGCTGGCGGAGTCGGAACCGCGATCATCCTTGGCGGTGGCGGTGGAACGATTACTCCGGGTGGCGGAACAACTGTTGTTAGTCCTGTTCGTTAAAAACCCATAGCAATATGTTCGGCGTTTGATTCTTCGAAGCCGTCATGTTCACATATCGTGCGGGTCATGTTTCAGTGAAACGTGACCCGCATTGTTTTGTCATTTTATCATTTGACTACAGAGGATGTTTTTTTGTCATGAATATCGCTTTAATTGGCACTGGCTATGTTGGACTTGTTAGTGGTGCATGTTTTGCAGAGTACGGCGTGAATGTTACGTGCGTGGATGTAGATGAATCGAAGATTAATCGCCTGAACAAAGGCGATATTCCGATTTACGAGCCCGGTCTTGAACAACTCGTGGAGAAAAACACCAAAGCGGGACGACTTCATTTCACTACTGATCTTAAAAGCGCTGTCGAGAATTCGTTGGTAATTTTCCTTGCGGTGGGAACTCCGCCCATGGAGGATGGTTCGCCCGATATGAGTTTTTATCAGGGCGCCGCGAAAAATGTTGCCGAGGCGATGAATGGTTATAAGGTGTTGGTTACGAAATCGACGGTACCGGTTGGAACGGGAAAATGGCTTCGCGAATTTGTGTCCCAACATTTGAAAACTAAAACGGACTTTGGAGTTGCGTCGAATCCGGAGTTTCTCCGCGAAGGTGCGGCAATCGACGATTTCATGCGTCCCGACCGCGTGGTCATAGGAAGTAACGAGAACAAGGCGATCGAGGTGATGAGGGAGCTTTATCGTCCGTTGTTTTTGATCGAGACTCCGATTGTGATCACCTCTCTGGAAGCGGCTGAATTAATCAAATATGCGGCTAATGCCTTCCTTGCAACTAAGATTACGTTTATTAACGAGATCGCGAATCTGTGTGATGCAATTGGATGCGATGTCCACGACGTGGCAAAGGGAATGGGAATGGATAATCGAATTGGACGCAAATTTCTTCATCCGGGTCCAGGCTATGGCGGCTCGTGCTTCCCGAAAGATACGCGCGCATTCACGAAAGTTGGAGATCAATATGGTATTGAAACTTCCGTTGTTGATGCCGTAATTAAATCGAATGATCACCAGCGTCTCGCGATGATTCCGAAGATTGAGAAGCTCGTCGGGAATTTGAAAGGAAAGCAAATTTGCGTACTCGGACTTTCGTTCAAACCGGAGACAGACGATATGCGTGAATCTCCTGCGATCGATATAATTCGCGAAATGCAAAAACGCGGCGCGAAAGTGCGCGCATTTGATCCTGTTGCAATGAACGAGGCGAAGCATTCATTACCGGACATCGAATACGCCCGCGACGAATACGAGGCAATCACCGGCTCAGATGCACTCGTGATCATAACCGAATGGAATCAGTTTCGAGCGCTCGATATGCAGCGAGTGAAAGGTCTTCTGAACTCGCCTAAGATTGCCGATCTTCGAAACATCTATGAGCCGGAAGATATGCGCGAACTGGGCTTTGATTACGTTGGAGTCGGACGATAATAATCAAGGATGAAGGATGAAGACAACAATCATTCGTTTTCATCCTTTATCTTTCATCCTTAGAAAATCATGTCGCTAACAACTAAATGTCTAGTAACCGGAGGCGCCGGTTTTATTGGCTCAAATTTAGCCGATGAACTTATTCGACAAGGAGCAAAGGTCAGGATCATCGATAATCTCATTACGGGGTTTCGTGAAAATCTGGAGGAGATCAATGGCGATTTTGATTTTGTTGAAGGTGACATCAATGACGCCGCCATCATCGCGAAGGCAGTAGAAGGAGTTGAAATAATTTTCCATCAGGCAGCTCTGCCAAGTGTTCCCCGTTCAGTTGCTGATCCGCGTGAAACACATCAGGCTTGTGTTAACGGAACTCTGAATGTCTTAATGACAGCGAAAGAGAAAGGTGTGAAACGCGTGATTTACGCGGCGTCGAGTTCAGCATATGGTGACCAACCGGTTTCTCCGAAACACGAGGCTATGCGCCCCGATCCGTTGTCGCCTTATGCAGTCGCGAAACTTGTCGGCGAGTACTACGCAAGCGTCTTCTATCGAACCTATGGGCTGGAGACTCTCGCGCTTCGTTATTTCAACGTATTCGGACCTCGGCAAAATCCTTCCTCGCAATATTCCGGTGTGATTTCGCGTTTCGTTGACGCCCTGGCAAAGGGTGAAAGTCCTATTATTTATGGCGACGGAGAACAGACGCGCGATTTCACTTACGTCGCAAATGTCGTCGACGCAAATATCAAGGCGGCTCAAACGAACAAGGGAATTGGCGACGTAATGAACGTCGCAAACGGCGAAGCGATTTCTTTGAATGAACTTTTCAAAGTCCTACAAGGGTTGCTGGAACGACAAAACGTAAAAGTAAAATATGAAGCGCCGCGAAAGGGCGATATTTTACATAGTCTCGCCGACAATTCCCGCGCCGTAGAAAACCTCGGATACAAAAAAATCATCGGCTTGGAAGATGGCTTATCGAAGACGATTGACTGGTGGCGGAAAAGTCGTTTTGCGAAGTGACTCTGGTTAAGTTCCTTTCGAAACAATCGATCACTCAAACATCTTTTTTAAACTCTCGGAAAAGGGCGAGCGTGCGACTCCTTTTTCCGTGATGATCCCTGCGATCAGATCATTCGGCGTGACGTCAAACGCGGGATTTTCTACGGAGATTCCATCGGGCGCGAGCTGGATTTCCTTCATGTGCGTGATCTCGCGAATGTTTCTTTCTTCGATGGGAATTTGTTCTCCGGTCGGACAATTCATATCAATCGTAGAAAGCGGTGCCGCCACATAAAACGGGATTGAGTGTCGTTTTGCCAAAACCGCGACCATGTATGTTCCGATCTTATTCGCCGCGTCGCCATTCGCCGCGATTCGATCAGCGCCAACGACAACGGCGTGAACTTTTCCCTGTTTCATCATATGACCGGACATGTTGTCCGTGATGAGCGTAACCGGAATGTTATCTTGCAAAAGCTCCCACGCAGTAAGTCGCGCGCCTTGAAGGTAAGGACGAGTCTCATCGGCAATCACGGAAATCTTCTTGCCCTGCGCTATCGCGCCGCGGATAACGCCGAGTGCGGTTCCCCAAACGCCTCCGGTAGCCAGCGCGCCGGCATTGCAGTGCGTGAGAACCGTTGAATTATCGGCAATCAACTCGCCTCCGAATTTTGCTATCAGCGCTTGCGCCGCGATATCTTCATCGTGAATTGCCTTCGAGTCGGCAATCATTATCTCCTTAATCTCGGAAATTGTTTTTCCCGAGTCCTTCGCACGGGCGAAAGTTTCCTTCATTCGTGCAATTGCCCAAAAGAGATTCACTGCGGTGGGTCGAGTTCGTCCCAAGACCTCGCAAATATAGTCAAGATCCTCGGAAAGATCATCGACATTTGTCCCAACGAATTGTTTTATACCGAGCGCGATTCCATATGCGGCTGAGACACCGATCGCCGGCGCGCCCCGCACGACCATGTCGCGAATTCCATCGGCAACGTCATCGTAAGTTCTGAGCGTGAGCCATTTTTCTTCGGTGGGGAGGAGTCGCTGATCCAGCATCAGCACGCCTTCATCGCTCCATTTTACGGGAATAATCATTACATCAAATTCCTTAAGTTTTAGTTTGGAAATAAACCGGATTCGCGTAAGAATATACACGAATTCTGTTCGGATATTCGAAACACGAACTAATTTGGACAGGTTTTAGCCGGACGAAATTTCGCCGTCCGCCAAAAACAAAGGTGCATCAGGACAAAGATTTCAGGCATTTATTGAACGCGTGTGTAAAAAATCTTCGAAAATATTAGGAATTATGCTAGATTTTATTAGCGTCCTCCCGGCGCAAAAGTTAAATGAGACCTTTCATATTTAATCAAATCAAAAGCATCCGCAACGGAAATGGAAGTAAGTAAAGAGTACTGTGTAGTCGTCGAAGGAAATTACTTCGATGAGTCCGAGGCAGAACATGCACTGCGTGACCCGTTTATCGAAGAATGGGTCGAGCAGACCGGAAAATTTCGGATACACAATTTTGACGACATCGAAGTTGTAAACGGAATTAGTCTCGGTGATCTCGCTATCGCAATGATCGAAGAAGAAGTCTTCAGAATCTCTTGTGATCATTCCGGGCGCCACCTTACTGAAGACAAAGCGAAAAAATTGGCTGACAGTGTGAGACGACAAGCCATGTTTGACGACGTTCGTGTCGAACCGCTTGCATGACTACTTTCTGTTACGGGGAATCTCTCCGAACTACCGCATCAACTGATCGTTGTATTTCAATCCAACGGTTTTTTTTGTCCAAAATAGCATTCATCGTAATTAAATTGCTTAAATTTTCTCTCGCGCGTTTCCTCTTTTCAAAGAGTGAAGCGGTGAGCAGTCGTTACTTGCAATAAGGTGTATTCTTTCGCAAGATATGGCGATAGAAAAAGAGAGTTTGGAGCTTCCAGGCGGCGGATGACTCTTTAGATCTAATCATTATACAAAAAAAATTCTAAAACTTTATTGGGCAAACGGTTGAATTCCGATTAATTAATGAAGGCAATTTCGCAAGCAGAAAAATCGATTCGCCCGGACTTTTCCTTCCGACGCGAATTCCCAAGCGAGCTTCGCAAACTTGAGAAAATCTCCTCGAATTATTTTTGGTCATGGCAACCTGAAGGCGCAGCCTTGTTCCGTGACCTCGACTCGACCCTATGGGATCGCGTTGAACAAAATCCCAGGAGTTTCTTGGCAAAGGTGCGGGATCTTCGTCTTTGGCAGGCTGCCGGCGACTCGGAGTTTCTCGTACGGTTAGATCGTTTCTATCAAAAACAAATTCGCTATCTTGCCGAGCCGCCATCGGCACACGGCGATATCACTCTCGATAATCCAGTAGCATACTTTTGCGCGGAATTTGGAATCCACCATAGCCTCGCAATTTATTCCGGCGGATTAGGAATTCTCGCAGGTGATCATTTGAAATCTGCCAGTGATTTGAATATTCCGCTTATTGGGATCGGATTACTTTACCGCTACGGATATTTCCGCCAGCACATTTCGCATGATGGCTGGCAAAAAGAAAGTTACGACGATATTTTTGATCGGCATCAAGCCTTAAGCCCGGTGCTTGACGATGAGGGAAACCGAGTCGAGGTTTCGATTCATATGCGTGGGCGCGAGGTCTTCGCTCAGGCTTGGCTTGCGAGAATAGGACGAATTTCGTTGTACCTGTTAGACACGAATGTTGAACACAACCAAGAAGTTGACCGGCTTGTTACCGGACACCTTTATGGAGGTGACACGGAAACCAGAATCGTTCAAGAAAAAATTCTTGGCATCGGCGGCGTACGACTTCTGCGTAAACTTAAGATTTCACCGTCGGTTTTTCATTTGAATGAGGGGCATTCTGCATTTCTTTCCCTCGAACTCGCCCGCGAATTTCTTGAAGCAAATAAAACTGCAACATTTGAAAACGCGATTAGTCATGTGAGACAGCAATGCGTCTTCACGACACACACACCGGTGTCGGCGGGAAATGATTCTTTTTCACCCGAGTTGATTGATGCCTGTTTCGACAAAGAATTTGTGAGTGCGCTTCGCCTGACTCACGACGAATTGTTTGCGCTTGGACGAAGCGACGTAGAAGACGGTCTCGAGTGGTTTGGAATGACACCGCTTGCGCTGAGAATGTCTCGATCGGCGAATGGTGTAAGCGAGATACATGGTGATGTTTCGCGAAAACTCTGGAAATCGATGTTTCCCACTTTACCCAATACCGATCAGATTCCGATAACTTACGTCACGAATGGCGTTCATCCTTCAACCTGGATCGCTCCGCTATTTCAAAATCTATTTCGCGAAAAGATTGGCGCAGATTGGCGGGAAATTTCGCGTGATCAGACTGTGTGGCAAGAAAAACTCGCCGGTTTGAGCGATGCGGAAATCTGGAAAGCGCATCAGATCCTAAAAAACAAATTAATCGCTTTTGTACGAAGGCGTACACATGCCAAGAAAATCGGTGAACTTGAAATTATCAGTGAACACTTAAACACTTCTACATTTTTTGATGGAGATGTTTTAACTATCGGTTTCGCGCGCCGGATCGCCGCTTACAAGCGTTGGAACCTTTTGCTGACCGATATCGATCGACTCATTTCCATACTCGATGACGAAAAACGTCCCGTTCAATTGGTTTTCGCGGGAAAAGCACACCCACACGACAAAGGAGCGAAATCTTTGTTACAAACTCTAATTAGTCAAAATCACCGCGCCGCCTGGATTCAACGAGCGGTTTTCCTGGAAGATTATGATCAGGAAATCGCCCGTTACATGGTGCAAGGCGTCGACGTATGGCTGAATGTCCCGCGGCGTCCGCTTGAGGCATCGGGAACAAGCGGTCAGAAAGCTGCGATGAATGGTGTCTTGAATTTCTCGATTCTTGACGGTTGGTGGCCTGAAGGCTTCGATGGAAAAAACGGCTTCGCTATCGGAGTCGCTTCCGATTCGGAAACGGATGAAGACCTGATTGACGCAGCGGATGCAGCCTCTTTTTACGAGGTACTCGAAAATGCAATCGTCCCGGCTTATTACGAACGCAACTCGGATGGACTTCCCGCTTCGTGGATCGCAAAAATGCGTCGATCGCTTGCGACGCTTCTGCCGAAATTTTCGAGCGATCGAATGTTGAACGACTATTTGACGAAGATCTATTCCAAGGGCGAACTTCCGCGATAGGGATTGTTATGTCGTTAAATTTCACGGTAAATCAGATCCGCCCTATTGAGGTTTACAAGGAAGCATGGGAAATGCTGCGCGAGCAGTATTGGATACTCTTCGTCGTGACCTTGCTTGGTTTAATTCTCGGAAGCGTAATTCCGATAATTATCGCCGGTCCGATGATGTGCGGAATCTATTTATGTTTTTTCCAGGCGCTCCGGGGTGAAAAGGTAGAGCTTGATCGCCTTTTCAAAGGATTTGATTTCTTTCTTCCAAGTTTGATCGTGATGCTGCTGGTATCGGTTCCGGTTCTCATTGTGGTCGTGGCATTTTATGTCCCGTTCATAATAATGATGATCTCAGGTCCGAAAATGAGCGAGGCGGAAATGATCCCGATGTTAATCGTCTTTGGTGCGGTTGAACTTGTTATAATTTTCATTATGGTTTGCGTGCATACACTTCTGGTTTTCTCGATTCCGCTTATAGTCGAATACAGACTTTCGGCGTGGGAGTCCATAAAGACTAGTGCAAGGGCAGTTTTGCAGAACCTCCCCGGAATCGTTGGCTTAATGTGTGTGGGCTTTGTCGTCGCCATCATCTCGTATCTGGCATTGTGTGTCGGAATTTACTTCGCGCTGCCGTTGATATTGGCATCTAATGTCATAGCTTATCGAAAGATATTTCCCGAAGCGTCTTCAGGTTTTCAGACCGCCCAAGTTTGAGTATTACAAAAATCATGCCGGCAAATTTTATAGAAGTTGATTCACTTGAAGAGCTCGATTCAATTTTTGCGGATTCGCAACACCGTCCAATTTTGATTTTCAAACATTCAAACAGTTGTTCGATCAGTGATGCGGTTTTTAACGAAATCACGGACCTCGAAGGGGATGTTTATTTAGTGATTGTGCAAAAGGCGCGAGCGGTTTCCGACTCCATCGCCACCCGAACTGCGGTGAAACACCAATCTCCCCAATCAATCGTTTTACGAAACTCGAAGGCGGTTTTTCATGCTTCACATTTTGACATCACGGCAAAAGAGCTGAGCGCCTTATTGCGAAACAACTAGGTCAGCCACCAAATATGATCGAGCCAGTCGAGATTATCGAAGAGAGCGTTTCGAAACTAACGGTCATATGGTCAGATCATCGAGAGACCACGTATACCGCGGTCGATTTAAGGCGCAAATGCCCATGCGCCGGATGCGTCAATGAATGGACGGGTCAAAGGACGCTGAAACCGGAGAGCGTTGCCGAAGACGTCGTTTTCACGACGACTTCAATTGTCGGGCGCTATGCTCTGAATTTTCATTTCAGCGATGGACACGACACGGGAATTTTCAGCTTTCAATATCTACGGGAAATTGCGAGCGACTGAACCGTTTGAGTTGCATTAAAGGTCGCTCCCCGATACACTCCGGATTCTGCTATGCATGAAAAAGACATTTTTGATGAGCGACCGGAAACGAAAAAGGCTGAATTTTCGTGTCCTTATTGTAAGCAGCGCGATACTTATGATGTTCGCTGGTTGCTTCGTACCAAGAAGAAAAACGCTCCGCGCAGCCTGAATGAAGGCGATCGATCACGGTTTGAGAAATCCCGCGACTATCTGATTCGGATTGATGATGTCTTGATGTGTAAGAACATGCGTTGCCGGAAAAGATTCGATATTCCCTCCTCGCAAACCGTAGTTTTCGTTTAGTTAAACTTAATTCCAAACCGGTCGCGATTCTGTTATTCTTGTTACATAAATAGCGAGAATTTGGGGGATTTATGTCGATTAATGATTTAGAGTTCACCAATGACGATGCGGTTCCCGATGAGGAAATCCGCGAACTTATCGAGGCTGAAATCAACTCCGCGCCACGTGCTGCTTCCAAACTTACAGAAAAAATAATGCAACACCATTCTTCTTCACCCGCTGATTCGGGCGGCGACGTAGATGCCGACTGGGAAGAAGTTAATACGAGCGGCGAAGAATCGTTCGCCGGCGGAAATCCGACACCGGATCAGTCTGACGTAGAGGAAAACGCACACTCGATGGGAATTGATTTTGAAGACAACGAACCGCTCGATCTTATAACGAAATTCGAAAAGCGAAATCGCGAGCGATTTGAACTCGACGAGGATTCGAAGGGAAAAGGCGGGATGATTTGAGACGAGGGATTACCTCATCTAGTCCTTGTATATATCGACGACCGGTTTTCCCTCAGAGTTGATATAAGCGCGATACATTCCGTTTGAATTGAACGAAATCCCAATATTTCCAAATTTGTCAATTGCGATCACACCGCCATCGCCTCCGAGTTTTTGTAGTTTCTTCTGAATAACGAGATCGACGGCTTCTTGAATCGGCAATGCGCGATATTCCATCAAAGCTGAAATATCCCGAGCTACACTTAAACGAATAAAAAATTCGCCCCAGCCCGTAGCGCTTACACCGCAGGTTTCATTGTTCGCGTAAGTTCCGGCTCCAATTATCGGAGCATCTCCAACGCGTCCATATTTTTTGAAAGTCATTCCGCCGGTTGATGTACCGGCGGCGAGGTTGCCATCCTTATCAAGTGCCACCGCGCCAACGGTTCCGAATTTGTTGCTCGGCAGTTCGCGAACACTCACCGTTTTCCGTTTTTGATTCTTGGTTCGTGACTTTATAGCCGGAGCTTTGGACGCCGGATTTGTTTTGTTCTGTTCAGTGATGATTTCCTGAAGCGCATCCCAGCGACTCTTGGTCCAAAAATATTTTACCGGAACGAGTTCGATTCCCTGTTCACGCGCAAATTTTTCCGCGCCATCGCCGACCATCATTACGTGTGGCGATTTTTCCATTACTCTTCGCGCAAGCGAAATCGGATTTTTTACGTGGTGAAGCCCGGCTACGGCGCCGGCGCTAAGCGTTTTTCCGTCCATTATGGAAGCATCGAGTTCGTTTTTACCGTCTGCCGTAAAAACGGCGCCTTTTCCAGCATTAAACAGCGGCGAATCCTCAAGAATGCGAATTGCCGTCTCGACCGCATCGAGACCCGAACGCCCTTCCTGAAGCAATTTGTATCCCGCGAGCAGAGCCTCTTGAAGTTTCTCCCGATAAAGCAATTCTTCGGCTAGAGTCATCTGCCCGCGTTCGATTACTCCGGCGCCACCATGGATAACAAAACCGAGACGAGGATTCTGTGGTCCCTGCAGTTGATTTCGTTCGGCAAAAACAGTTTTTTGCGAATACAAAGGTAAATTCCCGAAGACGAAAATGGCTATTACAGCCGACACAAAAAGATTTTTCATACTTTGAACAATTTGATCGTTAAGAATTTGTTTATATTTACTCCCCGGTCAGTTGATCGATGAGTTGAATTAAAACGCTCCGCGAAGGCGCAGATGGAAAATGCTCAATCAAAATCAGCTTCGCCTGATCCGCGGCGTCTTTGATCCGAATCCGACCGACAGCTTCAGAAAAATTTTCGTGATGCCTGTTCATAGCGAGAGAATCCTTCGCCACGAGCGCCATGGAAAACTGCCCGGCAAATCGCGATAGCGAATCGAGTTCCAGATAGTTCGCTCCCGACAGGACCGCGCCGAGCCGCACGGAAAGTCTGATCAACGCCGCCGAATTTGCGTCTCCGGCTTGCCTAATTTCGGGATCGACGGAAATTTCAGATTTCATATTCGCGGCATTTCCAAAAATTCCCGATGTGCCGACGCATTCCACAATCTCGGCATGTGCTCGCATGGCACGTTCCGGCAAAACGCTGTGGTTGACAAAAATTAAGTCGTAAGCCGAATTGAGAAGCGCAACACCTGCGAGAATTCCTGTCGTCGTCGTAGATGGCGTTGTTTCAGGATCACCCTTGAGCAAACTGCTTTCAACGACGCTGTGAAATGCACGTGCGCTGGCACCGATGAATTCAACCGCGGTTGCAGCCGGCAAAACCGTTTCGAGCGATTCGCCCATAATCTCGGCGCTTAAAAGAGTGAGCAAAGCCGAAACCCGTCGTTCGTCTGCGAAAACAAATCTCCGAATTACATCATCCAAAACTTGATCGAAATTTTCCGAGGAGTTCGGCAAATAATTGCCTAATGCGTTCTCAATTTGAGGCATCGCATCCTCTAAATATTGGCGCAAAGCCGCGGATTCATTTTGAATCTCAATACTTTCCATAGGTGGACCGAAAACTGTCTAATTTATGCCTTCGATGGTCGAACAGTTGCATTGTAATTCCGCAACCGCCGAAATTCTATCACAGCGAAAGCGTTGTCATTACGCGATTTTGCATGCCGTCAGTCGCAGTGTAAACTTCTTACAAACATGCCGGAAACAAAAAGATACACTGTCGGTTTGGGCGTTTGCGGTGGAATTGCCGCGTATAAGGCAATTGAGGTTCTGCGAGAACTTCAGCGAGCGGGTTGTGAAGTCCGTGTTGCGATGACGAAACATGCAACGGAATTTATTCAGCCACTTACCTTTCGGTCGCTTTCGCATAGTTATGTATTTGTAGATGATTACGCCGCCGATAATCCGGATCCGATCGCGCACATTAATTTTTCACAGTCTATAGATTTACTTCTCGTCGTTCCGGCGACCGCGAACACAATCGCAAAATTCGCCCATGGAATAGCGGATGATTTTCTTTCAACTACATATCTTGCATCGACCGCGCCTGTCTTAATTGCACCGGCGATGAATACCATGATGTGGGAACATGCGGCCACGCAACGTAATATTTCGATATTACGGGGCGACGGTGTTGCGTTCGTTGAACCAATTACGGGAGAACTTGCTTGCCTGACAGTCGGAACGGGAAAGTTGGACGATGTTCAGAATATTGTCCATCAAGCTCTCAAATTGCTGAATAAACCGAAGCGAGACGCCTTCGGTTCAAAAAAAAAACTTGAAACCCGCACTTCGTTGAGCGGCGAACACATTCTCATAACTGCCGGCGCAACGCGCGAAGAAATTGATCCTGTTCGCTACATTTCAAATTATTCGAGCGGCAAGATGGGGTTTGCTATTGCCGAAGCGGCAAAAACGCGTGGTGCGAAGGTAACCGTCATCGCAGGTTCCACGAGTGCATCGATTCCTGAAGGCGTTAAGATCATCCGAGCAAATTCAGGCGCCGCGATGCATGAGGCAGTTCTAAGTCAACTTTCATCCGCAACAGTTTTTATCGGCGCGGCGGCGGTTGCGGACTATCGTCCGACGAAACGGCTTGCATCGAAACTCAAAAAGACGAATTCTCATATTTCTCTCGAACTTGAGAAGACTGCCGATATTTTGGCAGATGTTGCGAAGCGAAAAGTAGCCGGGTTAACCGTAGTAGGCTTCGCCGCGGAAACTGACGACGTTTTGAAACATGCGCGCGAAAAGCTGGAAAAGAAAAATCTCGATCTGATTGTCGCCAACGACGTCAGCAACGAAAATATCGGATTCGGCACTGACGAAAACAAAGGTGCGGTAATTCGTCGCGATCAATCTCGCGCAGTTGAGATTCCGCTTATGTCAAAACTGGAAATGGCTGAAAGAATTCTCGACGAAATCTTCCTCTATCGGAAAAGCAATGGAAAATCAACGAAGCGCTGAGTTGCGCAAATTAATCGGCGACATCCGAAATCAGCTTCAATTTCTCGGCGAGCTTGGAATCGAATCGCTGGAGACCTCGCTTGATGTTGCACCGAAAATTACGCAAATTACCGAACCGATCGCAGCCGAAATTCGCGCGCCGGAAATTCCCGCCATTTTGAAAGGCGTCACCAGTCCGCCGCCAATCCGTCCTTCGATAGTTCCGCGGTCCCATATTCTTGCTTCCTCGCGTCTTTCGAATCGACCTTCGCAACAAAACCTGATAGAGAAAAACCCGTCCGTGAGAAATGAAATGGCAAAATCAAACAACGAAAAAGAAATCGCGCCTGCGCTCCCAATTGATCTTGCTCCAGTTCTTCAAGAGAGTTTGGAGACGCT
>DAITAB010000081.1:0-10209 GCA_036824525.1 Pyrinomonadaceae bacterium
TCAAAAGGGCTTTTGACCACTCGCAAAATAAAATTAATGTTCTTCCCAATCAACTTTTACTTTTTGATATTGTTCCGAAAGTAATTTTGACTGCTTGCCGTTTTTGCCTAACAAATCAATCATCAAATCAAATCTTTTTACAATTTCTTTGTCTTTCGGGTGCGGACTGTCGAACAAAAAATACCAAAACGAAGCGGCTTTCGCCTCCGGCAAGTTGTTTAGTATTTCTTTTGTCTCGTTAGGATGTTCTTTGACTAGATTAAAAGTCGAATCTTGAAACATTCCAATTAGGTCTGCGTCCCATTTGCCGTTGATTCCTATTTCGACAGACTTTTTCAGTTTTTCGATGACAGACACTTCCGGGCAGTCGAAAAAATAAGTTATATGTTCGGGTTTTGAATATAAAATCCGTGCGCCCTTTTCATCGTCATAGCCATACAACTGATTAAACACTTGAAAATTGTGCGGAAAAACATTCACAAATTGCTTACAGTTTTTGGAATTATGCAATTCTGTCAGTTTCGTCGCTGTTTGGCTTAATTCGTCTTGAACAATAGGTATATTTGAAACTTGTGCTTTGCTCTGATGCTCAAATTCAGAATTGCTGCAAGAAACGGTTAGTAACAAACATAAGAAAAGTGCAAAATTCAATTTCATAATTGGCTCAACCCGATATTTTAGAAGAAAGGGCATAACGGTTGAGATGACGCGGGGCGAAACCGCCGCCACACAATCGAAAGTTCGACGGACAACGTGATAAGAAAGTCGCTGCCCGCGCCCTCACGTCCATTGAATCGTTTGGCACCGCATTATTCATCGAGGCCACCAACTTTCCGCGAAAAAACTTTGAATGCGTTTTTTCTGTTCACAAGAATAATACTTTCCTCGGACGTATCGTCGCCAGCATAAAAGAGAAGGTCTGTTCGTCCGTCTCGATTGAGGCGACACGGAACCAACGCATACACCCAATAATCCGCTTCGTCTGTCCCGTAATTGTATTTGAAAAATGACTTAATAACGCGCCCTTTACTCGTCTTTAGGTCAAAGGCAATCCAATGAATTTCGCCCGCTTTCGGTTTGGTTTTGTCCGAAACTTTGCGAGTAGTTTTTACGGTGTAAGTTCGCGGCGTAATTTTGTCAGGTTTGCCATCGTCATCTACATCTATCCCGAAAGAATCGCGCTCATCGAAACCACGTCTGTCAGGGTCTTGAACTACAATCTTTCGGCAATCTGCCAACTTCGATTTTCCTTGCGCGTTGAGTTGAACCGCCACCACAAAAATAAGTAATGAGAGAAATAGAAATTTTCTAATCATTTTGAACCTTTGCTTCAACATGTCCAAAAAACGTGAAGGATCACCGTTTGGAGCTAAGTGAATAACACACTCTCGCGCGAATCCAGCTGGGTAATTGGAATCTTCGCCCGCGCACGCCAGTATTTATGCGTTTGCACCAGGCGGTCGGTTTAGCAAAACTACGACCGCAACGACTTGCCAAGAACACCAAACAACAATCCACGCGAGCGCCATTGGCAGGGCTCTGAAAAAGTATTGCGTGCCTTCTCCCAATGTCGCCACAAGCAGCAAAGCATTCGCTACAACGGAAATCACTACGGCGATTTTTGCCAACTCTCTGCCGTTAGTTTTTCTTCGCGCCCAGGCAACAGCGGTCAACGGCGCGGCAACTATTGCTAAGATTCCGAACGGCAAAGCCGAAACCCAACCGTGTCCTCCGCCCGCTAAAAAAAGCGAGCCAACCGCTGTAAACAGACCCCAGATAGTTCCGCCTACAGCCCATAAAATGCTTGATACTTGATTACGCTCTTGCACAAATCTTTCGTCAAAATCGCGCTTGCAGTATGCTCGGCGCTCTACGCCGCGATGAGTTTTGATTGCGCCAACGCAATCTCGTAGAGTTTTTCCGGCGCGACATCCGCGCCGTTTTCCCATACGACGGTCCAACCATCGAGCGAAAACGACTTGAAGATTTCAATATCGGCGAGCGGTTTGAAGATTGGAAACTTTTGTATCCACGGTGAAAAATCTATTTCTGCGGAAACACTGTCGTCGAAAGTGATTCGAAGAATGTGATCGGATACATAAACCGCGGATGTAACGACTCTGACTTCGTTCATAACATTTCACTCCGGGCCGACAACCCGCGCGACGGTTTCTTTTTTCAATCCGTTGCCTTTTCGATTGTTGTAGTCATGCAAAGAGATTTGCGGATCGCGCCAGGCGTCGAGGTGTCCGACCTGGTGGACGCATTGGATTGTGCAAGTCGGCGCGCACCATTTTTCCGTGATGTATTCGCGCGCCATATCTTCGCGAGTGTATTCGAGCAGAGGAATTCCGGGAGTGCCGCGTTGCTGCGAACACCAATGCACGAGACCTTCCTCGCACACATACAAGTAACGTGCGCCCGCGCGGCAGCGCCAGTGATATTCTTCGCCTTCGGCCAATTTATCCTGAAACCAATTCCAACGCGCATAACTCCGAGTGCCGAGCGCTTTCACTTTTTTGTAAACGTCTTTTTCGTGTTCGCTCAATCCTTGCAGCAAGCCATCGGAATCGTGTATCACTCCGACCGTTGACGAAAATCCGAGCGCGACGGCGCGTTGCGCGATGGTGAGCGCATCGTCAGGATTCGCGACTCCGCTTCCCAGAACAGAATTTATGTTTACTTTAAACTTTGCATAGTCGCGCAAATTCACGAGCTTGCCATCGAGAACCTTCAGAGATTTTTTCGAAACCTCGTCCGGATTTACGTTGTCGATCGAGATTTGTAAATAGTCGAGACCGGCTTCGTTGAGCCGCAGAATTTTTTCTTTTTGAAAATAGTAGCCGTTGGAAATCAGACCGGCGATCATTCCGTGTTCACGAATGCGCGCGATGATCTCGTAAATTTCCGGATGCATCATCGGCTCGCCGCCGGAAATCGTGATCACCGATGAACCGAATTCCGCCAGCTTATCGATGCGCGCAAGCATCACACCGAGCGCGACCGGATCGGAAGTTTTGTCGTATTCATTGCAATATGTACACGATAAATTACAGCGCCGCATCGGAACGATGTGCACGAGAACCGGATGTTTGGTTGACGCAAAAGCGCGTACCGTGTGGCGCACGCCGCGCGTAAACCTGCTGAAACTACTGGCTTTTGGCATGGATAAAAACAACTCCGAAAATCCGAATGAATGATTATAGTTTGCACCTGAGGGCTTTTCAAACTTTTGAGTCGGTGAGCGATTTCAGGAAACCGAAATTACGCAATCGGCGAACGTCGCGGAGTAACATCCGAAAAGCCGTCGGAGACGGCCAAAGAGTGTAGCCCCACGCGAAAGCGTGGGGAATACGATCAAACAAAGTGTGGAAGCCCGCGTTTGCGGGCGACAGAAAATCACGGGTCCGACAAATTTCTTTCGCTATCTTCGATAGCTCGATTATGTTTCCAATCAAAAACCCCACGCTTACGCGTGGGGTTACATGCTCTCGCCCGCAAGATGCGGGCTGAAAATCTGAAATAAATCGCGCTCGCACCCTTCCGAGTGCTCTTCAGGTCGGACACACAAGTTCAATATTGCAAACAATATTCTTAGCCGTTGATAATTTTCGTTCCCTTTGGAAGATCAACCTTAAAACGCGATGCATTAAAGGTGACGTTTTTCTGTAATCCCGAAAGCAAAACGGTGGTCGCATCGCCATTCTTCTCAAAAACTTTCGCCTGAAGCGGCATTCCGTTTCCATCCACCCATAATTCCGCCGAATTGTAACTCGCAGCAGTTTTCGGTGTGAGTTGCAGATGCCAGGTCGGAATCGAACCGCTGATATTTTCCTGTCCGAGATACTTAATAGTGTAATTAGTTTTCAGTTCATCTTTAGACATATTCATAAAAGACAATGCGCCGCCGGCTTTTCCGCTTCCCTTTGCCTCTTTGGTCTTCCCTACTATTGCCTGTTTCAAACGCGGACGAAAAATCACATATTTTCCGCCGGCAACCGCGAAGGTTTCCGCTGCCGGTTTTGTCCAATCAATTCGGATGAGCGGATCTTTTCCTTTCAAAGGAAGATACGCAACGGAACCTTCATAGTTATCTGTTTCATCCACCACTTTATCAAACTTCGACATCGTCACACTCGCCTGCAGCGATGTCAGGTTCGACCGATGCGATTCCATCCGCTTAAGAATCTCCTGCAATATCGGCTGCGCTTTCGCCTCGCTCACCGTTAACGCATTGAAGATTCCAAATAATAAAAATGCGAATAAACTTCTAATAACATTCCACTTCATAAATTACTCCCAAAAAATATAAATGCGGCGCGAATGCCGCAACAGTTGCCCGACTATCTCATCGAATTTCAATTTCGTAATAACTTTGTCCGGTTTCGTCTTTCTTTTCGTTTATTCCGATAATTTCCGCATCGGGATTTCCGCTGATCGAACGGATGCGCTTTTCCAGCTCCTGACGATTTGCGGAGACATCGGCTGCTTTGACGATAAAACGAGTAGCTTGAGTTGCAGCGTTATTCTGTTTTTCAAACCAGTATTTCGGGGTAGCGAAAATAAATAGAATTATCAGCCCGCAAAACACATCGTAAGCCCATGTACCGCGGGGATAATTCCACAAGATTATGTTTTTGAAACCGCTCATTCCTAAGACCGTCTAATCATCGCGGTCAAGAATCATTCCTGACCTACTCCCCGACAATTCTTCCATCCCGCATTTGTATCACACGCGAGCACGCCGCCGCTGCTTCCGGATTGTGTGTGATCATAATTATCGTCTGATTAAATCTCCGGTTAAGTTCACGAAACATATCCAGAACGATCGCGGAATTTTCCGTATCGAGATTTCCGGTCGGTTCATCGGCAAGGATTATCGCCGGATTATTTATCACCGCGCGCGCCAAAGCAACGCGTTGCTGCTCACCGCCCGAAAGTTCCAGTGGCTTATGGTGAATTTTCTCCTCCAGCTTCAAAAGTCTCAAAACATCGCGGCGTTTTTCCGGATCGCCTTTTCCGCTGCCAAGGTGAATTCTCTCGGCGAGCCGTATGTTTCCATCGGCGGTAAGAGTCGGAAATAAATTGAAACGCTGGAAAACAAAACCGATTTTTCGCCTTCGAATATCCGTCCGCTGAGCATCGGAAACCTCCGAGAGATCTTCATCATCGATAAGAATCTTTCCCGATGTAGGCGAAAGCAATCCGCCAAGTATGTGGAGCAATGTTGATTTCCCGCAACCGGAAGGTCCCATGATCGCAACGAATTCACCTTCTCCAATCTCCAACGAAACTCCGCGCAATGCCGAAACTCCAACTTTTCCGATCTTGTAAGTTTTCGTCAGATTTTCTGTGCGGAGAATTTTCTTCATTAAAACAAATTGCCCATCGAAGGTTTTTGTGCGGACTTCTCGCTCATTTCTTTGTCCAAATCCACTTCTGTTAGGTTCCAGCGATTCTCCAATAAAAAGGTGGTTTCGGGATACTGTCTCCCAATAGTTACACTTGCCGGAACGGAAAACGAAAGGCTTATCTTATAACGCTCTTTCGGACGCGTAACTTCAAAACGAATCGGCAAAATGTGATCGGCTTTCTCAGTGAAAGCCGCATCCGCGCCATAGACAATGTCCGATTCAAGATTTCCGCTTTCGTCAAAGATTTGCTGCCGCGCGAGGCGAATCTTATCTACCCGATCAAACCAAAAGCGTCGAGACAAACTCAAACTATCGCCGTTCGTTTTTCTGAGTTCATCAAGAAAATAATATCCGCGCATAATATTTCGGGTGGGTGAACTTTTTTTCGCGGACATATCAATTTCTTCCTGAAAAAATTCACTCTGCACGTAGATTCTCTCGCTCGCTACGGGAAGCATGAGAATAGCTTCAGTGAAGTGCTGCGGACGTACTTCCGCAAATGCATTAACTTTTTTGCGCAAATCTTTTTCCGTGCCGCTTCCGCTTTTCGTTGATTTCACCGTTTCTTGCAGTCGCGAATAATCGGCATTGTTTGTGCCTACAACAAATCGCCGCAATTTTCCGTCGCCGCCATCTTCCAATACCGCGACGCGAAAACGTTCCCCATCCGAAGTCATCTGCACAATATCCGAATAAATTATCGGCGCCTGGATTTTGAGCAAAATCTTTGCCGGACGCTGGAGCACTATTTCACCGGGAACCGTACGATATTTTTCCGCAATTCCAAGTTCAGCGAAGGAATTATCTTCGAACTTAACATCCAGTTTTCCGCGCATTGAATTGATCTCGGCGAAGTGATTGACTTCATCCTTGAGTTCGGACACCGACGCATTCTTTAATTGCGGAAGAATAGCGCGCGACTCCTTCACCTTAGGACTGATGCAGCCTGCGTAGAAAAAAGCCAAGACAATAATTAGTAGAATTTGCTTTTGGGGTATTTTCATTAACATTAACCGGTTGTGATGTTTAAGGACCAGGGTCTGTTGCTCCAAATATTCTTCTCTTTGCGAACCGCTCCAAAGTCGCAACAAACTACGAAAATCTTAACACGCAGCAATTCTACCGCCGAATAAGTCAACCCGCGGTATGGAAGCGAGTATTCCTTCCATACCGCGCAGGTTTCAATTGTGTCGATTTCTTATTTAGGAAAGTTTCCGACAGAACGAGTCAGATAATCTTGCATCGTGAATGCAAAAATAATCCCGATCCAGAAAAAGCTGCCGAGTGCGGTGAGCCAAATCAGGCGTCCCTGCCACCGGACATGCATGAAATACAGAATTACAAATGTCATTTTCGTAAACGCAATTCCAAGTGCAAGCAAGGTATTCGCGCCGGGGAATACAATGTCGAGATCCATTTGGGAAGTTAAATAAGTCAGTATCGTACCGACGACCAGGATCATAAACACGGCAAAATATCCGCGGAGACCGATGTGAACTTCGGTATGCTCTTCGTGATTCGACATTTTTAGTGTCCGCCTCCATGTAAGAAGTGTCGTCCCAAAAGATAAAGTAAGGGGAAAAGGAATATCCAGACGATATCGACAAAGTGCCAATAAAGTCCGGACATCTCGACCGGCGAATAATACTCCGCCGAAAATGTTCCCTGAAAAGCCTTCCATAAGAGCCATGTCATAAGCGCAAGTCCGATCACCATATGAAGAGCATGGAGACCGGTCATCGCGAAATAAATCCAATAAAAGATCTGGACTTTATCTCGAAACTTATTCGCATCGATTTCTCCACCCGAGAAATAACTGATCTTTTCATTCTCCGTAAGGAATCCGCCTTCCTGCGCCTCCTTAACCAATGAAACATCGGTCCACTGGAATTCGCCTCGCTTATTAGAATGTGGCGCTTCAATGGCGGGAGCCGCTTCGGAGGCTTCAACCCGCGTTTCAATCGGCAACACTAAACTCGAATGCTCTTTCGCACCCGCACCCGAATCGGTTGTTCTCTTATTCCATCCCGAAATCGGAACGAGTCCGTGGTTGTATTTATCGGTGTATTCGATTGCCTTTACGCCCAAGAAAACAGTGCCAAAAAACATTGTCAGGATGATGAGAATTACCTGTTTCATCCGGTCGCCGCGTTGGGCATAGTAAACAGTGAGCGCCATCGTCAAACTGCTGACGATCAAAACTAGCGTGTTCAAACCGCCCCAAAAAGCATCGAGATGATTACTTCCGGCGGCAAAGGCCATCGGAAATCTCGAACGAAACACCAGATACACTGTGAAAAGTCCGCCGAAGAACATGATTTCCTGCGCGAGGAACATCCACATCCCAATGGAAACGGATTCTTCCTGTTGCTTCATGTCGTCAAACTGATGTTGAAGACCTGGCGGATGGTAATGATGTTCGAGCGCGTGCTCCGCTGCGTTTGTCGTCATAATAGAAATTAGTCTTGTACCTTCAGAGCTTCTGTCCGATCCAATCCGTTTTCGTCGCCGAAGTCATATGCTTCCCACGTAACAACCGGACGCACGCGGAAATTCTCAGTCGGCGGAGGCGAAGAGGTTCGCCATTCTAAACCCGGTAACAAAAATGGATTTGCCGGAGCTTTCTTTCCAAAAAACAAAGAGTAGGTCAGATAAATCACCGGCAATACGAGTCCGACTCCAAGAATGGATGCGCCAGCCGACGAGAAAATATTCAACACCTGAAATTCCGGTGGATAGGAGGCATAGCGTCGCGGCATTCCCAAATATCCAAGAATGAACTGCGGGAAGAATGTCAGATTAAACCCGATGAAAACCAGCATCGCGGAAATCTTTCCCCAAAACTCCGAATACATTCTTCCAAACATTTTTGGCCACCAAGCATGAATTCCGCCAAGATATCCGAGCACGGTTCCGCCGACCATCACATAGTGGAAGTGAGCGACGACAAAATACGTATCGGTCAGGTGGACATCCAATCCCATCGAGCCTAGAAATAATCCGGTTAATCCGCCGATTAGAAAAAGCCCCATGAAACCCATCGCGTAGAGCATCGGAGTATCGTAAGAGATTGAACCTTTGTAAAGAGTAGCAGTCCAGTTAAACATTTTGATCGCGGAAGGTATCGCTACCACCATAGTCAAAAACGAAAATACCATTCCGGCATAAGGTGATTGACCGCTTACAAAAAGATGATGCCCCCAGACGACGAAACCGAAAACCGCAATCGCGATACTTGAAAATGCGATGAACTCATAACCAAAAATTTTCTTTCGCGAATAATTGGAAATAAGTTCGGAAATCACACCCATACTCGGCAAGATCATGATGTAAACAGCCGGGTGCGAATAAAACCAGAAAAGATGTTGAAACAAAATCGGATCGCCGCCGATGGCGGGATCGAAAATCCCTACGTGTGCAACTCGTTCCAGCGCCAACAACAAAATCGTGATTGCAATGACCGGAGTTCCGAGAATCATTACGAGACTAGTCGCATAGTGCGCCCAAACAAACAGCGGAAGTCGGAACCAAGTGATACCCGGAGCTCTCATCGTATGGATAGTGACGATAAAATTCAGCCCGGTTAAGATCGACGAAAATCCGTTTACAAAAATTCCCAGTCCGGCAATCAGAACGTAAGTGTTTGAAAAGGTCGAACTATATGGCGTGTAGAACGTCCAACCGGTATCGATACCGCCCTGAATCAGCGCAAACAAAACCAAACTTCCGCCGATCATATAGATGTACCAACTTAAGAGATTGATACGCGGGAGCGCGAGATCTTTCGCGCCAATCATCAGTGGTATGAGAAAGTTTCCAAGAATTGCAGGAATAGCGGGAATCAGGAAAAAGAAAACCATTATCACGCCGTGTTGGGTAAACACTTTGTTATAAGTACCTGATTCAAGCAGATCGCTTTGCGGCGTTAAAAGCTCGAGGCGAATTGCGCCGGCATAAAGTCCGCCGATCATAAAGAACACCGACACGACGATGAGATACATCACCGCGATGCGCTTATGATCTTTCGTTAACAACCAGGACCAAATGCTATATCCATTGTTGAGATAATTAGTCGTCGGATTCTCAACGACGTTTCTTTCACCTACTGCCGTAACACTTTCCATAACTACCTCGAGCCTCCGGAACTGTTATTTGCTACGGAAGAACTGCTTGGAGTCATCGCAGAATTTCCGGAAACCGGAGCAGCAGCCGTCGCGCCGCCGGGCGCAGACTGAGTTCCAATAGATCTAATATAGGCGATCAACGACAACAGTTGCTCTTCGGATACTTGTCCTTTGAATGTGGGCATTATCGGATAATAACCCTGCACCACTTGGGAACTCGGATTCAAAATCGAGTTGCGCAGATATTCGTCGTTCGCATCAACCACCGAACCATCCGTCAGCTTCGCCTTAGATCCGGCGACTCCGACCAGAGACGGTCCGCGACCTTGAGAATTTTCCTGGTGACACGAAACGCATCCGAGTTTATTCGTAAAAAGATCTTTTCCCGCTTCGACCGGAGTGAGATTGGAAACATTCCCGCTCAGCCAATTGTCATAATCGCGCTGTTCCATAACGAAAACCGAGCCGATCATTCCGCTGTGATTTAATCCGCAATATTCCGCGCAGAAAAGATGATATTGCCCGACCTCCGTCGCCTTAAACCAGATAGTTGTGTAGCGACCGGGAACCACGTCAGCTTTTGTTCGAAAGGCCGGAATGGAAAAATCGTGAATGACATCTTCGGTTGTCATCGTCAGCTTAATGTTTCGATTTACCGGGACGTGCAACTC
>DAITAB010000082.1:0-4310 GCA_036824525.1 Pyrinomonadaceae bacterium
TCTTCGCCTACGATCTGCGGATCGAGAATTCGCGAGTTCGACGCAAGCGGATCGACCGCGGGATAAATTCCGAGTTCTACAATCTGACGCGAAAGCGCGGTGACTGCGTCCAAGTGAGCGAATGTCGTCGCCGGTGCCGGATCCGTGTAGTCATCCGCCGGCACGTAAACCGCTTGAATCGAAGTGATCGCGCCGGTTTTCGTTGAAGTAATTCGCTCCTGCATTTCGCCCATTTCCGAAGCCAGGTTCGGCTGATAACCCACCGCCGAAGGCATACGTCCAAGCAACGCCGATACCTCTGAACCTGCTTGGGTGAAACGGAAAATGTTGTCAACGAAAAACAACACGTCGTTTCCCTGATCGCGGAAATATTCCGCGACGGTCAAGCCCGTAAGCGCAACGCGAAGTCGCGCGCCCGGAGGTTCCGTCATCTGTCCGTAAATAAGCGCTACCTTCGAATCCTTGATCGCGCCTTTATCAACTTTGGTCAGATCGAACTTGCCGGTGTCATGAAACTCTTTCATGAAGGCATCGCCATAAGTGATAACTTTTGATTCGACCATTTCGCGCAGAAGGTCATTTCCTTCACGCGTTCGTTCGCCCACTCCTGCAAACACGGAAAATCCTTCGCGCGCTTTCGCGATGTTGTTGATCAACTCCATGATCAAAACCGTCTTGCCAACTCCGGCGCCGCCAAACAAACCGATTTTTCCGCCGCGCAAGAAGGGCTGAATCAAATCAATAACCTTGATTCCCGTCTCAAACATTTCGAGTTCGGTCGCCTGTTCGGAAAACGAAGGCGCATGACGATGAATCGAGTAACGCGTTTCCGCTTTCACTTCGCCGAGTTCATCCACCGGCTCGCCGATTACGTTGACCACTCGTCCGAGCGTAGAGTTTCCAACCGGCACGGTAATCGGTCCGCCGAGATCGATCACTTTCATGCCGCGCACCATTCCATCGGTCGGAAGCATCGAAACTGCGCGCACGCGTCCTTCGCCGAGATGCTGCTGCACTTCCGCAACTACGTCTATCTTCTGCTCAACGTCAAAACCTTCCGAGGTGATTCTCAATGCTTGATAAATCGGCGCGATGTAATCGCCCGAAAATTCTACGTCAACTACCGGACCGATGATCTGTACAACCCGACCGATTTGTTCTGCATTCGCCATCGTTTTATTTACTCCAAGTTCCTATAGATATTAATAAAGGCAGGTCTCACAAAGGCGAAAGATTATCACAAGCTTTTTCCTCACGCAAAAACAGCGCCCGGAAAAACCGTATCGTTCCCGCACCTGAATTTAGAAATTACCGCCGGGCAAATTCGGATTTTTACAGAATTCGATTCAATCGCCTTTTTTTTCACTCGACTTTAAGTTAAATTCAACCCGACACATAAATTTACGGGGAGTATTTTTTGAAGAAAATCGAACTTCCGCCGCGCGCTATTGAAACGCTTTTCGGCGTCCACGATCAGAACATTAAGTTTCTCGAATCAATTCTCGACGTTCGCATAAATACGCGCGGGCACGACCTTACTATCGACGGCGATCCCAACGACGTCTCCACAGTTGAACAAGTTCTGCGTGATTTCTCGGAACTCTTTTCCGAGGGAAATACTTTCACCGATCGCGAAATGCGCGATGCTTTCAAACAGATAGCTGAAGATCGCGCCTATAGCTTTAGAGATCACTTCACCAAATCCCGCTTTAACCCTTCGGGAAAAAAACAGGTGGCGCCAAAAAGTTCGAATCAACGAAAATATCTCGAATCGATGGCGACAAATGATCTCGTATTTGGAATTGGTCCCGCCGGAACCGGAAAAAGTTTTCTCGCGGTTGCAATGGCGGTGCAGGCTTTATTCGAAAAGAAAGTAAATCGCATTATACTCACCCGACCGGCGGTTGAAGCCGGAGAAAAACTCGGATTTTTGCCCGGTGATTTGCAGGAAAAGATCGATCCTTATTTGCGGCCGCTCTATGATGCGCTTTTTGATCTTGTTGATGGAGAAAAGGTCGCAAAGCTTTTGGAGAAACGAATCATAGAAGTTGCGCCGCTCGCATTTATGCGCGGCAGAACTCTTGCCGATGCATTCATCATTCTCGATGAAGCGCAAAATACAACCAGCGAACAGATGAAAATGTTTCTTACGCGAATCGGCTTTGGATCGAAAGCGGTCGTCACCGGCGACAAGACACAAATTGATCTGCCGCGCGGACAGAAATGCGGTTTGCTTGAAGCGGAAAAAGTTTTGGCGAAAATCGATGGAATTGATTTTGTTTACTTCGATGAAACAGATGTCGTCAGACACAAGCTGGTTCAACTGATCGTAAAGGCTTACGAAATTCATACAAACAATAATCGCGACGAAAATTCTTCGCATTAGCAACGTATGTCGGAAATTGTAAATCGCCAACGCAAAATCAAAATCGATTCACAGAAATTCGAGAAATTTCTGAATGAAGCTATTAATATGATTCCTGAAACTCTTAGCAAAAGCGTTTCGGTTGCTTTTGTCTCGGATCGAAAGATGATCGAGCTTAATCGGATGTTTCGCCACCAAAATTCGACTACCGATGTTCTCTCTTTTCCGGTTGAAGGCGAATTCTCCGAAAAGGATTTCCTTGGCGATGTAGTAATCAGCGCCGATCAGGCAGCGCGACAGGCAAAAGAAAACAAACTGAAACTTGAACGCGAAATCACCCAACTGATCCTCCACGGAATTTTGCATCTATGCGGCTATGATCATGAAAAAGATAGCGGCGAGATGAATCGGCTCGAACTCCGACTTCGTGATAAGCTACGCATTTCTTAGTGATGGAAACCGAAATTATCATTGCAGCTTTGATCCTTCTCGCGCTCGTCTTTCTCGCGACGATCGATATGGCGTTTACGCAACTTAGCGACGTCTCTCTGAGAAGACTCACGGCGGAATCGGAAGACGAGGTCGAGAAACCTTCGGTCGTATTTCTCCGCGAAATTCTGGATGATCGACCGCGCTTTCGCTTCGCGATATCTTCGGCGATTCAGACTTTGATCATTGTCTTCAGCGTCGTCGTAACGCTTAGCGCGAGCCGATATTTTCAATCTACTACCGAGCTGCTCCTCGTTTCGCTTTTTCTTTGCCTGAGTCTCACGGTAATTTTCCGTCAGATCATTCCGCGTCTGCTCACTTCTTCCGAACCCGAAAACAAACTACTTCTTCTTTTGCCGTGGGTAAGACCGATTTACGGTTTGATGTCTTTCGCTTTCGCGCCATTCAATAGTTTCCTCAACGCGAAATCAAACGCGAGAGCAGAGCTCGGAAGCGGCGCAACTCCGACCGATGAGGAAAATGAAATCGCCAGTGAGGAATTTCAGGCGCTCATCGAAGTTGGCGAAGCCGAAGGAATTATCGAGGAAGAAGAACGCGAGTTGATTGAAACGGTCGTCGAATTCGGTGAAACCCGCGCCGGAGAAATAATGACGCCGCGCCCGGAAATTTGCGCGATCCCGAGCGACGCAACCGTAAAAGACGCGCGCGATTTGATGATCTCGGAAAAGTATTCGCGTCTGCCGGTTTATCGCGACGCAATAGACAATATCGAAGGATTGATTTACGTTCGCGATCTCCTAAATGCCTGGTCCGAAGGACGCGAAAATGAACCGATCTCGAAGCTTTTGCGCCCGGCGTTTTGCGTTCCTGAAACGAAACCAGCCCGCGAGCTTCTTAAAGATATGCAGAGCAATCACGTGCAGCTGGTCGTCGTGATCGATGAATATGGCGGAGTCGCCGGAGTTGTTTCCCTTGAAGATATCGTAGAGGAAATCGTCGGCGAAATTGAAGATGAAGACACGGAAAAAGGTGAAGTGATCGAAATAGTAAAGGGAGAGAACGGCGATTACTTCGATGTGCTCGGCTCCACGGAAATCGAAAAGATCGAAGAACTTTTTGATATTGATATCGACGAAGAAGATGTAACGACCATCGCCGGACTCGTAACCAGCGATTTCGGTTATGTGCCAAAGAAGAATGAGAAGCTCGATTTACATGGACTCAGTGTGGAAATTCTCAAGGCGGACGATAAGAAAATAAATCTTCTGCGCATTCGTCGCGCGGTTGTGAAAGCGAACGCCACTGATGGATGAAAATTCGACAGAAGGTCTCACGGTATCGCGTCCCGTTAAGGCGCCGAACTCTGTTTGCGACTCCTGCGGACGCGAATTCGCTTGCGGCGCCAAAGAGAAAAGTTGTTGGTGTTTTGATATTGAGGTATCGCCGGATCGATTATCGGAACTTCGCGAAAGCTTCAGCGGTTGTTTGTGTGAGA
>DAITAB010000082.1:4410-10190 GCA_036824525.1 Pyrinomonadaceae bacterium
TTCTTCCACGTTGTATTCAGCACAAAAGAACGTCGCCCACAGATAAGTGATGAGTTGCAACCACGTCTTTGGGCATACATAGGTGGAATTGCACGACAGAATAATTTCACTGCCATCGCTGTCGGTGGAACAAGCGATCACGTTCACATTCTACGGTCGCTTCCATCAACGATGCCGATCTCGAAGGCTGTTCAGCTTATCAAAGGCGGCAGTTCGAAATGGATTCATGATACTTTTTCCACCTTAAGAAAATTCTCGTGGCAACAAGGCTATGGCGCATTTTCGATTTCGGTATCAGACATTGAACGCACCATCAAATATATTGAGAATCAGAAACGTCATCACGCAAAGAAAGATTTTCGAGAAGAATTTGTTCAATTTCTACGCAAACACAATATTCCTTACGACGAGCGTTTTGTTTTTGGCTGACGGAACTTCAGCCGTCGCTATGCGACTACGTCTCGTTGTAAACTAACACCCAACGATGAATCGTTGGGCAAATGTCAAACGTTCCTACGGAACGAAAATTTTTCGCTTTGTCGCAAAGTGCGGTAAATTCGTTTCAAAACGAATAGGTCACGTTCCGGCAGGCAAACCCAAATAAATTTCGATGAAAAAGAAATCAAAATTCCTAAGCGGCAAGAAGATCGACCCGAAGCCGATCTCCAAAAACACAAAACTTGCTGATCTCATTGACGAGTCTTTCATGGCTTACAATGCCGCGCGTCTGCGTGAAGCCTGCCGTTTGTTTACCAACAAAATGCTCGAGCCCGAAGTGACGATCGGAGTTACGCTCACCGGCGCGCTGACTCCGGCGGGCTTGGGAATTTCCGCGCTCATACCTCTCGTAAAAGCGGGTTTTATCGATTGGATAATTTCTACCGGCGCGAATCTTTATCACGACACACATTTCGGAATCGGACTCGATATGCATCAAGGTAACGCGCAGATTTCCGATGTGATTTTACGCGAGGAAGAAGTCGTGAGAATTTACGACATCTTTTTTGATTACAGCGTGCTGCTCGATACCGACTCGTTTTTCCGACGCGTAATCGAAGCGCCCGAATTTCAAAGATCGATGTCTTCCGCCGAATTTCATTATCTTTGCGGAAAATATGTAGCCGCGCGCGGCAAGAAACTCGGAATCAAGAATAAGTCTTTGCTCGCCGTTGCTTATGAATATGGTGTGCCGATTTACACTTCATCGCCCGGCGATTCTTCGATCGGAATGAATATCGCCGCCAAGGAATTGCAAGGCAGTGCCCTTGTGCTCAATCCGAATCTTGACGTAAACGAAACCGCATCGATTGTTCTCGCGGCAAAACGCGGAGTTGTGCACACGGGCAAAAAAATGAAACCGGGTGGAAAATCTGCGATCTTTATTCTCGGCGGCGGAAGTCCGAAAAACTTTGCGCTTCAAACCGAACCGCAAATTCAGGAAGTTCTCGGCATTGACGAAAAAGGTCACGACTATTTTCTGCAAGTAACGGATGCCCGACCTGATACGGGCGGGTTGAGCGGCGCTACCGCCGGCGAAGCGGTTTCCTGGGGAAAAGTCGATCCGGAAATGTTGCCCGATGCGGTTATCTGTTATGTAGATTCGACTGTCGCCTTGCCGATTATTACTTCATATGCACTGGCGCGACACTCGCCGCGAAAACCGCGCAGGCTTTATCACCGCCGCCAAGAGTTTATGGATTTGCTGCGTCAGGAATACAAGCGCTCGACCCGACGATGAAACTGATTGCCGAACTAAATAATACGAAGTACGCGATTTCTTTTCGGCGCGATGGCGAACGAGTTTTTGCGGAGATTGACGGACGAGAATTCGAACTCAACGCTTCTCAACCGGAGCCAAACGTCTATTTGCTGAAACACAAGAATCATATTTACGAATTTTTCATAGCGCCCCGACCAAATTCGAATGACCCGATTTCCGTTTCATCGCGAGGAAATTCTTTCGAAATAAGGATTGCGGATCCAAAACGTCTGCGCGGAACCGGCGCCGGAATAGCCCAAACGGACGGAGCCATTGAACTCAAGGCGCAGATGCCGGGAAAAGTGGTTCGCGTTTTGAGCCATGAAGGCGATTCAGTTAAGGAAGGCGATGGAATAATTGTAGTAGAAGCGATGAAGATGCAGAACGAAATGAAATCGCCGAAGGATGGAATCCTGAAAGTACTACGTTTCGCTGAAGGAGAAACCGTAAATGCCGGCGATGTTTTGGCGATTATCGAATAAGTGTGAAGTTTCAGGATATTTTTATTCCATTTGCGAATATCGGTGTTTTACCGAGCAACCAGTTCCCGCGCTTTATCTCTTCCTTAAAAAACGTCGTACGATAAATCGTCTTCCTTACGATTTCGCGCGGATGTTCGCTCAGCCATTTGTGTCGGGCGTTGACGTAAGCGGTTGTCCATTCAATTTCATTTCCGCCACGTACCGGCGTTGCCTCGGCAAATGTTCTTCGTATTTCCCACAAAATCGATCCGCTATGAATAAAGGAATCGTAAACTACTAAACCGGAAAGCGGCAGGATGAGACGATTTTCGCTCGCCCATTTCAATGCCGGTTGAAAATATCTTTCGTCGAAAAACCTATCCTGAACATTCCGCATCACCGGATCATTTTTAGCAGAATCTTTCAACAGAGTTTTGAATTTCTCGTCGTCGATAAGAGGTTGAACGCCGACTTTTTCCGCGTAAGGTTTCAACGCCCGGCTAAAAGTTCCGTTTGCAGCCACATACTTTTGAAGCAACAAGCGAAGATTTCCGTATTCCGTAGTCTGCGAACGTCCATAAGTGATTTGCTGTTTGCCGCCGGGTCCGTCGTTCAAAATCGCAATCGCGTCGTATCGACCGGCAGGCGAGCCGGTCTCGAAGGTATTCACTACCCGCTCGAAAAGTCTTTTCTGGTTAATCGAAATATTCACAAGGTCATTCCCATTATTTCCGGTGAAAACTTTTTTCAATGTCATTCATCGTAAGACGCAAAACAATCGGGCGACCATGCGGACACGTAATCGCATTTGCAGTCAACACCAAACGATCAATCATCCATTGCATTTTTTCCGGAGTGAGTTTCATATTTATTTTCACTGCCGCCTTACATGCTATCGAAGCGGCGATATCATCGCGCAAATTCTCGAGCGCACTCCCGCGTTTTTCGCGATCAACTGTTTCCAGAATTTCATTCAAGAGATTCCGCGTCTCACCCGGAGGCAAATCGGAAGGAATTGCTTTGATCGCGATCGTCCTGCCGGAAAGTCGCATCAACGAAAATCCGAGCGCAGACAGTTCATCCTGAACGTAATCAAAAGCGACGGTTTGTGAAGGACTCAAATCCAAGGTTTCCGGAATCAAAAGACTCTGTGATTCAACCGCGCGCTCGCCTTCGCGAAGTCGAAACTTATCGAACAATATGCGTTCGTGCGCTACATGCTGATCAATCAAAAGAAGTCCTTCATCGTCAACGGCGATAATGAAACTATCGTGAAGCTGACCGATCGGGCGAATTTTCGTCGCGCTTAGTTTTGCAACTTCAGTTTCTCGCGTCGCTTTCAACGCAGAATCTACCGGCGGAAGGGTGGCGTAGTTGCGAGTCGCCGATTGCGCCGATTGCAACGCTGGCGAATTTGAAACGAACGCCGCGCGCGATGTTTCGTCGCTGCCCATGGTTTTTTGAGGAGATTCGATTCTTCCGGGCGAACGATCACCGGTACGCATTTCCGCTTCCGCCTCAAAATCTTTCGACGTAACTTCGATTCGTAGTTCTCTATCGAAGTCGGCAGATTCGAAAGTAATTTCATGTTGCGAAGTAGCCGCTTTAGATTGGTCTCTATGAATCGATTCATTCGCCGCGATGCCTAACGAGATCGTTTCACCATTTTCCAATGCGAAACTATCCGCCGCTTCAATCGGTGATATCTCCGGCGCGACGATTCCCGAACTTCGCAGCGCGTTTCTTACCGCTTCAGCAATCACCTCTTTCACCGCATCGGCGCGTCTGAAACGCACTTCCGTTTTTGCCGGATGAACATTTACGTCAACTTCATCGAGCGGAACATCGAGAAACAGAAACGCGATAGGAAAAACGCCGTGGGGCAGAACTGCACGAAAACCTTCGGTCAGAGCGCGACTCAGAAGTTTATCGCGAACGAACCGCCGATTAATAAAAAAGTATTGGGAATCGCGAGTTGAGCGCCTCTCGCGCGGCGCGGAAACGAAACCGGAAACGGTGGCGATGTTTTCACGTCCGCCATTTACAGAAAGAAGACTCTCAATCAAATCGGAGCCAAAAATCTGAAATGCGCGTTCGCGCAAATCACGAGCGGGCGCGGTGCGCAGAATTTCGCGTCCGTTATTGGTTAGCGTGAAAGCGATTTCATGATGGGCGAGCGCGTAATGCGTGATGATATTCGTTAGATGAAAATTCTCAGTTGCCTCACTGCGCATGAATTTCCGTCGTGCAGGAGTATTGAAAAACAGTTCGCGAATCGCGACTGTGGTGCCGGTCGTTCGCGCCGCGTCCGTTACGTCAATCAACTTACCGCCTTCAATTATTACTTTGCTGCCAAGCGAATCCGCTTCTGTTTTCGTAATCAACTCAACTTTCGATACAGATGCAATCGATGCGAGCGCTTCACCGCGGAAACCGAGGGTTCCGATTGCCGAGAGGTCTTCAAGCTTCGCGATTTTTGAAGTAGCGTGTCGCTCGAAAGCCAATACCGCATCATCGCGAGACATACCTTCGCCATCATCCGAAATGCGAATCAATCGCCTTCCGCCAAGTTCCACCTCGATTTGAAGTCGCTTCGCACCTGCATCAATCGCGTTTTCTATTAGTTCTTTGACAACAGAAGCCGGGCGCTCAACGACTTCGCCGGCGGCGATTTGATTTGCGAGATTATCGGGAAGAATTCGAATTTTGCTCATGCGTTATGGTTTGAATCGCCCTCTGCTTCAGGGAATCAAAATCGTGTGAGTTTCGCCCCTAGTTTTTGTGTGACGATAAATCATCTCAATAAATTCTTCGCCGTACACATTAACAAAAAGAAGAGTGCTCAGTGTTCGTTCCTGTAAACCGTCATTCGGATATGTGACCGCCAACAGATTCTCGATCTTCCGGCGAAGAACTTCATCGCGGGAAAAATGCGCGCGGCGAAATTTCTTCCTCAAAACCTCAACGTGGTAGAGAATCTTTCGTCGTCGCTTGGCAAGAGTTGGCAGCAACGTCGGATCAGTCATTCGGAAATTGTCTTCCAGCCGATCAAGCTCGCGAGAAAACTTTTGTTCGATTGCGTCAAACTGTGCGGCAGTTTCGCGTGGAATTTCATCGTCGATAAGTCGATTTACGAGAAATTCCTTTCCCGAAAATATTCCGGTGACGCTTAAATTTGCCTTCTCGAGTGTTCGAATGATTCTCGGGGGTATTATCGTGAAGCTTGCGCGGTGCTGAATTCTCGTTTCGGGACGGTTCAACACGTTATAAATCGCATTCGACTGTGCGAAGTAACTGATCTCCGCCGCGCCACCGACATAGAGAATTGTTGGCAACAAATAATCCTGAACCACCGGACGCATCAACGCGCCGGGACTTATTCGCTCGGGCGAAGACTCGGCAATTGCGAACAAGTCATCAACTGATAAAGTCTGAGACGACTCTCTGACCTGGAATTTATTGTCTTCATTACGACGCAACGGACGCCGCACAAAATTCTCGTCGAAAAGAAAAAAAGGAAACTGGTCACGTTCGAATTTAACCTGGGGCGCATATCCAAG
>DAITAB010000273.1:0-3082 GCA_036824525.1 Pyrinomonadaceae bacterium
CGACTCCGGAATACGGCGCAAGAAATTGCATCGCAGCCGGATCGGAAGCAGTTGCGGAAACGACGATCGTATAATCCATCGCGCCGAAGTCGTTAAGTTTTTTTACAACCTGCGCAACGGTCGAAGCTTTCTGACCGGTGGCGGCGTAATCGCAAATAACATCTTTGCCTTTTTGATTGATGATCGTATCAATCGCGACAGCAGTTTTTCCCGTCTGCCGATCACCAATAATAAGTTCGCGCTGTCCGCGTCCGATCGGCACCATCGCGTCAATTGCTTTGAGTCCGGTTTGGAGCGGCTCTTTAACGGGTTGGCGGTCAATAATTCCAGGCGCGATTTTTTCGACCGGATTAAATTTATCGGTGACGATATCGCCTTTTCCATCAATCGGATTTCCAAGGGCGTCAACAACCCGACCGATCATCGCATCACCGACCGGAACGCTCATGATGCGCTTCGTTCTTTTTACCTGATCGCCTTCTTTGATTTTTTGGAACTCGCCGAAGAGTACGCATCCGACTTTATCTTCTTCAAGGTTTAGCGCGAGACCGCGAACGCCATGCGGGAACTCGATCAGCTCTCCCGCCATAACTTTTTCAAGTCCATGGATTTCCGCAATGCCATCGCCGACCTTTATGACGGTTCCAACTTCCGCGACCGTCATCGAGGAATCGAAATTCTGAATTTGTTGCCTGATAATATCGTTGATTTCGTTTGCTTTAATTGCTTCCATAATTTTTTAAATAGAAAATCGTTAATCGCCGCAAAAAAAATTATCTTTTTTGTATCCGCATTGCCACGAGCTTGAGCTCGTGGACTATGAGCGCGAAAACGACGCGGCTTCAGCCGAACCCAGAAAAAAATTTTACCAAATGGCTTTAGCCAAAGGTGAAAAAGTAAATCAATTGCGAGATCGTTGGGCTAAAGCCCGAAATCTCTTTTTTGTCGAGTCCACGAGCTAAAGCTCGTGGCAATTTAAGAATCCAAAACCACAACCAAAAGAACCAAATCTAGAGCCCAAACGAACAACGATCCACCGCTAGCCATTCACTAATTCCTGTTTCAAATTTTCCAATCTCGTTTTTACCGATGCATCGTAAACGGTCGAGCCGATTGTTGTGACAACTCCGCCGATCAAATTCGGATCTTCCGAAAATTCAACGCTCACCTTTTTACCGGTCATCTTCTCGAGGCTTTCGAGAAATTCCTGTCGCTCATTAGAAGAGAGCGCGCGGGCTGACTCTACCTTTGCTGAAATTCCACCCAGACGTTCCTGCAAGACGACCGCTAATCGCTCATTGATTTGCGGAATTTCCGCGACGCGTCCGTTTTGAGCAAGGATGCGTAGGAAATTCGCGGTAGTCTCAGAAGGAGAAGTTTTTTGAATCAATTTCTCGATGATGCTTTCCTTCTGCGCATGTGTAAATGAAGGATTGCGGAAAGTAGCGCTCACCACCGGATTTTCGTGCATCATCAATTCCCACTGCTTCAACTCACTGCGAACGCGTTCCGTTTCGCCCGTTTCCAAAACTACATCGGCAAGCGCTGAAGCATATCGGCGCGCGATCATTTCTACACTCATGATTTAACGCCTCCCATTGATTGAATTGCCGTTTTCACCAGACGCGAATCCGCGCTTTCATTCATAGAACCTTTTATCAGCGCCTCAGCGCGGCGAATGGTTTCTTCAGCCGAGTAATGTCGCAAATCGATTTTCGACTGTTGAATTACCCGAGCGATTTCCGCTTCGCCCTGTTCGCGGAGTCTCATTGTTTCCGATTTTGTTTCTTGAAGAATTCGCTCTTTCTCCTGGTCTAATTCTTTTTGGGCTTCTTTTAAAACACTGATCTTTTCATTTTCAATGTGAGCGAATTTTGCTTCTATATCGGTGAGTTTCGCCAAAGCATTTTTCTTTTCCTCTTCCGCCTTAATCAAATCGGCGCGAATGGCTTCGCGTTTTGCTTTGAAGGCGCCGCCCAAAGGCACACGAAGGAGGCGATAAAGTATGTAAACGAAAATAGCGAGGTTCAAAAATTTCCATACCTCGAATCCCGGATAATTCAAGATCGGATCTGCCTTGGCGTGCCACCAATGCAAGAAACTCTCGAACCAACCGCCTTCCGCGGACACAAAGATAAGACTTACAAAATAGAGAAACATAAAAAGCTGGAATTACGAACCGAGAATGTTTGACTTAATTTTTGCCGCCAATTGTTCGGCTTCGCCGGAAAGGGTTTTCAAAGCGCCTTCTTTCTGTTTCAGAAGCGAGGCTTTTTCGCTGGTCACTTTCGCAGAAACTTCTTCGCGAATCGCCCCGAGCGCGGATTCCTTTGCTAAAACAGCCTGATTTCTCTCCGATTCGATCATTTTGTAACCGGTAGAACGCGCACCGAGCATTTCATTTTCAAATTGAGCGTTTCTTTCGTTTACCTTCGAAAGAATTTGTTCGGCTTCGCTGGAATGTCCGCCCTTATTTCGCTCGCGCATTTCAATGACTTTATTTATCGGGCGATAGAAAGTTCGATTGAGCACGTAGATCATCAAAAGGATCAGCGCGATATGGACAACGATTGTGCCATCCGGCACAAGCTGAACGGCAGATTCAAAAAAGGCAAGTACGTACATAGAAGTAAGAAATTCTCGATTTTAAAATACGGAACCGAAGGTGTGTGGCGCGCGATTCACCCATCAAAAAACGAAATCATAACACGCACAATTTTGACGGTCAAGACAGCGAAACGCCCGAAATATCGGACTGCGACGAAGAAAATTGGAGCGCGCAATGGAGCGCAGGCAGCCTGCCTGCATCGAACGCGCGAGCGTTCGGAAAACGTTTACCGCCAAAAAATTCAACGTCATTCGAATTTCTAATCGTCGCGGTTTGCGATTGCTGGGCAATCGTTGCAGGCTGGCAGCCTGCGCTCCAACGGGAGCGTGAATTCAAATGGATTCATCTCCGCGCGATTTGATTTCACGGCGTTCGGCGAGAAGATAAGTTTGGGCATCGGACTGCGAACGATTGATCAGGGTTACTCCGCGCCGCAAAATTCGCGACAAGGTTACGGACTCACGGAAACAGATT
>DAITAB010000274.1:0-3081 GCA_036824525.1 Pyrinomonadaceae bacterium
GATGAACACTTCGCCTTCGGAACTCCGGAAACGATTAAGTCAATCACCCGTCTGAATCTCATGTCAGCTCATAAGGCTTTCTTTCTGCCTAAAAACTCGACGTTGATTCTCGCCGGTGACATTTCTGAAGCACAGGCGAACGCCGCTGCAAAACGATTTTTTGGAGTGTGGAGTAATCCGCCCGAAAAACGCGGGTCCAAAAATGTTTATGCATTGCCGGCGCTAGGAGCAACGGCGTCTCTTAATTCGCTCGTGTTGAGAATGTTGGTTGTCGATGTGCCAAATTCCGGACAAGCTTCTGTAAGCTACGCAAAAAGACTTTCCCACGGGCGTTTGTCCGGCTATTCGGAAGTTTTCCCGGCATCGGTCGCTAACGGAATTCTTGGCGGCGGCTATTCCGCCCGACTCAATCAGGAAATACGGATCAAGCGCGGTTTGAGTTACGGAGCGGCGAGTTCCTTTGCGTGGCGCAAAGTGAACGCGAATTTCTCTACGCGCTGCCAGACGAAGAATGAGTCCGCGGCGGAAGTTGCGGAATTGACGATCGACGCGTTGGAAAAACTTTCAAACGAAGCGGCAATCGAATCGGAAATGATTGCGCGGAAAGCGGTCTTGACCGGAACTTTCGGTCGCAATTTCGAAACGAATTTTGGCGTTTCGAATCAAATTAGTGATCTGATTACGTTCGGTCTGCCAATGAGTGAACTGAACTCATATATGTCCAATACGGAAAGCGTGAGCGCAGGACAGGTACGCGATTTCGCGTCGAAGAATTTGCGTGGCGGCGACATAATCATCGTCGGCGATTACGCGATGTTCAAGGATGATCTTGCCAAGCGATTTCCGAAGATGAACATCGAGATGATCAAATCTTCCGAGCTTGATCTGAACAGAGACTCTTTGCGGAAGAAGTAATCTTTTTCCGTAATTGCAAAAGAGGCTGCGTCTCGAAATCGACGGCGGAAGATTCACGAATTTAGATTTGATCTAATCGGAACGGCGAAGACATTCTTGAATATCTACGATGCACAAAAATCTGCGCGCTTTTATTGAAACGCTTCGCCGCGAAAATGACCTCACGGAAATCAACGTCGAGGTCGATCCATTTCTTGAACTCGCAGAAATTCACCGCCGCGTAATCGAGCGAGGCGGAAAAGCGTTGTTGTTTAATCGCGTGAAAGGATCGCGGTTTCCCGTAGCTACAAATCTTTTCGGTTCGCAGAAACGTATCGAGATTGCCTTTGGAAGAAAGCCCAAAGCATTCGTCGAGCGCGCAGTACATCTCGCGGAGAATATTCTTCCACCGACTTTTTCAAAACTCTGGGAATCGCGTCAGCTTTTCATCGATGGATTAAAAATCGGGTTGCGAAATGTCGCTTCGGCGCCGGTGACGGAAATCCGTCAATCAATTCCAAATCTCGACGAGCTCCCGATTCTCACTACATGGCAAGAAGACGGCGGCGCCTTTCTAACCTTGCCGCTTGTTTACACCGAACATCCGGTGACGCGAAAACACAACCTCGGTATGTATCGGATTCAGAAACACGATTCGCGCACTACCGGAGTTCATTGGCAGATACACAAGGGCGGCGGCTTTCATTACAACGAGGCTGAAAAACTTAATCAATCGTTGCCTCTCAACATTTTTCTCGGTGGACCGCCCGCCTTAATTCTTTCAGCAATCGCGCCGCTACCGGAAGATATTCCGGAGCTGATGCTCGCTTCGCTGCTAGCCGGCGACAAACTTTCCGTAACCAAAAATCCTTTGAGCGATGGATTACGTCTGATAGCTGAAGCGGAGTTTGCGATTTGCGGAAAAGTTCCTCCGCGCATACGAAAACCCGAAGGTCCTTTTGGCGATCATTACGGCTATTACTCGCTTCAACACGATTATCCGATTTTGAATGTTGAGGCGATTTTTCATCGCAAGGATGCGATCTATCCTGCGACAGTCGTTGGCAAGCCGCGACAAGAGGATTTTTTCATCGGCGATTTTTTGCAGGAACTTTTGTCGCCATTGTTTCCTTTGGTAATGCCGAGCGTTCGGGATCTTTGGAGTTACGGAGAAACGGGATTTCACTCCTTGAGCGCGGCTGTCGTGCGAGAACGCTACACGCGCGAAGCGCTCGTATCAGGATTTCGCATCTTAGGCGAAGGACAACTTTCTTTAACGAAATTTCTTCTTCTCACCGATCAGCCACAGGATTTGCGCGATTTCAAATCACTATTCGAACACATTCTCGCGCGCGCGGATTTTCGTACCGACTTTTTTATCTTCTCGAATACTTCTTTCGATACACTCGATTACGCCAGCGGGAAAATTAATCATGGAAGCAAGGCGATGCTGGTCGGAACCGGCGAAGAAAAAAGGGAACTCAGACGCGAATTCCGCGGCGAGCTTCCGGAAGGTGCGCGGCGCGCAAAAGTATTTTGCGGCGGATGTTTGGTTATCGAAGGAAATAGCTACGACGAAGAAAAGGATTTTCCGCAAAGAATCGCGAAGAGCTCGGCTTTCGCCGATTGGCAGATTATCGTGATACACGATTCCGCCGACTATGCCGATTCGGTCGAGAACTTTTTATGGGCAACTTGGACGCGGTTTAATCCCGCGACGGATGTTTACGCGAAGGGCATTGAAGTAAGCGACAATCATCTGAATTACGCTTCACCCATCGTGATCGATGCGCGAATGAAACCTTGGTACCCCAAAGAGCTTGATGTGCGCGACGATATCGCGAAACTCGTGGATGATCGGTGGCGCGAATATTTTCCTGTTTAGAACTTTATCAATGATGAAAAAATTCTCGATCGCTTTCGGCTCCCTCGCGCTGTTTGCGATTTTGTGTCTTGCATATTCATATTTCATCGAACCGCGAAGGCTCGTCGTTCGCGAATATGATCTTGCAGTGAACAACTGGAATCCGAAACTAAACGGACTCAAGATAGTTGCAATCGCGGACATCCACGGCGGATCCAATGGCGCTGACGAAGATCAAATCCGACAAGTGGTTGCTGTGGCGAACGCTCAGAATCCCGATCTGATTGTGTTGCTCGGCGATTTTGTTTCTGAATTTCCCAATG
>DAITAB010000275.1:0-3068 GCA_036824525.1 Pyrinomonadaceae bacterium
CATCGGCGGGACCGCTGCGGATCCGAATATTACCGACAGCATTGGAATTGTTAATGGTCCGATCGGCTACAACACGAATTATCAGATTCGATTTGATCTCGCGGCAAATTATGGCGTCGGCGGTCCGCTTCAGGGCAAACTTTTGACGACCAGAAATCAGACCTCGCAGTTGGGTTTCGATGCCGGCAGTGACTCAGATGCATCGTTGGTAACAAATCCGACTGGGTCGCCTGCGGGAACTTTCCCGGTTATCGCTGTCACGACGGGAAATCCCGGCGATAATAATCACAATTTAGACGCAGGATTTACCAACAGTGCGGTTTTCTCGATCGGTAATCGTGTTTGGTTCGACACAAACAATAATGGTCAGGTCGAGGGAGCGGAAGTTGGCATCTCCGGTGTTTCGGTCAGCTGCTTCCTTGACGCAAATGCGGACGGAACACCGGACACTCCCGGAAGTCCGGTTGCAACTGTCATAACGGATGCGAGTGGATATTATCGTTGCGATAATCTCGCGGCAAACAATTATGTCGTTAGAATAAACGGCTCGAATTTCGGCCCCGGCGGTGTACTTGCCGGAACCAGAAATACAACGGGCGCAAACGCGACCGATTTGGACTCGACCTCCATTGTCGGGCAAAACGGTGAGAACGGTATCGACCCGACCGGTTCGGCAAATGGTGTTATTACGACCGGAGTTCTCTCCGCGACCATAGCGCTTGGCGCACCGGGCGAGCCGACTAACGAAGCAGATGTACAGGGGAGCGGTCAGGGCGCTGTTGATGCGGCAGCAAATATGACTGTCGATTTCGGCTTCTATCGTTTATGCGTTTCGGGAACACTGTTTAACGACCGCGGTCCGGGCGCGCAAACCAACAACGGAATATTCGATGCGGGTGAGGCTACCTTAAGCGGACGCACCGTTCGAATTTACGATTCTGCCGGTGTGGAAATTCCGGTTGGACCTGACGGAATTTTGGGCACTGCAGACGACGCGAATGGTGGGATCGTGACCAATGCTACCGGCAATTACAACTTCTGCAGTTTGCTGCCCGGTCAGTACAGAATCACGGTTACGCCGTATGCGGGCGATGCATCCAGTACGCCAACTTCCGTAAACCCGGATGACAATATCGACAATAATGACGACGGAACCCCTGGAGCCGGCGCTTTTACAGGTCGATACGTTTCAGGTTTGGTAACGCTGACGCCTGGAAGTACCGGCGCGCTTGGTAACAATACAGTTACTAACGCAACCGGCACTACATCAAATCCAACAGTTGATTTCGGAATTGTCGCAGTTCCGCTTTCGGCGCAACTCGAGAAGTTCGAGGCATTCACTGATGGAAAACGGACTGTGCTGCATTGGGTTACCGGGTCGGAAACTTCCAACCTCGGATTCAATGTTTACCGTGTTTCAAAAGAGAAACGTGAGTTGTTGAATCCCACACCGCTAATCGGAACTTCGCTGCGAACCAATATAGAAATTCGCGCGAGCGGAGATACCTATTCGTGGATCGACGAAAAACCCTCGGCAGATGCAAATTATCTTCTAGAGGAAATTGATCTCAACGGCGAGACCAGAATTCACGGTCCCGTCAATCAGATCGCAGTTTCTGAATTAAGTTCCGTTGAACGAAACAATGCTACGTTCGGCGATTTTACGAAATCGCAATATGTCGCAGCTCGTGAATCGGTAAACATTCCACGCGCATCGACTTCAGCCATGAAGAGATCGATTGAAATCTCCAATGAGGTTCAACAATTAATTGCTTCGTCTGAAGGTGCGAAAATTCGCGTCAATCATGATGGGTGGTATCGAGTCAGTGCTTCCGAACTTTCGGCAGCCGATTTTGATGTCACATCGAACTCCGCGACTTGGCAGTTATTCAACCAAGGAATCGAAGTTCCCTTCAAGGTCGATTCGGAAGGTTCGATCCAGTTCTTTGGTCGAGGCGCAGACACTCTCGAAACCGATAAATCCGTGTACTATCTCGTTCGCGGTCGGCAGACCGGACGTCGCGTGATCGATGCCGTGGATTCTGGTGCGACTAGTTTCGCGTCGAGTTTTGAAAGCATCGTCGAAGTGAAACCGCGTGTGACTTATGCGGCGGGTATTATCAACGGTGAAGCCGAGAACTGGTTTGGGCAAGCAGTGCTCAGATCGGTCGCAACGCTGCAGACCGTTACGCTTCCAAATGTCGCCGAAGGATCGGTTGCAAATGTTCGGGTTAGGATTCAAGGAATCACTGACGTCGAGCATTCGATCGTAGTCGTTCTCAACGGCACTTCACTCGGAAACGTCTACCTTAACGGAAAGGAAAATCGTGAATTCTCGTTTGACGTAGCTTCTTCAGCGCTGCAGAGCGGTGACAACGTGATCGCGCTTCAGGCTTTTGGGCTTGGTTCAGATGTCAGTCTGCTTGATTCGATAAAAGTGAGATATTCCCGAAACTTCGTGGCGAATAACGATTCGCTTCGCTTCAAGGCAAACGCCAATACGGGCGTTAGGGTTGACGGATTTTCAAATCAATCGATACGCGTTTTTGAAATTAGTAATGATCGCGTAGCTAAGGAAATTATTCCGGGCGTGGTTTCTTCCAATGGAGCTTTCGGATTCTCGCTCGCTCCGGCAGGCTACGAGCGCGAAATCCTTGCGATCACCAATTCACGAATCGAAAGTGTGTTGGATGTAGTAAACGATTCGGTTTCGAATCTTCGCAGCAAGAAAAACACGGCAGAATTGGTGATTGTTACGTCGTCGGACTTCCTGGCGCAGGCGAATGAGCTTTCATTGCTCCGACGTGCGGAAGGTTTAAGGACGATGGTCGTCGATGTCGAAGACATTTACGACGAATTCAGTTTCGGCGCGCCGACTCCCGAAGCGCTGAAAGAGTTCTTCCGATTTGCCACTCGTTCATGGAAGAGACCGGCGAAGTATGCGCTACTTTTCGGCGATTCAAGTTACGATTCGCGTGGATATACTCCATTTGCAAATCGGAATATTGTTCCGTCGAAATTAGTCGACACCGCATTCATGGAAACCACCAGTGATTCATTCATGGTTG
>DAITAB010000276.1:0-3067 GCA_036824525.1 Pyrinomonadaceae bacterium
GGCAACGCGGCTACGGCATCGTGAGTTTCGGCACAAAAGATTTGCCTTGGGTGATAGATTACGTTTTGAATCAGAAAGATCATCACAAAAAAGGGGCGACACATTCGCGTTTGGAAAAAATTTCTTGTGACGAAAGCTAAAGCGGAGATGAAGGACGTTAAAACGCCCTTCGATTTTTGTGAGACTCGAACCACGCGCTGAAGCTCGTGGTTAATTGCCGCGAAGCGCGGAAAGCCGCGTAAACGCGGCTGAAAACAAAACTGGAAATAGAATTATGACTAGAACGACGCGCTGAAGCGCGTGGCTAATCGCCGCAAAGTGCGGAAAGCCGCGTTAACGCGGCTGAAAGCAAAACTAGAACTCAAATTATGTACAAAAAAATTCAAAATCAATTAGAAAATACAATCAATGAAATCCGCGAAGTCGGTCTTTATAAATCCGAACGCATAATTGAGAGTCCGCAGGAGGCGCATATAAAAGTCGCAGGCGGTAAGAGCGTCTTGAATATGTGCGCGAATAATTATCTGGGGCTTTCCGATCATCCGGCGATTGTTGAAGCGGCACATAGGGCGCTCGACGTCTGGGGTTTTGGTTTGTCGTCGGTGAGATTTATTTGCGGTACTCAAACAATTCACAAAAATCTCGAAGCGAAAATCAGCGCGTTTCTCGGAACCGAAGACACGATTCTTTACACATCTTGCTTCGACGCAAACGGCGGTCTCTTCGAAACGATTCTCGGTGAAGAAGACGCGGTGATTTCGGATGAGCTGAATCACGCGAGTGTGATTGACGGAATTCGTCTTAGCAAAGCGCAGCGATTTCGTTACAACAATGGCGACATGAATGATCTCGAAACGAAGTTGAAAGAAGCCGAGTCAGCGAGAAACAGAATGATCGCAACCGACGGAGTTTTCTCGATGGATGGTTATGTCGCGAAGTTGCCGGAAATCTGCGACCTAGCGGATAAGTATGATGCGCTGGTGATGATCGATGATTCACACGCCGTCGGATTTATGGGAAAGACGGGACGCGGAACCCACGAACACCACGACGTAATGGATCGCGTGGACATCATTACGGGAACGCTCGGCAAAGCTCTCGGCGGCGCGAGCGGCGGTTACACGACTGGGAAAAAAGAAATTATCGAAATGCTAAGGCAGCGTTCGCGTCCGTATCTATTTTCGAATTCGGTTGCGCCGCCGATTGTCGGCGCTTCGATCAAAGCAATCGAGATGTTGAGCGAATCTACCGAGCTGCGCGATCGTCTCCACGAAAACACAAAATATTTTCGCGCGGAATTATCCAAAGTCGGCTTGGAGATTCTCGCCGGCGAACATCCGATTGTTCCGGTGATGTTTGGCGATGCGATGCCGGCGGTGAAGATGGCAGAGTCGCTTCTGCAAAAAGGCGTCTATGTAATTCCGTTTTCGTTTCCGGTTGTGCCAAAAGGGAAGGCGCGAATCAGAACGCAGGTTTCCGCAGCGCACTCGCGAGAAGATTTGGATTTTGCGGTTGAAAAATTTGCGGAAGCAAAAAAGGAGTTGGGAATCTAGTTAGAGCTGAGTGATGCGCCCTTGCTTACGCGGGTGCTGCTGCCTCAGCTTTTTGCTTCGGGAAGAAGTTCGTAATTTCCCATCGCGCGATTGTGAGCATCGAGCGCGCCCATTGCGTCGGAAGTTGCGTCGAGCATTTGTTTGGTCATCGCGATCGAATCCGAAAGCTGTTCAAAATCAAGCAAGGTGAATTTATCGGGTTGCGACATCGTGACAATTTCATCGTTAAGATAACCAAAGAAATTCTCGATTGATTGAAGCTGACCTTCGACGTGTTTCACACTGCTTTCGAGTTCATCAAAAGCGGCGAGCCTACGTTTCAATATTTCAACATTCGTCTGCTGAACTTTCTTCGTGCGTTCATCGGTTGCGCTTTCGGTGGCGCGAAATGCCTGCGAGAGCTGATTGTGAACTGATTGTCGATTAATCGACTTCAGGTGCTGTTTGCGGCGCCGATAAACATCGAGAAGATCGACAAAGTCTTCCCAGCGCTGTTCGAGCGAATGCAAGTTCGTGGGAACTTCGGAGGCGCCGGTGAATTTCTTGTAGTTATCCTGAATTTTTTCTTTTTGCCAACGAAGATATTCAACCGCTTCGCGTTCGCGCGCGGTAAACGACTTGATCAGTTTTTCGCGGGCAGATTTGTGTTGGGCAATAAGTCGTTCGCGAAGTCGTCTGTCAACCATCCGACGGTAATTCGGCAACATGGGAACAATCATCAAATAAATAATCTCGGCAATCAGAGCGACGAGTAAGGGAATAACGGATTGAGTGTAGGCGGCGGCGATCGCAAAGCCGGCTAAACCCCAAAAGTTGAGCGGTTCCTTCAAGGCTTCGCCGAAGTATTTCGTATTGTATTTGCTCAGTTCCTGCTGATACTTCGCTAGGTCTGCCATAATTCCCGCCGATTGACCCGGCGATCACTTTCTCTCTCGATCTATTACGATGAACAATTCGTTATCGCAGCTGCTTGTTTAACTTCAAGAAATGAATTTATTGCTTCGATGTCTCTGAAGTTTCTGCAATCTGTCTGCCCGAAGTGTCCGTTCCTTCGCCCAACAAACCCATCTGTTTTTTGTATTCAAGCAACTTATCTTTTAATTGCATATCCATCGCCTCGCGCTCGATGTCATGCATTTGATTATCAACGGTGGTAGTTCCCAACTGGAGTTTCGCTTCCGCTGCGGCAACCCGACGATCAATTCTTTCGCGCATCTCATTAAAGGTCGAAGAGTCGTCGCCGATATTAAATGATTCCATCGTCTGCGCGAGCTGTTCCTGGAGTTTCGCTTGTTTAGAAGCGCTAATTAATTGCATCGCTTCGGCGGATCGTTTCTGCATCTGCAAAACGTAATTATCGCGCGCCTTCAAGGCTTGTTTCGAAGCGGCGTCCGCATGCTGAAGCTGCTGCGATGTTTTTTCTAAATCAAGCTGGGCTTGTTGGAGCTGACCGATATAAGCCGTAGCGATATCGTCGCGTTGCATTTTTACCGAAGCGCGAATTTTCGAATCGA
>DAITAB010000277.1:0-3052 GCA_036824525.1 Pyrinomonadaceae bacterium
TTTCCGAGCTCTACATTTCCGACGATGTGATCAATCAACTGAATTCCGGTTTCGCGTCCTTCGATTTTTTGTTCGATAAAACCCGGAAGGAAAATGCCGCTGAAGGTGTGACCGTTTGAAGACGCTGCGCCCTCCCTGACGGTCGGGCTACTGACACTGTTGTATGAGATGAAAGAGTGAATCGTGTCGCCGTATGTATGAATCGCCGCGCGTCGCACCGAGCCATTTTCATCTTTTTCGTCGTGCGGCGCTGAGACTGATTTCGCGCCGCGCTTGATCGCTTCATCGTAAGCGCGATCGGCATCTTCAACCTGGAACGCGATATCGCGCACACCATCGCCGTGTAATTTTATGTGTTCGGCGACCGAAGAATTTTCGTTGAGCGGTGTGGTCAGGACGAGGTTGACGCGATTTTGTCGGAGCACATAAGAAGTCGTCTCGCGATTTCCGGTTTCGAGTCCGGAATACGCCGCACGCGAAAAACCAAACGCGTTTCGGTAATAAAACTCCGACTGCTTCGCATTGCCCACGTAAAACTCGACGTGATGAATTTTCTTTAAGCCTAAAGGATTTTGTTCGATCATATTCTAATTTCTCTTTTTTATTTTCTTGCCTCGAATAAAACCGATCGGCGTATCCGCGCGCTTCTCCGCGGTCATCAATGCGCGAAGCGCCGCGAAAACCTCCTTAAAAGATCCATCATGCGCCACGATTTTGTGTTCGATCAAAGCGAGTTTCTTTCGCACTGCTTCATTCGTCAACATAAGCCGCCGCATATTTACAAACGTGCGCATTATTGCGATGTTGACCTGCACGGCGCGTTCACTGTTCAAAACACTCGATAGCATCGCCACGCCTTGCTCGGTGAAGACGAAGGGCATTGTTCGTCTTCCACCGCGCCCGCTCTTTGACATCGCAATTTGCGATATCAAAGTTTCGTTTTCTTCTTTGGTTAGTTGATACATAAAGTCCTCCGGAAATCTGGACTTATTTCGCTTGACAGCTTCATTCAAACGGAAAGTTGTTACACCATAAAGCGCTGCCAAATCGCTGTCGAGCATTACGTTCTGCCCACGAATAAAATGAATTCGCCTTCGGACAACGTCCAAGGTTACCAAGGCAATTTCTCTTGAGGGTTTCTCTTTCTTCGTCATTTTCAATCAACCGTTACCGACAATGATACTTGTATATTACGCGGCGAAACTCTCAATATACTTCCTCGTAATTTCCTTCAGCTCCGCGTAGCTCGGCACAACATACAAAATCTTTTGCATATCGGAATAGCTGTAATCCTGATTGATCACTTCTTCCAAAACAAATTTGCGTCGGTCAACTTTATCGGAAAAGGCGTGTTCGATTTCGCCGAAGCTGGAAAGCAAACCGGCGCCGTAAGCCTTGATCGCGCCTTCGTGTTCCACCAAACCAAACTCCACCGTGAACCAATAAAGTCTGCCGAGCTCTTCGAGTTGTTTTTCGTTTGCGATGCGCGCGCCGTGTCCGATGAACTGCGAAAAATCCGCGAAGTTCGGATTCGTAAACATCGGAATGTGTCCGATCGCTTCATGCACGATGTCGGGCTCGGGCGTGTATGCCGGATGCGAATGATGTCGTATGTATTGCGTGCAAAGCATCGTGCGATAAGAAAGCCAACTCAAAAATCCGCGCGTTTCAACTAAACCTTCAATCGGCGCGAGACGAAATCCCGTGAGCTCTTTCAAGCGACGGTTCATCTCAGTAAGCTGCGGAATTTTGTCGGTCGTAATTCCCAGATCTTTTTTCGCCCGAAGGTAAAACGGCGAAGCATATTTCTGCTGAAGCTCTTCGAGTTCTTCCGCCACATAACGCCACACGCGTTGCTCGCGTGGCGTGTAATCCACATCAGTTATCTCGCCGGTTTCGCGAAACTTTTTCGCGAGACTCGCGATGTAGTCGCGTCGCTTTCGATACTCCGCGTCGTTTGCGCCGGGATGATCGAGATGTAGTTCGTTGATGTGTTCGAATTTGAGATCGGTAAACGCGGGAATTTCTTCGTCGGCAAAACGCTTGTTTACGATCTCAAACGCAGGTTCGGAACTTGAAGCGGGAACGGACATAATTTTCTCCAGCGGTCGGTCGGCTATAGTAGATATTGTAATCGGGAATCGGATTAAATTGAATTGATGGATTCACCACAGAGACACAGAGGACACAGAGCAGGGAAAAATAAAAGTGAATTGATGCGCGAATCAATAGAGGTCTAAATTATTTCTACCAAACTGACTTATCTTGAATCGAAGACTGTGGAGACAAAGAAAAGCAAACCCTTTCTAATTTCCTCAGTGTTCTCCGTGTCTCTGTGGTGAACCATTCCGTTTTTCGCTCAAGTAAAAATGCCAAAGCAAACGAGCCGCGACCGAACGAAAAGGCTTCCATTTCAAAGCCGCCTTTTGAAATTCATCGGACCCCGGAATTCGCTCGAGCTTTTTCAAATTTTTCCAAGCGACGTGTAACGCAAGATCGCCACGCGGCATTATGTCCGCGCGAGACATCACCATCAAAAGATAAATATCTGAACTCCAGGTTCCTATTCCTTTGATCTTCATCAATTCGGCGCGAGCTTCTTCGTCGGGTTTTTCCTCGAGATTTTTGAGGCTGAGCTTTTTTGTAATGAGCGCATCGGCGAGTTCGCGTCCATAAGAAGTTTTCTGATGCGAGAATCCGATCGCCTTCAATTTCGCATCATCAAGCACGAGAAATTTCTTCGGTGTGATCGCGCCGATTTCTTTTTTTAGTTTATCGAGACAAGCGCGCGCGGAAGCGAGCGAGACTTGCTGTTCGAGAATGATGTGGAGAATTGTTTGAAAACTAGCGGGACGATCCCAGAGCGGCGGCGCGCCGTGAGCTTGATAGACGCGCGAAAGGTTTCGGTCTTTCGCGGAAAGTTCGGCGCAGATTTCTGAGATGTTGTTTTCGTCGATTGTCTTGAACATTTCTACTCTAGCGAAATCGTATCTCCGAAACCTATCGCGGCCGGACACTGACGACCTTTTTTTCTGTTTTATAACAATCCGGA
>DAITAB010000083.1:0-1914 GCA_036824525.1 Pyrinomonadaceae bacterium
TTGAAAAAACAAGCCGCTCAAAAATTTTCGGCGGGCGATATTCTCGGGAAGAAATGATGTTTCGCCACGGAGATCACAGAAAACTCAGAGGTGTGCGAAAAAACTTGAATTCGAAAGCTGAACTCGACCTTTGATTCAGCTTGCTTCGCGGCGAAAGTCTTATCTCAGAGCTCTCTTTGAACTCTGTGGCGAAATTTCTTAAATGAAACTAACTTTTCTCGGTACAGGAACTTCCACCGGCGTTCCTTCAATCGCTTGCCAATGTGAAACCTGTCTTTCGGATGATCCTCGCGATAAACGCCTGCGCGTTTCGATTCTCATCGAACACAAAAACACAAAAATTCTCGTCGATACATCTTCGGATTTTCGTCAGCAGGCATTGCGGGCGAAGATCAATAGGCTCGACGCGGTTTTTATCACACACTGCCACGTTGATCACGTTTTTGGTCTCGACGATATTCGCCCTTTGAATTTTCGACACGGCGCGATGGGCGTTTACGCAAACGAAATCGCGTGGAAAGATTTGCGCAGAATTTTTCAGTACGTTTTTGAGCCGACGCATTTCGGCGGCGGGCTTCCAAAATTGATTCCGCATACTGTCGTGCACAATTCGCCGTTTTCATTTGGCAATGACATTAGTGTGACGCCGCTCGAGGTTATTCACGGAAGGCTTCCGGTGGTCGCTTATCGTTTCAATGATTTTGCGTATGCCACGGATCTAAAAATTATTCCGCCGGATTCGATGGATGGACTCCGCGATCTCGAGGTTTTAGTTTTGGATTGTGTTCGAATTAAAACGCATTCGACTCATTTATGTCTCGAAGAAGCGCTGGCGATCATCGAAGACCTGAAACCTAAACGCGCTTTTCTTACCCATTTGAATCACGATATTTTGTATAAGCGCGACGCGCTTTTGTTACCGGATAATGTGCAATTTGCCGTTGACGAAATGACAGTTGATTGACGAATGAAAATTTTTCACGGAACTGAAAACGCAAACATTCTCCGCCCGACAGTGCTTACGCTCGGCGTCTTTGACGGTTTGCATTTAGGTCATCAGAAGATAATGGAGAAGGTGGTCGAGCGGGCTAAGGAAATCGGCGCGGTGCCGACGGCGATTACTTTCGATCCGCATCCGCGCGGAGTTCTTCATCCGGAATCCGCGCCGCCGCTACTGCAAACTCTTGATCAAAGGCTCGCAGCTTTTGAATTTTTGGGAATCGAACAGGCGATTGTGATTCGATTTGATCGCGAATTCGCGTCGAAGGATGCCGAAGTCTTTCTGCGCGATGTAGTGAAAGAGAGGTTGCACGCCAAAGAAGTTTATCTCGGAAAGGGTTTTGCATTTGGTAAGGAACGCCACGGAAACATCGAATTGCTTCGGAGTCTGAGCGGAGAACTCGGATTTGTGGCTGAGGAAGTTTCCGAAGTGCGACTGCGCAGCAAGCGAATAAGCTCGAGCAGAATCCGCGAAGCGCTCGCAAACGGACGCGTGAATCTCGCGCGAAGAATGTTGGGAAGACCTTACGGAATCGAAGGGCAAATCGTGCGCGGAAATCGTCGCGGACACACAATCGGTTTTCCGACCGCGAATCTACTTCCGAAAAATCGAGTGGTTCCGAAGTTTGGAGTTTACGCGAGCGCGACACTGATTAATCACAGATGGCGACGTGGAATTACAAATGTCGGTGTGCGCCCAACTTTTGAAACGACGGTTGAACCTTCGGTCGAAACCTTTATTTTTGATTTCGACGCAGATCTCTATGGCGATGTTCTTCGTGTAAGATTTCTGCATCGAATCCGCGACGAGAAAAAATTCAACGGGATTGAGGAGCTAAAGGCGCAGATCGAAAAGGACGTAAGAAAAACCGAGAACTACTTCGCGCATAAAGGCGTAAAGAACATGCTGGAGAT
>DAITAB010000083.1:2014-10090 GCA_036824525.1 Pyrinomonadaceae bacterium
GAAACACTTCCGATCGCACAAATGGTCTCTAATGAAGAGCTGTTAAAAGAAGAACAATTTCTCGTGGAGACTGAAGAAAATGTGGAGCGCGGCTATCACGGATTACGCGGAAAGCTCCGGCTCGGGCGCATCGCGCAGGTCATTATTTCTTTATCGCTATACCTTTATCTGGATCAATACGACATTCACTACAAACAGGCGCGAAAGGTTGCGGCGGAGAAGATGAAGCGCGCGCGTGAGCTTAGTCGCTTTGCGATGATCGGAGAATATTTCAAAGAGATCGAGCGTTGGACGGTTGATCGAAGTGTTCGCGCGCTGCGTTGGTTTGTATTTCGCGGCAGTGAAAATCGCGAACTGCAACAGGAAAAGCAAGCCGTTTGGCTGAAAGAGAGTTTGATAAAACTAGGTCCGACATTTATCAAGATCGGACAATCGCTCGGCACGCGCGCGGATTTACTTCCGCTGCCATTCGTAAAAGAACTCGGCACACTCCAAGACAGCGTTCCGGCGTTTCCGAATGATGTCGCGTTTGCGCGTATCGAAAAAGAACTCGGAAAGAAAATCAACGAGGTTTACAAAGAGTTCGATCTCGAACCGGTTGCCGCGGCTTCACTCGGGCAAGTGTATCGTGCGCGACTCCATAGCGGCGAAGAAGTCGCGGTAAAAGTTCAGCGACCGAACCTCGAAGCGATCATCAAAGGCGACATTCAGATTCTCTCGAAGCTTACAAAATTCGCCGAGCGTTTTCCGCGCCTGAATGAAAATGCCGATTGGTCCGGAATGCTGCGAGAGTTCGACGAAACCGTTCACGAAGAAATGGATTATGCAGCTGAAGGTCGCAATGCCGAACGTTTTCGTGAGAATTTTCGTGGGTGGTCAAATATTCACGTTCCGCAGATCTACTGGTATGCGACGACTTCAAAAGTCCTGACGATGGAGTTTATACATGGCTCGAAAGTCACGAATCTCGAGGAACTGCGTTCGCGCTCAATCGCGCCTGAAGCGGTTAACCGACTCCTAATCAAGACTTACTTGAAACAACTTCTCGAAGATGGTTTCTTCCACGCCGATCCGCATCCCGGAAATTTGCTCGTAATGCCGGACAAGCGGTTGGCTTTTTTTGATTTCGGAATGGTCGGAAGAATTTCCGCAAAGCTGCAAGCCAAGATGATCGATGCGTTTTTCCATGTAGTCGGAAAAGATCCTTCCGGTATTGCACAAGATTTAATTGACCTGGATTTTCTGAAGCCGGGATCGAATCCTGAAATTGTTCGCCCGGTGGTTGAGCGTATGTTTCAGTTTCATCTCAATTTGAAACTTAAAGACGTGAACTTTAAGGAACTGACTTATGATCTTGCCGATGTGATGTATGAATATCCGTTTCGACTGCCGTCGAATTTTACTTACATCATGCGCGCCTTAATGACACTTGAGGGAATAGGAATCATTACCGATCCTGAATTTAACTTCTTTCAAACTGCGAAACCTTATGCAAAAGAATTCATGTTGCGACGCGAAGGAAAAGAATTTCGTCAGCTGATACTCGATAAGTTGATTGGTAAGGACGACAAGAAAATTGATTGGGATCGAACTTGGAAGCTTGCCAAATTAGCTTTCAAAACAGTTTTCAATACAAATAAGTAGTTTTGCTTTACTCAAGGTGAATGATGAAAATTGCAAAGCACTTCTTAATTCTCCTAATTCTTCCAACTCTGAGCGCGACCGCAGTTTTCGCGCAGAAAAAGGCGATGTCAAAACTCATTTCAATCACACACATCGATGAAGATTTTCCTATTGAAGAATTGGATTCAAAGTTGTGGACGAAGGCGGAAGAAATTCCGATCGCGAAATATTGGTCGGGTGAGCTTGCGCCGAAAGAACGCCACGTAAAGGCGCGAATGCTCTGGTCGGATACGGCGCTTTACATACGATTTGACGCAAATCAACACGAGCCGCTCATCATTTCGGAAAAACCAAATCTGGCAAGCAAAACGCGCGGACTTTGGGATCGCGACGTCTGCGAGATTTTTATAGCGCCGGACAAAAATGACTTCCGAAAATATTTTGAATTTGAAATCGCGCCCAATGGAGAATGGATTGACTTGGGAATTCAGCAGCTTCCGGAACGCCGCGAAACCGATTGGAATTATTCATCCGGAATGAAATCCGCCACGAAAATCACGCCGAAGAAGATCATAATGGCGATGAAAATCGAATGGTCGGCATTCAAGAAAAAACCACAGATCGGCGATATCTGGCTTGGAAATATTTTTCGTTGTATCGGACGCGATCCTAAGCGCGGCTATTTGGCTTGGCAGCCAACGAAAACGATGCAGCCGAATTTTCATGTGCCTGAAGCTTTTGGCGAATTTCGATTTTCGAAATGATTTGCTCGTTCACTTTCGGAATTGATGCACTCTGAAAAATACTCGTGGAGAGAATTATGAAAAAACTGATTTACTTTGTTGCGGCATTGGTGTTGATCTCGGTTCCGACTCTTGGACAGAAAAAACCTATAACGCCCATTGGCGCATCGGATGAAAAAGCGGTTCGAAAGGTTTTCGATGATTTACTCAATGGAATTCGTAATTCAAACATTGATGGAGTGACGGGAATTTATTTGAAGTCGACAGAGACTGTTTACTTCAACAACAACGGCTCGGTTACGCTTGGCTGGGAACAAGACAGAAAAAACCGCGAAGCGCGTTATCCAAGAACTTCGAATGTGAAACTTGAGGTGAGAGATGTACGGGTGACTCTGCTCGGACGAACCGGAGCGCTCGTTACGTGTTTGTGGAAACAAACACAGGACTATGAAACGGTTCCCGAAGCCGCGTCAGGAAGAATGACTTTGGTCTTTCAAAAATTTGGGAAAGACTGGAAAGCAATTCATCTGCACACATCGCCGGATTTACCGAAACCGGAGCGACCGGTTTTCCCTTCCGAGAAAATAAAAAAACCAGAGAAAGTCGACAAACCTTTACCGCCTGTAACGCCGACTCCTCCGCAGATGAATTGAACTCGTGCGTTCGGCGGGATACGCGGTCAAATGATTTGTGATTCTCGGTTGTGCGACTTGTCGCCCGCAGATGGAACCTATAAGTCAACTTTCGCGAAAGTTGCGGAAATAAATTCGATTTAATTCTCGAGGATCACGGTCGCGGTAGCGTGTTCGTGAGTGTGTGAAAGCGAAACGTGAATTCGCGTCGCCTTGAGCGCATCAAAAATCTGCCTGGCTTCGCCCGTGAGCAAGATCGAAGGCGCGCCATTTTCGTCGTTGGAAATTTCGATGTCGTGCCAAGAGATTTTTCCGCGCCAACCGGTGCCGAGCGCTTTCATCAAAGCTTCCTTTGCCGAGAAACGCGCGGCGAAATGTTGATCCGATGCGTTTCCTTTACCGAGACAGTAGTTTCGCTCGGCTTCCGTAAATACCCGTTCGAGAAAACGTGGAGTCCGCTTTAGGGTCTCGCGAATTCTTTCAACTTCTACGATGTCTGTACCGATGGAAATAATCACACATGAGAGTTTAGCCGAAAGCGGTTTTTTTTGGCGAGAGCGGGAAGGTGTAAAAGTTCTCGTTTGCCGCGCTTTGGAAGACGCAGGTTTCGTTAATGGTTTCTCTACGCGCATCGGCGGCGTCTCACCGATGCCGAAAAACGATCTCAATCTTTCGGGTTTTCAGGATGACTCAAGCGAAAACATTGCCGAAAATCGCCGGCGTTTTCGCTTGGCGCTTGATTGCGATTTTCCCATCGCAACTGTATGGCAAATTCATTCGAGCGAAATCAAATCAGTGAAAAGCGAATTGGATATCGACGAAGCGAAATTCAAAGCCGATGCGATGATTTCGCGGCTGCCGGAAACTTTGCTCGGTGTAAAGACGGCAGATTGCGTTCCGATTCTCGTCGGCGATCGGAAGACGGCAAGTTTTGCGGCGGTTCATGCAGGTTGGCGCGGAACGGCGGATTTGATTCTGGCGAAAACTATAGAAAAAATGATTTCAGAGTATGAAGTTGATCCCGCGAACCTGATCGCCGCGATCGGTCCCGCTGCCTGCGGAAAAAACTATGAAATCGGACAAGATGTGATTGATACGTTTTCGACGAATTTTCCAAAACTCGCAACGCGAATTCTCGTGCCGACTCGCGAAGGACACGCGCTGATTGATCTTCACCAGGCAAATCGCCAACAGCTTTTAGATCGCGGAGTCCTTTCGGAGAATATTTATTCTGCGCCACTCTGCACTATGGAGCGAACGGATTTGTTTTTTTCCTATCGAGTAGAAAACAAGCTCCACGGAAAAACGGGAAGACTTATGGCAGTGATCGGGAGGCGAGGCTAAACGCGGGCAGAAGTTTCGTTGAGCAACTTTGTATAGAGCGCCTTGATGTCGGAAATTAGGCGTTCCTTTGAATAGGAATTGACTATGAAATCCCGTCCTTTTTGTCCTAAATTTCGGCGCAGGTCGGGATCGCCGGCGAGAAACATAAGACCTTCAAAAAAACCTTTCGCATTTTCGGCATCGACTCCGATTCCGCGTTCGTGAATTGCGAAATCCCCGCGACGCGAATTTTCAACACCAATCAAATCAACGACGCCGCCGACAGCCGTAGAAATCACCGGACGCGAATTTGCCATCGCCTCGATTATCGAGAGCGGCGTGCCTTCATTATTCGAAGTGAGTGCAAGAATATCGAGACTCGGGTAAATATTTTCGAGATCGGCTCGTTCACCGAGAAAGTTGACGAGATGTGAAATGCCGAGAGTTTTTGCGGTTCTCTCCAACTCCTCACGTAAATTTCCATCGCCAATCACGACAAAGCGCAAAGGCGAATCGGATTCGATCTTTCGTTGTTCATAAAGCTTCACAACCCTGAGAAATAACGCGTGATTTTTTATCTCCGTAATTCGTCCGACAATTCCGACCAAAATCACATCGTCTGCGATCTGAAGCTCACCACGCAAATTCTCGCGCCGCGATTCTGCATTCTCAAACACCGATAGATCGATTCCGAGTGGGATTACCTTGAATTGATCGCGGCTTCCGATTCGGAATTCTTCATTGATTTCGCGGCGCTGTTGCTCGCTGATAACGATGATGGTGTCGGTTGCGAATTTGGCCAAAAGTCTTTCGATCAACAAAAACAGGGTCGTTTTGTGTTTACCGTAATAGCTGTGAAAAACGTGTCCATGAAAAGTGTGTATGAGTTTCGGCTTCTTGGAGGATGTAAGGCGGTAAAGAAATCCCGCTATGCGACCGATGGTCCCGGCTTTGGCAGTGTGTGTATGAATAATGTCAGGCTCTTCAATTTGGAGTTTTCGAAAAGTTTTCCAAAGCGATATCGCATCACGGTAAGAAAGCTCCCGACTCATTTCCGGAATAATGAAAGGTTTCACTCCGAGTTGCTCGGCGAAATAACCCATGTCGCCTTCGGAATCAGGAACGGTCCCGGTGATCAACGTCGTCTTAAACTCATCATCGTTGAGCGCCGATGAAAGCCATGCGACATGTTTTGCCGGACCGCCAACATTAAGGCGAGCAATGATTCGAACAATCTTCATTAAAGGAATGTGACTGAAAGGGAAATTTACCGCTGAGAAGATGAATTAACAAGAGCCATTCGCAGATTCCACCATCGGCGCATACGAAATCTCAATCAATGATGAAAGCGGTTCTCGGATCATCTTCATGGCGAATCTCATCGATTGGCTGGCGTTTTCCTTCGCCCATGAATAATCGATTCGGGCAGTTGATTACGACGCCTTGCTCCGCGCCGACATTTTTGTAAGCGTGAACGACGCCTTTCGGAACAATAACCGCTTGCGGGTTATCCTCGCCGCAAATCAAAGTCATCACATGTTGAAACGTCGGAGAATCTTTGCGGTTGTCCCACATTCGAAGTTTGAAATTCGATGGACCAAGGAAACAAAAAAGATCAGCTTGATCAACATGTTCATGCGGTCCGCGCGTGATGCCGCGTTTTGTGACCGATATATATGACATCGCCGGATAAAACTCTTCTGCAATTTCGTCGTGACGAAAAAGCTCGGCAAGCCAGCCACGTTCATCGACAAATTTCTTAAGAGGATAAACGACAACGTCGCGAATTGTGCCTTCGATAAAAGTCATAGGTTTGTGAAAACGTTTTCGCTTAGTCCTGCGTGACGAAGAACACTTCGTAGAGTTCCGGCAGCAACTTCGCGATGGCGAGGAAACGTCGCCGTTCGGAGTCCTTGATCGGTCAGCTTTTAGAATTTGCAATGGCTGCCGGTTTGTCCGACCAATACAAATCCAGCTTTTTCTAGCTTTCGCCTGACTTCCCGAAACGGTAGAGGCTTCACGCTGCGAGCTCCAATTCAAACTTTTTAATATGCGGCATATCGGTCGCCAATGGCGGTGTGAAATGGAGAGTGAGTGCATCGCGAAGGTTTTCCAATGCCTCTTTCTCAGTTTTGCCTTGCGACGCAACGTCAACCTCAAGGCATTGCGCAATAAACCATTTTCCTTCTTGCCAGGTTGTCGCCGTAAATTGTTTTTTCATAATTTGTTCGCTCCCGATTCCGCCACGAGATTCGATGCATGCAAGAGACTCTCAAAAGTTCCGGCATCAGTCCACCAACCATCAAGTTCATTCCAGGTCATTTCGCCGCGCGAAATGTAGTCGTTGTTGACGTCCGTAATTTCCAGTTCGCCGCGTCCGGAAGGTTTGAGTCCGCGGATGATTTCAAAAACGCGCGCATCGTAAAAATAAATTCCGATCACTGCATAATCCGATTTCGGCTGTGCAGGTTTTTCTTCAATGCGCAGCACCTTTTCGCCGGCGATTTCCGGCACACCGAAACGCTGCGGATCGTGTACTTTCTTCAAAAGAATTTTCGCGCCAGTTCCTTTTAGACGAAAGTCCGCGGCAGCCTTGTTAATATTGTTTTCGATGATGTTGTCACCGAGCACGACGCAAATCGGCTCGCCATCGGCGAAATGTTCTACGAGCGCAAGCGCCGCCGCAATTCCACCTTCACCTTCCTGATATGTGTAATTGAGATGCTTCAAACCAAATTCTTTTCCGTTTCCGAGAAGCTGTAAAAAGTCACCGGCAAAATTCCCGCCGGTCACGATCATAATGTCGTGGATTCCGGCATTGATCAGCGTCTGAATCGGATAATAGATCATCGGCTTATCGTAAACAGGAAGCAGATGCTTATTTGTAATTTTAGTGAGCGGAAAAAGCCGACTGCCAAGTCCGCCTGCGAGTACAATGCCCTTCATCATCAATCAATGAAACGGTTAAACCAAAGTTCCAACATCAGTAGCGTCCAAAGTTGCCTGCCATGATCGTGCCTCATTTCCAAATGCTCCTCCAGGTAGGTATTTATAGCTTCAGGCTTTACGATGCCGCGGTTGAGGCATTTTTCCGAAAGCAAGATATCGGAAACGAACTCCTTCATTTCACCGCGAAGCCAGTTTCGAACCGGTACGCGGAAACCCATTTTCTTGCGATAGATTACCTCTTTCGGGACCAATCGCGCGGCGACTTTTTTCAGAAGCGATTTGGTTTCGAATGGACGCATCTTCAATTTTTCGGGAAGTGTGGCGGCAAATTCGATAACTTTATGGTCGAGAAAGGGAGCACGCGCCTCGAGCGAATTCGCCATAGTAGCGATATCCATCTTCACCAGCAAGTCATTGGGTAAATAAGTCATTTGATCAGTCAACAAAGTAGCGTTCAAGATACCAATGTCCTCATTGCCACTTAACCATCGGTCGAGAAATGTTGAAGCGTCATTTGCGGAAACTGCCTCGGAAAAGTCCTTTGAATAAAGTTCGCCTTTGTCCTCTTTCGTGAATGTGGAAACCCACCGTAAGTAGCGCTCGTTTTTTGGGAGCGAAGCGAAACGGAAAAATTTCTTTATGGCGTAAATGCGCGATCGTTTTTTTTCTGAGCCCGGAAGCAATCCAATTGGAAGATTTTCGAGAAATTTTCGTATGACGCGCGGAATTGAGCCATATGTTTCAGCTAAATGCATCGCCGTATGGCGTTCATAACCGGCGAATGATTCATCGCCGCCATCGCCATT
>DAITAB010000278.1:0-3019 GCA_036824525.1 Pyrinomonadaceae bacterium
CGACCGAGAGTCTTATGAGTCCATCGGTGATTCCGGCTTTCAGCCTCTGCTCGCGTGGGATTCCCGAGTGAGTCATCGAGGAAGAATGTTGAATTATCGTCTCGACACCGCCGAGCGACGTCGCAAGCGTGCAGAGCTTCACATTCGACAAAAGTCGTTTTCCATTTTCAACCGATCCGACATCAAATGAAATCATTCCGCCGAAACCGCGCATCTGTTTCTTTGCGATTTCGTGATTCGTGTGGTTCGACAAGCCGGGATAATTTACCGCGGCGACCTTCGGATGTTCGACGAGAAATTCCGCGATGCGTTGCGCATTGGAATTGTGTCGTTCCATTCGAAGCGCGAGAGTTTTGATTCCGCGCAACACAAGCCAAGCGGTCATCGGCGCGATGTTTCCGCCGAGAAGTTTTGTGGTCTTGAGTCGCGCTTTCTCGATCAAATCTTTCTGCCCTACGAGAATTCCCGCAGTGAGATCCGAGTGTCCGCCGAGATATTTTGTGGCGCTGTGAATTACGAGATCAATGCCGAGCGCCAGCGGCTCCTGATTAAAAGGCGACGCAAAAGTATTGTCCACGATCGTCGTAATTTTTCGCGAACGCGCGATCGCCGCAACCGCTGCAATGTCCGTTATGCTCAGCGTCGGATTCGAAGGCGTTTCGATATAGAGAAGTTTTGTTTCCGGAAGAATCGCGGCAGCGTAATTCTCAGCGTAGGTCTGATCAATGTATGTGGTCGAAATTCCGAAATCCGTAGAGAGATTTTCGAGCAGGCTTCCGGAGGTGGAATAATGCGCTGCCGGCGCAATTACGTGATCGCCGGATTTCAAGACCGTAAACATCGCACAGGAAATCGCCGCCATTCCCGAAGCAAAACTGAGCGCCGCTTCGCCGCTTTCGAGTTCGCACATCGCGCGCTCGAGCGCATCGGTCGTAGGATTTCCTAAGCGCCCATAGAAGTAACCGGGTTTTTCGTGGTTGTGAATTGCGGCGGCTTCGTCCGGATCATCGAAGGCGAAAACAGACGCGTTGTAAATCGGCACGGAAATCGCGCCTGAATATTTCGCACTGTCTTCGCCTGCGTGAACCGAAATCGTTTCTAATGATTTCTTAGTCATTCGAAAAGATTAACGCAAGCTCAGCGACCGATGCTAACGAAGTCGGACGGCGTGCAACTTGACGACGCAGTTGCTTCACCTTGTTTGGGAGCGCAACAGGAAGTTGACTCCGGTAAATTGTCTTGATTTACCACGAAAACTTCCCAAGCATTGTTGTCCGGATCGCGTACCCAGGTTTTGTCCTGAATCGCGTAGCAACAATTTGTTCCCATCTCGTCTTGCGTCGCGAGACCTTCGCTTGCCCAACGCGATTTCATTTCCAGGACATCTTCGGTTGAAGTAACTTGAAGCCCGAGATGCGAAAGCGCGCCCGAATTCTCAAACGGATTTTCGTTCAAAGAAAGATTGAGCGGCGGATTTTGTACATCAAACTTTGCGTAACCGGTTCGCACCTTGGAAGGTTCGATCCCGAGCATCTTTCGATAAAACTCGATGCTCGCCTCGACATTCCTCACATTAAGGGCGATGTGCGCCTTCAAAACGTTGACATTCGCAGTATTCTCTTTCATAATTACCTCACTTTTATATATATGCTTTTGCATATATGAGTAATCTAGCTGGAGATTTCCGCAATGTCAAACAAAAGTCTGCGCACCAAACACCCCAACGCTAACGCACAAAAAACCGTGCACAAATCTGCCTCCAACAAACAGCGCAGTATGTCGGTTGAAGCATTGGCTTCGCTCAAGTTTATCGAAAACTTTTATATGGCGATGGCGGATAAAACGCGGCTTCGGCTGCTCAATCTGCTTCGCGATGGCGAGATCTGCGTGTGTTTTCTGGTCGATGTTTTGGGCGAAAATCAGCCAAAAATATCACGGCACCTGGCTTATTTGAGAAGTGCGGGAATCGTCGAAGCGCGACGCGAAGGGAAGTGGATTCACTATCGGCTGATTGTTCCCGAAGATCCGAACGCAGCGCGGGTTGTCGAAGACACGCTGAATTGGCTCGGTTCGAAAGATAATTTACGGCGCGACTACGAAAAGCTTGAGGCAGTCTGTTGCGCACCGGAAGCGCCGGTTACGATCATGCGCGCGCCAAAACCAGACATATTCGTACAAGCAGATGTGATACGCGAATCGAGAAAAGATACATTCGGCAATACGGAAGAGTTTTCGGACACGCCGCCGCCAGCTCCGCCGCCCTTGCGCCGCGATCAAAATCACGAACTCGAGACGTTTCTACTTTAGTCTTGGTATTTGGTGAGCGTGCCGTTAGTCATTGCGAATGATTCTAATCGAGTTCTTTTTCAAAGAGTGCGAGAAATTCCTTGTTGCCTTCCGCGCCGAGGATTGGCGATTCGATCAAACCCGCAGGGCGCAAATTCAAACTCAAGGCACATGCATTAATTTTTTCGATCGACTGTTTATGCAATTCCGGATCGCGCACGATTCCGCCTTTTCCTACCTCGCTCTTTCCGACTTCAAATTGCGGTTTGATAAGCGCGACGATTTTTCCGTGTGCGTTTAGAAGTTCGGGAAGCGGCGGGAGAATTTGCGTGAGCGAAATAAACGAAACATCAACGACGATCAGATCAAACTTTTCTGCGAAATCTTTCGCGCTTAAATAACGCGCGTTTACGCCTTCGCGGACCTCGACTCGCGGGTCGCTGCGGATTTTCCAATCGAGTTGCGAATGACCCACATCGAGCGCGACGATGCGTTTAGCGCCGCGCTGCAAAAGGCAATCAGTAAAGCCGCCGGTTGAAGCGCCGATATCGAGACACACAAAATCTTTCGGCTCGATTTGAAATTCGCGCAGCGCGGCTTCGAGTTTCAAACCGCCGCGCGAGACATATTTTGATTCGGGCGAATCGCCTTTGATGCGAATCTCGGCATCTTCGGAAAATTCCTGCGAAGGTTTTTCCACGCGTTGCTCATTCGCAAGCACTACGCCGGACAT
>DAITAB010000084.1:0-9972 GCA_036824525.1 Pyrinomonadaceae bacterium
CGGAAATTTTTCACTCAAAAAAGTTGAACGTGCGGGAAATCAGGTCGTGATGATAGAGGATCTTTCGCTTGGGTTTAGCACAAAAGTTCTTGCAAGGGATTTGACCTTCACGCTTTCGCGTGGTGATTGTTTAGGAGTTATCGGTGGAAATGGTACTGGTAAAACAACATTTTTGCGCACTTTAATCGGACAAGTTCCTCCACTTAATGGAAAGATAACGTGGGGAACGAAAGTAAAGTTTGGTTATTATTCTCAGCAACTTGATGGGCTTCATAGCGATAATGAAGTTCTCGGAGAGCTACGGTTGGTTGCCCCGCGCGCGGATACGGGTGAGCTCCGATCATTCTTAGCGCGCTTTCTCTTTCAGGGTGAAGATGTCTTCAAACGCGTAGGTGATCTTTCAGGAGGCGAAAAGGGAAGATTGGCGATTGCCAAATTGATTTACTCACACGTGAATCTTTTGATACTCGATGAGCCGACGAATCACCTTGATATTCCATCGCGCGAGGCACTCGAAGATGCCCTGAGAAGTTACGATGGAACGACCATCGTAGTAAGTCACGATCGATTCTTTCTTGATCAGTTGGCTACGGGAATTCTTTACTTCGGTGAAGACGGTTGGGAACATTTCGAGGGCAACTACACTGAATTTCACGATCGACAAACTGACGGGAAATCAATTGAGAATTCCGCTGGGATCTCAAAGTCGCAAGATGATTTTCAATTTGCCTTAGATCCCGCCGGCAAGAGTCTCAGCAAAAATGAACGTCGAAAACTCGAAAAACGTATTTCGGAAATTGAAAAGGAAATTGCATTGTCAGACGAGATCCTCGCGAAGCTATCGCTTCAGATGAATGAACCTTCCGTAGCTTCGGATGCGGGCGCATTCGCGAATTTCAGCAAAGAACATCAGACCACAGAAAATCGCGTCGCGTTGCTTTACCAAGAATGGGACGACTGCCTGAAAAAATTGAATGGCAGAAGCGAAACGACAAGCGCTTAACTTTCCAGGCTGTAGTTCGGCGCTTCTTTTGTAATGATCACATCGTGAACATGTGACTCGCGCAAACCGGCGGAAGTGATCCTTACGAATCTTGCATTTGTCTTGAGTTCGGCGATCGTTTTACAACCGGTGTAACCCATTCCGGAGCGAACTCCGCCAATCAATTGGGTAACCATGTCCGCCAGAGTTCCTTTGTAGGCAACGCGTCCTTCGATTCCTTCCGGAACAAATTTCGAATCGCTCCTGGTTCCTTCCTGAAAATAACGGTCGCCCGAACCGCTGCGCATTGCACTGATCGATCCCATACCGCGATATGACTTGAAAGAACGTCCTTGAAAGAGAATCAGTTCTCCCGGCGCTTCTTGAGTTCCGGCAAAGAGTGAGCCGATCATGATACAGTCTGCACCGGCAGCGAGCGCTTTTGTTATATCTCCGGAAAATTTTATTCCACCATCCGCAATCACCGGTACGCCGGAATCTTTAGCGCCTTCAACGCAGTCCCGAATGGCGGTGATCTGGGGAACGCCCGCACCTGTTACGACACGCGTAGTACAAATCGAACCCGGACCAATTCCGACCTTGATCGCATCAACACCCACCGCAATCAGCGCCCGTGTCGCTTCAAAAGTCGCGACGTTTCCGGCGACGATTTGCGCTTTAGGAAACTTCTCGCGAATTACCGCGGCAGCTTTAAGAACTCTTTCGCTGTGTCCATGTGCCGTATCGATCACCAAAGCGTCCGCGCGTGCACCAACCAGCGCCGCAGCTCGTTCGAGATAGTCGCCCGTTACGCCGATCGCCGCCGCCACTCGGAGTCGCCCAAGATGATCCTTTGCCGCAAGCGGATATCTGATAGCTTTTTGAATGTCCTTAACCGTGATCAGACCTTTTAATAAACCTTCGCCGTCAACGACGAGAAGTTTTTCGATCCGATGTTTTTGTAGAACAGATTTCGCATCGTCAAGCGTTGTTCCGATCGGAACGGTTACCAGCGGCTGCGGCGTCATGATTTCCGAAACCGCAATGTCAAAACGGGTTTCAAATCGAAGATCGCGATTAGTGACAATACCGACGAGACGTCCTTTTCCATCGGTCACCGGAACACCGCTGATCTTGAAATTCTCCATAATGTGGAGTGCATCTTTTACCGTCTGAGTCTGCTCAATCGTGACCGGATCAACGATCATTCCGGATTCAGAACGTTTTACCTTGTCCACCTCTTCGGCTTGTTTTTCGATGGAAAGATTTTTGTGAACGACGCCAATACCGCCTTGTTGCGCGATAGCAATTGCCAGATTCGCTTCGGTCACAGTGTCCATGGCGGACGAACTCAAGGGTATGTTTAATTTAATTCCGCGGGTGAAGTTAGTCGAAGTATCAACCTCTGTTGGTAATACATCCGAATATGAAGGAACGAGTAAAACATCGTCGAAGGTCAGACCTTCGGGAATTTCTTTAAGTGCCATAAAACGATTGTCACCTCAGCAATAATGAAAACAAAACTGCCCGCAGCAAAATGCGGGCACGTTTATTCTGAGTCAAAGATTTCTCGAAACAAAAAACAATATAATCATTGAATATTTGATGGAACCGCCGTTGGTCGAATCCTCACCGGAACTCTAACAGTCGGGCGCGGAGTTGCGGATGGTATCGCAGGCGTTCTAACCGGCAAACTCGTTGGTCTAGGAGTCGCTATACTCGCCCTCGGACTCGGACTCGGAGCCGGAACCGGAACCGCTTCGGTTGAAACGCCGCCGCTGTTAAAAATCTGCATTACGTTTTCCGACGTGACCAAAAAATCCACAAATTGCGATTTCGGATTTGTGGGCACCTGCGGAATCGAAATGGTTTTTCCGTTTATTTTCAATTCAACTTTGCTTGCGAATCCGCGCCAATAAGAGATCTTCAAGCTCTTCTTAACTGTCCAATCTTTTGTAATACCCGGCAATAGCGCCTCGGTTGAAGGTAAACCGCCGTCCGCTGACCACTGGATCTTCGGCGATTCTTCGCCTTGTGCGGCAAGCGAAGTCAGGGTGAATTTCATTTCGCCATTTACAAATGGCGAGGAGTTTGAAACTGTTCCTGATCCGCCGGAATTAGAGTTGAAATTTGAATTAGAATTAGAAAAGGAATTGGTTTCGGAGTTGCTAATATTTGAATTATAAGAAAAGAGACCCCCACGTAATCCCGATCCTTCCTGCAGTTCCTTATAATAATTCACAAGCCAAAACACTCCACCGGAAAGCAATGCGAGGATTATCGCGGTAAGAATAACGGTAGGAATAATCGACGGTCGGGAACGATCATCTGTCAAAACGGTCGGGCGATAAACTCTCGCGTCCTGTGACGTATTATCAGCTCCGGATTCCGCGAGAAGTCTCGAATAGTCTGATAAGGCTTCGTGCTCATCCAGTCCAACAAACTTTGCAAAAGACTTTACGAAACCTTTATTGAAGACACCTCCGGGAAGTGCGCGATAGTCATCGTTTTCGATCCCTTCAAGATAGAGAGAGGAAATCCGCGTCTGGTCAGCCACTTCACTTACGGTTACACCGCGAGCTTCACGAGCCTGACGTAACTTTTCACCGAGAGAAAGCGCCATGTTCGTTTGATTTATAAATCCCTACACCAAAAAAAATTTCGAAATTGTTAAATTGAAATATAGCTTTCTATTCATTTAAAAGTCAATTGGATTGCGGCGAAATCCTTTTAATGCAATGCTTGATTCTGGTTTGGGCGCGTGATACTTTTGTGTTTTCAAGCCTTAAATTTTTTTTGATTCAGGACAACAAAGTGAGGAATAGAGAATGATTCTCGAAGCACTCGGAATGGTTGAGACCAAAGGATTCGTCGGAGCAGTGGAAGCGGCGGATGCGATGGTAAAAGCTGCTAATGTGCAGTTACTTGGAAAAGAATATATTGGAGCAGGTTACGTAACAATTTTCGTTCGCGGAGACGTGGGCGCAGTAAAAGCGGCAACTGATGCAGGCGCTGCTGCAGCGCGACGTGTCGGCGAACTAATTAGTGTTCACGTGATTCCACGTCCGCATGGAGAAGTTGAACGAGTTTTACCGAAGGGCGGGGCAACCGGCTACAGTCCTGACGAAAAATCGCTCAAAGGCGGTTCGCGCGGTCAGCTCGATTCGGGTGAATCAGCGTCAAACATTCCTGCCGTCCGCGACGATGCAAAAAACCGAATGAAATAGACGATTAGCATTTGTTTCCACCATCGGTAAATGAATCAAACGGCATGATGGAAGATCGCGACCTAATTTCTCAGCAAGAAGCGCGAGATGCAGTTGAGGCTGCGCATCGCGCCTTTGGTCCGCTTGCCGGCTTTGATCAGGCGCAAATTGATCGCATTTGTTCGGCGATGTCCAAAAGCGCGCTTGCGGAAGCCGCGCGTCTCGGGCAAATGGCGCAGGAAGAAACGGGCTTCGGAATTGCCGACGACAAGCGTGAAAAGAATCGTTTTGCTGCAGAAGATGTTTGGAATTATTTTCGCGGCCTGAAAACCGTAGGCGTAATAAAAGAATCGGAATCGGTAGTCGAAATCGCGTCGCCGCGCGGAGTTGTTGCGGCAATTATTCCTTCTACGAATCCCACTTCAACTGCAATATTCAAGATTATTATTGCGATAAAATCGCGCAACACAATTGTCTTGTCGCCACATCCCTCAGCCGCAAAATGTATCGCGGAGACCGCGCGTGTGATGCGTGAGGCTGGTATCGCGGAAGGTCTTCCTCCGGAGGCGATTCAGTGTCTCAAGAGTTCAACTCTTCAGGGAACGGAAGAGTTGATGAAACATAAACTCACTGCGGTAATTCTCGCGACGGGTGGAACGGGATTGGTGCGCGCGGCTTATTCTTCGGGCAAACCCGCGTTCGGCGTTGGACCAGGAAATGTTCCGGTGTTTGTGGAAAGAACAGCGGATATTTCAAAAGCTGCGAAAGATATCCTTACTGGAACTTGTTTTGACAACGGAACGATTTGCGCTTCGGAACAATCCGTAGTCGCGGATGCGCCGATTGCAAACGAACTTCGACAGGAATTCTCGAAGAACGGCGGACATTTTCTTTCGAGCGCCGAAGCGGAAGCGGTGGCGAAAGTGTTGCTTACACCTCAAAATAGTTTGAATCCGGGCATTGTAGGAAAATCTGCGAAATTTATTGCCGATTTGGCGGGAATAGAAATTCCGGATGGAACGCGTTGTTTAATCGCGGAATGCGCCGGAGTCGGACGCGAATTCCCTTGGTCGATCGAGAAGCTTTCTCCGACTCTCGCGTTTTTTGTAGCTGATGGACTCGCTGCCGGTGCGCAGCGCTGTTTCGAAGTTTTGAGATTTGGTGGAATGGGTCACACTGCGGGAATGCACACGCGTTCACGGGAAGCCGCTATTGAATACGGCGCCAAAATGCCTGCCGCGCGGATTGTGATTAACTCACCTACAACTCACGGCGCCATCGGATTCTCAACTGACCTAGCTCCGTCAATGACTCTCGGTTGCGGTTCATGGGGCGGCAATGTCACTTCCGACAATGTTTCGCCGATTCACTTGATGGACGTGAAACGAGTTGCTTTTGAAACACGTCCGGTCGGCGCGTCACGCGCGGCGACGATGGTTTCGAAAGCCCCGTCATTTTCGGCACCGGGTATTTCCGGTTCGCCCATGGGCAGTCAACGAAGAACGAAACGTGAGGAGATTGCGGCAATCGTTGATAAGTTTTTGCATGAAAAGAAAATCGACGAAGTATTTAAGCCGGCGACTTCGTCCGTCGAAAAAGCCGAACCGGTTAAGACCGTGATCCATCAGGTTGTTCCGATTTCGAACGGCATACTTCCAACGGAGTTTGTGAGTGAAGATGATGTGAGGCGAGCGGCTAACCGAGGAGAAAAGATTTACATAAATGGAAAAACGATTATTACGCCCGCCGCCCGCGACCTCGGGGAATCGAAGGAGATATTTGCACGCATCTCATAGTCGGCTGAACTGAAATGGCGGAAACATCAGCAAAAAAAGAAGCATGTGGAAAGTGCGGCGCGGACATTCGACCGGATACGCAGTTCTGTTACAGTTGCGGAACCGCGCTTTCCGATAAATCCTTAATTCCGGAAAAGGAATCCGCGTCGGTTGCGGTTGAGAAGTCAACGGAGGCGAAGCCAATTAGCAGTGTCTGGTTTCAAGACCGACTTGATCTTGAGACAGATTTGCCAAAGAAGATCGACGCATCAAAATCTGAACAGCCGACCGGCGTAGCTGATGAAATTCAGGAACAACCTTCGAACGTGATCGCCGAAGATGCGCCGAAGGAATCGTCCGAGGCGGAATCGTCCAAAGTTACAACGATAGCCGTAAAGTCGGCGAATGCGCCGGCGCAGCGAGAATTACAATCCGCTGCGAGCCTGCGAAAGAAATCACGAGCGGTTCGTAAGCAGGTGATTGAAATAGATTGGGGTGAACCGAGTGTTTCTTCGGGAGTTTGGTTTCTCGTGGCAGGAATTGTTGCCGCCGTTTTTGCGGTTGGATTGTTGATTTCAATGTTGGTAATTCGTTAAGGCTGTGGAAGTAGTTATTTTTGTATTTTTTGGCGCGGTATTTTCCGGAGTTGTTTTTGTTTTTCTCGGAGCTGTTCTTTGGTCGCGGAAACGCAAACGAAAACGTGGAATTCAGCACGGCGCTAAGTCGTCGGATTAATGAAAAATTTAAATTGAAGGTTTTTACAAATGGACGCACTCGGAATGGTTGAATGTATGGGATTCGTCGCGATGATCGAAGCGGCGGATGCGATGGTGAAGTCGGCAAACGTGAAACTAGTGGGTTACGAGAAAGTGGATGCCGGACTCGTCACCGCGATTGTTCGTGGCGAAGTTGGGGCAGTGCGCGCGGCGGTGGACGCGGGCGCAGCCGCCGCTCGAAAAGTTGGAACGGTAGTGGGTGTGCATATTATTCCGCGTCCGCATGCCGAGGTTGACGAGGGAATTCCCGTATTAGTTACGGGCGAAACTACGCGAAAGAAAATTTCCGGATCCGTTCCCGAAAAGAAATAGCCGGCGGTGATTTTCTATATCGGTTAAAACAAATAAAGCCCGAAGCGTTTGCTTTGGGCTTTTCATATTTGTTCAAAAAAAGGAACTCGAAATCCGTAAGTCTTAAAAAAACAAAAACCGTAATCGCGGATTTGAAGTACTTAGTTGTTTGGTCTGGTTTGCGACGGCTTCTGGAGAACCGGAACATTTCCTTTGTTTTCTAAAGGTGTCGTTCTGCCGGTACGGGTAATCGCGATGCGTTTTTGTTTATTTGGACCATCTGCAACCGCTACTCTGATGGATCGAAAACTGCCGTCTTTGGTATCGTCGCTCGGGTAATAACTCAAAAGATATTGAGTCCTCAGCTCAGAAGCGATATCGCGGGCGATTCGATCGAGTTCCGAAACCGCGACCGGAAAATAAGCCTTACCACCGGTTTCTTCGGCCAGCCTTTTCAATAAACCTTCCGCCTTGGATTTTGGACTCTTGCTGATCAACCCACCTTCCTTGTCCAACTCGGACGTGAATCCAACCGCATAGATCTGAACTTCCGTCTCGCGTAACAAATTAAATAGCTGCTGTTCGTTGTAATAACTGCTACGGTCTTCACCATCCGATACAAGAATCAGCGCACGGCGTTTTCTCTCGGTTGAATTCCGAGCCTTTTCATATTGGTCAACGCGTTCTGCCGCCAAATAAACCGCATCGATGATCGCAGTCTGACCGGCTTCGACGAAAAGATTATCAAGTGCTTCCTCAAGCTCATCTTTTTTGTTTGTGAAGTCTTGGGTTACCTCAATTTTGTCGGAGCTGATGAAACGAATCACCGCAGTTTCATCGTCCGGCTTATTGGTTGCGATGATGACCTTGCTTGCATCGATTACTTTTTCCAACTGACTTCGAAGGGAACCGGAATTATCGATTACTATGGCGTAGTTTGTCGGAACTTCCGACGTCGTCAATGAATCTACCGTCTGGAGAACATTGTTTTCGTAAATTTTGAAATCGTTTTTTGTGAGATTGTTGATCGGACGATTCATTCGATCCACGACGCGAATGGAAAGATTTACCAGATCAGTATCGATTCGGATGACCTCATCATCTTCCTGTGGCGTTGCTTCTGCCTTGGGCGTTGGAGTTACCGTCGGTCGAGCCGCTGAACCGGACGGCTGTGGAGTCGGGCTCGGTTTCGCGTTGATGGAGGATTGTTGAGCGCTCGCATTGCGAAATACGGAAAACGAAAGAAACAGAAAAGACATCAGCCCTGCAAAAAACAAAATCGAAAGTCTTGAACTTTTTTTCATTGGAATAAAATAAAAAGAATCGCCGATTATCGTTACGGCGTATTCGGCGTCGCAAAATAACCTTCGCGACTTCGAACGGTTAGACGCGGCAATCCGCGCGGAGGTTTGACCTTAACTTTTACCTTGCGCCATTTTCCGTCTGCGGCAAAATCCTTCGGAGTGTATCCAATGGAATATTGATGCCGAAGCTCGAGCGCAATTCTCTCGAAGATCTCGTCCATTTCGGCGCCGGTTTCGGGATAGAACGATTGACCGCCGGTGACTCCGGCTAATTCGTCCAAGAAAGCTTGCCCTTGCAATCCATTTGAACTTCCTGAATCGCCTCGATCGAGTATTCCGACAGCATAAACATTCACGTCCGACTCTTTCAGCAATCGACGAACTTCCCGGAAGTTATAACGCGAGCTGTTGTCCTGACCGTCACTGATTATTAACAAGGCTCGTTTTTGGTGACTGCCGCGTGTTACGCGTTCGGTTCCCAAATAACAGGCATCGTAGAGCGCGGTATTGGCTTTCGGTTGAACGAGTGTGAGCTTTTCGAGAACGGCTTCGCCGTTTCGCGTACGATCAAGCAGAAGTTGGGCGCGAGTGTTAAAGGCGATGAGAAAATATTCGTCTGATGGATGACTCGTGTTAATAAAGCGCTCGAGTGCTTTGCGGGCTTTGATAATTTTTTCGCCACTCATCGAGCCGGATACATCGAAGATAATTCCCACGGAAATCGGCGCATCCGCATCGCTAAAAAAAGTGATGTCCTGAGCTTCGCCATTGTCAGAAATAGAGAAGGCTTCTTTCTTGAGCCCTGAAACATATCTACCGTATTGATCTTGAACAGTGAGCGTCAAGGAAACCAAATCTGTGTAAACGGCGATTGGTTTTTCATCGTCGTCTCCGCGCGTTGACGCCTTCGGAACTTGAGCAGAAATATTCGAAACAAGCGAGAGTGAAAGCGTTGCGAGAGCGAACGCGACGAAACCGATGTAAATCCGGAATCCGAAGCCCCATGGCGACGGGCGATTGCGCTTTTTCATTAAAGTCAATTCTAGGCGACCTTTCCCAAACAAGCAAGAGTTCTTATTGCGATGTCCCACGGGAGACATTGGTTGTTCGGCAACACGGGTTTAAAAGAAAAAGTGCGTCGCGGTTGATGGCACTATTCGCAACAAAATGGCGTCTGAGTCGTGTTATACTCGCGGCGAAATTCCGTGGGAAAGCATTCCCAATTAAAAACCTTTGATGTGAGTTTGGTGGCGAGAATCGTTTTTACCGAGTGATTTTATGGCTGAATTTGTTTGTCGACTTGGAACAGCTTCGGGGGAAGTGATTACCCGTCTGGTGGAAGCACAAGGCGCCGAAGATGCTAGAAGTCGATTTGAACAGGAAGGTTATCGGGTCTTTGCGATATCGAGCAAAGAGAGCGGATTTCCGTTTTCATTGACCGGTTCATCAACCAATGCACCGCGCATAAAACAAGGTCATTTTCTTTTATTTAATCAACAATTTTCGTCGCTGTTACGCGCGGGCATTCCTGTGCTTCAGTCGATCGAACTTCTGAAAACGCGTTCGCAGTCTTCCACGCTTCGCGAGGTCCTCGCCGCAGTGGAAGAGCAAATCAAAAACGGAATTCCGCTTTACGAA
>DAITAB010000085.1:0-9952 GCA_036824525.1 Pyrinomonadaceae bacterium
TCGTATTGGAAATGAAATATCTCTTTCGTTAACTTCTGTAAGAGCCCCAACGAAGCTGCATTTTAAAAATCAAATTTTCGACATACTTAATCATAAAAATCGAGTAGGACAATTATGAAGACATTTTTACGCATCACAGTGACCGCAATCTCAATCTCATTCCTTATTTTCATCTCTTCGGTTTTGTCGGAGGCACAGGTAACCTTTACAAATGCCGCACCGATCACGATAGCCGATGGAACTCCGACCGGACCCGGTGTTGGGAATCCTTATCCTTCGGCGATAAACGTAAGCGGTCAAAACGGAACCGTGATTGATGTGAATGTTCGAATCAACGGGTTGACGCATGCATTTCCCGACGATGTGGCGCTCCTCTTGGTATCGCCTAGTAATCAAGTTTTAGTAATCCAATCCGATGTTGGCGGTGGAACTGCTGTAACCAACGTTTCCTACACATTTGATGATCAGGCTACTGCGGGAATTCCGAACGCGGGTCCTTTAGTTGCCGGAACATTTCGCCCTTCGAGCGTCGGTGATGACGAATTTTTTCCGTTATCAGGTTCTCCGGCTCCGCCGGTGGATTGTCAGCCGGCGGGTGAATGTCCGCAATCGGCACCCGCGGGAACGTCCACTCTCAATGGTGTTTTCGGTGGAATCTCGCCAAACGGTACCTGGAAACTTTATGCAATTGATTGCTGTGAAACAGACGCAGGCTCTATCGCAAGTGGTTGGTCGATCATTATCACTACAAATGCGCCTCCCGCGGTAGGTGACGCGAATTTGGATATGGATGGCGACGGAAAGACTGATCTGGTCGTCGCTCGACCAACCGCGAATCCGCTTTCGGAAAAACCGGAAGCGATCAACGGTTTTCTGCCCGGACTTTCAGCCGGATCATTTCGCGAACGCCGGTTACTTTGGGAAAAATCCGCATCGGATCTCAGTGCGCTTGCTCCGCCGGTTTATTGGTATACCCTTCCGAGCGGAAATTCGCCTGCTGGATTTGCTCGATTCGGTGATGCTGCCAGTGATTTCCTCACACCCGAAGATTTCGATGGCGATGGAAAAGATGATCTTGCGGTTTGGCGCGGCGGCTCACCCACCGTTGCGGCATTCTATATCCTCCAAAGCTCAAACAATACGGTGCGCATCGATCAGTTCGGACAAACCGGCGACGATCCTTATATCGTCGGTGATTATGACGGCGATAACAAAGCCGATCCGGCCGTCTTTCGTTGCCCCAACACAGCCGGACAATGTTATTTCTTCTTTCGCGGAAGCAATCTTAACCCTTCGGGAAACGTAACATATGTTCCTTGGGGCTTTGGAACTTCAGGAGACTACTACGCAAATCCCGGCGACTTCGATGGCGACGGAAAATATGATTTTTGTATTCAGCGCGATAACCCGGTTTCGCCCGGCGCTGCACAATTTCTGTTGCTGAAATCGAACGGACTATCTTATGAGTTCATCGACTGGGGCAGATCTTCCGACGTGATTGTCCCGGGCGACTATGATGGCGACGGGAAATCAGACTTTTGCGTTTCGCGCGTTGAGATAATTAATTCGGTTACCGGAATGTCTTTCTACATTCTGGAGCGCGATGGCGGAGGCACCGGAGCCGTGCCAATTCGCTTCGGTCTTAGCGGCGATGTTCGCGCACCCGGCGATTATGATGGCGATGGCAAACAAGACATCGCTATCTGGCGCGCAAATGCGGATCCTACTCAAAACTTCTTCTGGATTCGCCAATCGAACGGACCCGTGAGAGTTAGCGAATGGGGAATGCAGGGCGATTATCCCGCGACCAATTGGTACGTGCATTAATCGCACGCTTTTCTTATACGGTTTTCTTTACGAGATCGGAAGCGCTTTCCGGTCTCGTTTTTTTTCACCCAAATCTAATTCGTAGCAGAGATTCGGATACTGAATCTAAACCCTGGTTGCAGACTCTTATTTGCGCTCGGGTTGCGATTGTTTGCAAAGGATTCCCTAACAAAGTAACTTTTTATCTTCCGCGATCTTATGCGCCGCGAAAGACTGACTTATGAATGCAATGATTTTAGCCGCCGGATTTGGGACGAGGCTTTTTCCTTTGACCATTGATCGAACCAAACCGGCGATTCCATTTCTCGGTAAGCCACTGGTTGGATATGTTGCAGAATATCTCTCGCACTATGGTTTTCGAGATATCGTCGTAAACCTCCATCATCAACCCGAATCCGTTAAACTCGCGCTCGGCAATGGTGAAAGATTCGGTGTAAACATCAATTACACAATTGAATCACCAAAAATACTTGGCACCGCCGGCGCATTGGATAATGCCCGCACATTTCTTGATGGCGGAACATTTCTCGTGGTTAACGGAAAAATAATTACCGATATAGATATTTCGGCAGCACTAAAAACTCATCGCGAAACCGGCGCGCTCGCCACCATGATTTTGAAAGAAAATTCCAGTTTCGAAAAATTTACGGAAGTCATAGTTCAGAACAACGAGGTGAAAGGCTTTGCCAGCGGTTTTCCCATAAAGAACCCGAAATCGCAATACGACAAACCGCTGATGTTTACGGGAATTCACATTCTTGAATCGCGTGTTTTCGAATACATACCGCGAGGTGTTTACTCAGACATTGTTCCTACGTTTTATCGTCCGGCTATTGAGCGCGGCGAAAAAATCATTGCGCATATCACTAAAGGAAATTGGAGCGAGCTCTCAACGATTCCGCGTTACCTCGATATTTCGCTCGCGATGATGAAGGATGCAAACGTCTTCAAAGGCGAACGATGTTCAGTTTCTCCCGCTGCGAAAATTTCAAATTCGATTCTTTGGGACGACATCGAAATCGGCGCCGATGCGGTGATAAATCGCGCGATCATCGGCGATGGCGTGAGAATTCCTGATGGTTCACGTTTTGAGAATGTGGCAATTGTCCGCGCTGATATGCTTGCTCATGCGGAAATTCCGGAAAAAGCGCTTCATGGAATGCACGTCGGTGAAAACTACGTTGTGTCGCTCGGCGAAATCGGTACCGCATCGTAAAGACTCAAATGACTTCTACGGAATCATCGTCAGCTGAGAAACGTCTTCGCGAATTTCTTTCGGAGAGGTTTCCGGGATTCGCATTCTCGCTGCAGGAACTCACACCCGATGCTTCCACTCGCGAGTATTTCCGCGTTTTGCTCGATGAAGAAACACACATCGCCTGCGTTTATCCTAAAACGGATTTCGGAATCGAGCAGCTTAGGTCGTGCCTCGATGTAACGAATGTTTTCCTGGAAGGGAAACTGCCGGTATCAGAAATCGAACTGGCCGATGACTCCCAAGGAATAATTCTGCACCAGGATTTTGGCGACCGGATTTTGCGAGATGCTTTAAATCAATCCGACGACAGCGAGCGCGAACGCCTCATCGACGATGCGATAAAACTCATTCCGCGAATTCAAGCCGCTACGGAAATCGCCTTTGACGAAAATTCAATCGCATCGCGCTTGAAATTCGACGTCGAAAAACTGAACTGGGAATTGCAGTTCTTCAAAACACATTATTTCGGTAGCTTGATGAAACGTGAACTCGAAAGTGAAATTTCTCGCGCGCTCGACTTGGAATTCATGGAGCTTTCCCGCGAGCTGGAATCGCGTGCTTCAGTTTTGTGTCACAGGGATTTTCATGCAGCGAATCTTATGATCGGAATCGATGGCGAATTGAAGATTATTGACCATCAGGACGCGCGAATCGGTTCTGCTTCTTATGATCTTGTTTCTCTTTTGCTTGATCGCGTTACGGAATTGCCTTCGCCCGAATGGCTTGCTGAAAAGCGCAGACTCTTTTTGTCTGAACGCGAACGAATTGGTTTACCTGCTATCGATGAAAGCGAATTCGCCGATGAATTCCGTCTTCAAACGATCCAACGCTGCCTGAAAGCAATCGGCACTTTTTCAAATCAAGCAGCGAATCGCGGGAAATCAAATTACATTCAATACATAAAACCGATGTTTGGGATTGGATTGCGTGCCCTGGAGAATCTCGGAAAATATCCCGCGCTACGTCGAACGGTCGAAGAGGAGATTTAGATTTTCTTTGACCGAAGCGATGTGATCGCGCTATGAACTCTTTCTAACAACCTCCTTCTTCTCATTTACTCCTAAATCTTCGCCCGGATTAATGAACAAATTCTGCTCAAAAAGATATTGCTTATCGTAAAGCTGCTTGTAACGCCCGTCCATCGAGATAAGTTGCTCATGATTTCCGCGTTCGACGATCTCTCCCGATTCCACCACGAGAATCTGGTCCGCGCTGCGAATTGTTGAAAGTCTGTGCGCGATAACGAAAGTTGTGCGACCGGCGCGAAGCCGGCGCAGACCTTCCTGGATCAACGCCTCGCTCTCAGAATCCAAAGATGAAGTTGCTTCATCCAGAATCAGGATACGCGGATTCGCGAGCAGCGCGCGCGCGATTGCGATTCGCTGTCGCTGACCGCCGGAAAGCTTCACACCGCGTTCGCCGACGACTGTTTTATATTGATCCGGAAATTTCTCTATGAACTCATCAGCGTTTGCGATCACACAAACTTCTTTAATTTCCTCAAAGCTCGCGTGTGGATTCGAAAATCGAATGTTATCGAGAATCGTTCCATCGAAAAGAAAATTGTCCTGCAAAACGACGCCGAGATGTTGCCGATAATCGCGCAGTTTCACGGACTGCAAATCCTTTCCGTCAACCTTAATCACTCCACGATTCGGCTGAATAAAATTCAATACAAGGCTCAAAATCGTGGATTTTCCCGAGCCGCTTGAACCGACAAGCGCAGTTGTCGCGCCCGCGGGTGTGTGAAACGAAACTCCTTTCAATACGGGAACATTCTCGTCGTATTCAAAAAACACATTTTCGAAATCGATGGCGCCGGTAACTTTCGGCAATGAAATTTTTGCCGCGTCCGCATCGTCTTCCGTTCTCATTGCGAAGACTTCGCGTATGCGATCGAGTCCGGCGAATGCTTCGGTTATTTGCGTACCGATGGAAGCGAGCTCAACGATCGGAAACACCAGATTCAAAGTAAACGCGATATACATAACGAAATCGCCCGCCGACATTCCCGTTTGAGGCGCAAGGGAATTCGCGATCACCGCGTTTCCGCCGAAGTAAATCATTATTACTGCGACCGCGCCGATGATAAGCGACGCGAAAGCGCCTATCGCCGAAACTCCGGTCATAGACTTTGCGATGTTGCGGAAGAGTTTGTGCGCTCCGCGTGCAAACGAAAGATCCTCGCGTTTTTCCGCGGTGTATGCTTTTACGATTCGAATGCCGCCCAAGCCTTCATTGAGCCGACCGGTAACTTCCGCCTGAATTTCACCGCGCGCACGAAACAGCGGACGCAATTTTCCAAAAGCGTAACTCAAGACTCCGCCGAAAACCGCCAATACTCCGATCGTTATCAAGGTAATTTGCCAATTCAAATAAAAAAGCACGCACACGGAGACAAGCGCCGTAAGCACGCCGCCGGTGATTTGCCCCAAGCCGGTTCCGACGAGATTTCGAATTCCCTCCGCATCGTTCATAATGCGGGAAATCAACTGACCGGTTTGTGTTGAATCAAAATAGGAAATTGGAAGACGCTCTATGTGCGCCTGTATGCGCTTACGCATTTCCGTGATTGCGCGCTGCGCCGCAACACCGAGAACCTGAGAAAGCGTGAAACTCGTTGCGGCTTGAATGATCGTTGAAATTCCGACCGCGAGTGCAATCCATTTCAGTAAACCGTAATTCTGTTTTCCGAAAACATCGTCAACGAGATATTTCGTCGAAGCAGGCAATACCATTCCGGCGGCGCGGCTGATCAGCATCAGCAGCGAACCGATAACCAGCCGCCAGCGATAGTTCCAGATAAGAATTCTCGCTTCCTGCCATGCGCCGGAGTAATTTATTTTCTTTTTCTTCTTTTCCATTGAAGGTAAGTTTGCTTCGCGCGGAATTCGAAGTCAAACACTGTGTTTTGTTCATAGTGCGATTTCGTTTACACTTTCGTTTTTGCGGTTAGTCTCGGGATTTTTCGCCATTTATGAATCAACACTACATAACCGACCTCAAGAATCACATCGGCGAGGAAGTCACTCTCAAAGGCTGGCTTTACAATTCGCGTTCGAGCGGCAAGCTCGTGTTTCTTCAGTTGCGCGATGGCACGGGAATCGTGCAATGCGTTGTTTTCAAAGGAAACGACGAAGCGCTTTTCGACCAAGCGAAATCGCTCGGACAGGAATCCTCAATTATCATTCGGGGCAACGTAAAAGAAGATGCGCGGTCGCCGATCGGCGTAGAAGTTGATGTAACCGGTCTAGACATAATTCAGAATGCGCACGATTATCCGATCACCCCGAAGGAACACGGAACCGAGTTCCTTATGGATCATCGTCATCTTTGGATTCGTTCGAAAAGGCAGCACGCGGTTTTGCGTGTGCGTCACACCGTCATAAAAGCTTGTCGCGATTTTTTTGATTCGCAGGGTTTCATTCTCGCAGACACGCCGATTTTCACGCCTGCCGCCTGCGAAGGCACGACCACGCTTTTTGAAGTTGATTATTTCGGCGACGCGAAAGCTTATCTGACGCAGAGCGGTCAGCTTTACAATGAAGCGACCGCCGCGGCATTTGGAAAGTCCTACGCATTCGGTCCGACTTTTCGCGCGGAGAAATCCAAAACGCGCCGACACCTCACGGAATTCTGGATGGTCGAACCGGAAATGGCTTACGCAAATTTAGACGATGTAATGTCGCTCGGCGAAAATATGATTTCGTTTATCGTGGAAAGAGTTTTGAATGATCGCGCGGATGATTTGAAAACTCTCGAGCGCGACACAGCGAAACTCGAAGCGATCAAGAAACCTTTTCCGCGCGTGCATTACGACGATGCAGTAAAACTTCTCCAGGAAGGACACGCAAAAGGCGAGCTTGAAAACAAGTTCGAATGGGGCGGAGATTTCGGTGCGCCGGATGAAACTTATTTATCGAGTCAATTCAATGCGCCGATTTTCGTACATCGTTTTCCGGCGGCGATAAAAGGATTTTATTTTGAGCAAGACGCCGCGCGACCGGAACTCGCGCTCGGAGTTGATTTGCTCGCGCCGGAAGGTTACGGCGAAATCATCGGCGGCGGCGAACGCGCGATGAATTTGGAATTTCTCGAAAAACAAATCGTTGCACACGGACTTCCGAAAGATGCGTTTGATTGGTATTTGGACTTGCGCAGGTACGGAACTCAGCCGCACGCCGGTTTCGGAATGGGAATCGAAAGATGCACCGCATGGATGTGCGGCATCGAACACATCCGCGAAGCGATTCCGTTTCCGAGAATGTTATATAGATTGAAGCCTTAAGAAATTTGCACCACAGAGACACAGAGATCACGGAGAATTGAATACAAAGGTATGGATAACAGCCGCTCAAGAAAGCATTCAACATCATCTAAAGTGACGCGTTTCTTCAATTTCGATCCGGAACTCCCGCTTTTCGGAGCTCGTGCATCGTTTTTCTCGGCGTCTCTGTGTCTCTGTGGTGCACTTCTTTTATTGCTTTTCAGTTTCGTTGAAATTCATTCGCAGAAGCCGATCGAAGACCTAAAGCCGACGGTGATTCTCATTTCACTCGATGGATTTCGTTACGACTATCTCGAAAAATATCAGCCGAAGACCTTGAATCTGCTCGCGCGAAAAGGCGTGCGCGCGAAGTGGATGACTCCATCGTTTCCTTCGAAAACTTTTCCGAATCACTACACGATTGTGACCGGTCTTTATCCCGCGCATAATGGCATCGTTGAAAACACGATCTACGACAAATCTCTCAACGCAACTTTCGCGATCAACAAACGCGAGGAGATTGAGAATTCGCGTTGGTGGCTCGGCGAGCCGATTTGGGTGACCGCGCAAAAGCAAGGACAAATCGCCGCGTCGTTTTTTTGGGTCGGAAGCGAAGCGGAGATACAGGGAATTCGTCCTACGTTTTGGAAAACATACGAACACAAATTGCCGAATGAGCAGCGCGTGGACGCGGTTCTTTCATGGCTCGATCTTCCGAAAGAAAAACGCCCAACGATGATCACGATGTATTTTTCGGATACAGACGACGCCGGACACGATTTCTCGCCGGAGTCGCCCGAGGTGAAAACGGCGGTGCAAAGAGTTGATGCGGCAATCGCTCGCCTTTATGAAGGCTTGAAGAAGCGGAAGGTTTCTAAGAAGGTGAATTTGATCGTCGTCTCCGATCACGGAATGGCGACCGCGAATCCTAACAACGCTGTGCTGCTCGATAAATATTTCAACTTCGATTTGGCAGAACAAACGACATGGTCGGGAGAGATCGTCGGGATATTTCCCAAAGCAGGAAGCGATGGAGAATGGAACCGTGCGTTGAATGCAAAACCGATCGAACACGCGAAATGCTGGCGAAAGGCAGACATTCCCGAACGTTTTCATTATCGAGACAGCGAGCGCATCGCGCCGATCGTTTGCTCGCCCGATGAAGGCTGGATGCTAACGACATCTAAAAGGTTTGAAGACTATAAGAAACGCAACGACATGACGAAGATGCGCGGCGCTCATGGCTACGACAATGAACTCGCTTCGATGCGCGCGATTTTCCTTGCCCACGGAAATGCTTTTCGAAAACAACGCGTGGTTGAACCGTTTCAAAACATCGAGGTTTACAATGTGATGTGTAGAATCCTCGGACTAACTCCGGCATCGAACGACGGATCGATGAAATTGGCAAATCAGATACTTCGACGTTGATTGAATTTGCGCGACGCGAATTCGCGCCCGCTTTGTTCACAAGCAATTTCCTGCGAAAATAGATTTCTTTATGACTGGTGAAAAAATTGTCACTATCTTTGGCGGATCGAAGTGTTCGCATGATTCGGATGAGTACCGCGAAGCGCTTGCGCTCGGCGCGAGTCTTGCTAAAGCGGGTTACACAATTTGCACGGGCGGTTATCTCGGAGTGATGGAAGCGGCTTCGCGTGGCGCACATGAACACGGCGGGCGTGTGCTCGGTATCGTAATGAATCAATTCAAAGCGGAGCCGAACCGGTTTCTCACAGACAAAGTTGCGACCGTGCATTTTTACGAGAGATTGCAGAATCTCATCGATCGCTCGGTCGGTTTCGTCGCCCTGCGCGGCGGAATGGGAACAGTTACCGAAGTTTCGCTGGTTTGGAACAAACTTTCAACGCGCGTAATCGATTATCGTCCGCTTGTTTTACTCGGGAATTGTTGGCGACCTGTTGTCGATGCCTGGCAGAAGCATCTTGTGGTAAGCGATGCGGATGTATCGCTTCTGCACTTTGCCCACGACGCCGAAACCGCCTGCGAACTGATTCGCGCGAACGCTAAGTAATTAAAATAAATTATGAACTGTCCAAATTGTAACTCGTCGCTATTACCGGATGCGAAATTCTGTGGCTCGTGTGGAACGACAATTTCCCAAGCGCCGGTCGATTCTTTTAGCGAAGGTGCATTTCACTTCGATCAGGATGGACGCGGACAACGGCGCGGCTACACATGGGAAGTCCAACATCCGGGTTCGTTCGCGCTCGCAGTTGTTAAACTCCAGCCGGAGCAATCGATTTCAGCGGAAGCGGGCGCGATGGTTTCGATGTCTGCGAATATTGAGCTTCAGTCGCAACTCAAGGGCGGACTTTTCGGTGCATTGAAGCGCGCTGTCGGAGGCGAATCCGCGTTCGTTTCAACTTTTACGGCACGAGGAACCGCGGGCGAAGTAACGCTTGCGCCGGGAACTCCGGGCGATATTGTTGGAATCGAAATGAAGGATCAAGTGTTTAGCGTTCAAGCTAGTTCGTATCTCGCCGGCGATACCAGTCTCAAAGTCGAAACTAAATTCGGCGGGCTTAAATCCTGGATGGGTGGCGAAGGTCTTTTCGTTTTGCAGGTTTCCGGCGCCG
>DAITAB010000279.1:0-2723 GCA_036824525.1 Pyrinomonadaceae bacterium
CGCCGGAAAAGCTGCTCACTCCGCTTATCCGGAAGAAGGCGAATCCGCGATCGAGAAATTACTCGACATTCTTAACGACATCCGAAACACAAAATTTCCCGGCGACGAATTTTTTGGCGAGACGACCGTGAACATTGGAATGATCGAAGGCGGAGTTGCGCTCAACGTAATTCCGCCGGTTGCGGAAGCGGGAATTGCGATCCGGCTGACGACAAAACGCGCGCCAATCGAGGCGGCGCTGCGGAGTATAATTAAAGAACGCGGCGAAATCGAAATTTTATCCTGCAGCGAACCGGTGAGAATGCTGGAAGTAGATGGATTCAAAAAGAAGGTTGTTCGATTTACGACCGACATTCCGTATCTCACAAATTGGGGAAAGCCCTTGTTGCTCGGTCCGGGTTCAATTCTCGTCGCGCATACTAAAGATGAATTTGTGTTGAAGAAGGATTTGGAAGAAGCGGTAGGGCTTTACGAAGATTTGGTGAAGCGCGTGCTCAACACTGAATCGCAGAGCACACAAAGTTAAAACGGAAATCTCTGTGATTTCTGTGTCTCTGTGGTGAAAACAAAGTTTATGAAAATCGCTTTAATCGGTTACGGAAAAATGGGAAGGCTTATCGAGCAACTTGCGAAAGAAGCCGGCGACGAAATCGTTTTAGTCATTGACGAGGCTGACGCAAGTTCTTCCGCGGAAGAAGTCGCTAAGAAGCTCCGCGGCGCGGAAGTCGCGATTGATTTTTCGTCAGCGGATGCGGTGAAGCGGAATGTTGAGGCGTGCATGATCGCCGGAGTTGCCCTCGTTGAAGGTACGACCGGTTGGAACGCACAATACACCGAGATCGAAAAGCTAGTGCGCGAAAAAAATGGAGCGTTTGTTTTCGGCGCGAATTTTTCCGTCGGGGTAAATTTGTTTTATCGCGTAGCGGAATTTGCCTCGGAGCTTTTTTCGAAGTTTGAAGACTACGAAGTCTTTATCGAAGAGCAACACCACTCGCGCAAGAAAGACGCGCCGAGCGGAACTGCTTTAAAGCTCAAGGAAATTCTCGCGCGCAATATCAATAAAGATTTTTCGATTTCGGCGACGCGTGCGGGAAACATTCCCGGCACTCATCGCGTCGGGTTTGACGGAAAAGCCGATCAGATTTTGCTCGAACACACCGCGCGAAATCGCGAAGGATTCGCGTCGGGCGCATTGGTCGCCGCGCGTTGGATAAAAGGTTGCAAAGGATTTTACGAGTTCACGGATGTGATGGATGAAATTTGTCAGAACCGCCTGCGGTAGCGGGCGGTTGATGACTGATAACTGACGTCATCAACGTAAAAACACAAAAATGTGGAACGACACGGACATTCCGTTGGCATATTTGATCACCTTTCGTTGCTATGGAACTTGGCTTCACGGAGATGAGCGTGGCTCCGTCAATCGTTTTCGAAATCAGTTTAATACGCCGCGACTATCAGCGAATAAAAGTTGGATTGAAACAAACACTCAAAGATTGAAAAGAGAAATCGTTACGCTTAATGCCACGCAAAGAAAAGTCGTCGAAGATGCGATTCGCGTGACGTGTCAGATACGAAATTGGATAATCTACGCATTGAATGCGAGAACCAATCACGTTCATTCTGTTGTGGCTATTGGAGCGAAGAAACCTGAAATCGCGCTGAATGCTTTCAAAGCAAACGCGACACGAGAAATGCGAAAGAAACTTTGTTGGCGCAATCAAACAAGCCCTTGGGCGGATAAAGGTAGCAAGCGAAGCCTTTGGAACGAACGGAGTATCGCTTTGGCAACTGACTACGTGATTAACGGCCAGGGCGAAGATTTGCCGGATTTCGATTAGTTAAGAGCACTTGTTGACTCTTCGTTTTGAGTTTTTGAACTTAAACCACCCGCTACCGCAGGTGGTTCTGACTTAGTATGAAACCACGCGTAAAAATCTGTTGCATCTCATCGAAGCAAGAAGCGCGCGATGCAATAAGTTTTGGCGCGGCTGCACTTGGGCTCGTCGGCGAAATGCCTTCCGGTCCGGGACCGATTTCCGATGAGCTCATTTACGAAATCGCGCTGTCAGTTCCACCGCCGATTGCAACTTTTTTGTTAACAAGCCAAACGAATTCACGCGCGATCATCGAGCATCACAAAAAAGTTCAGACGACGACGATTCAAATCGTCGATGAACTTCAGAATCGCGCTTATGCGGAAATTCGCGAAGCGTTGCCCAATGTAAAGCTAGTGCAGGTGATTCATGTTACGGATGAAAAATCTGTTGAGGAAGCAATTGAAATTTCCGAATCAGTTGACGCGATTTTGCTCGATTCGGGAAATCCAAATTTAGAAATCAAAGAGCTTGGCGGAACAGGCAAGACGCACGATTGGCGTTTGAGCCGAAAAATTGTTGAAAGTATCGAAAAGCCGGTTTTTCTGGCGGGCGGATTGAAACCGGAAAATGTTCGCGAAGCAATCGAAAGCGTTCAGCCTTTTGGATTGGATCTTTGTTCGGGCGTGCGAACTGAAGGAAAACTGAACTTGCATAAGCTCGAAAGATTTTTTGTGGAAGTAGAAAAGGTTTAGCCGCGGATAATCACGAAGCGGATTTCTCGCGGAATGTTAATCGTTGCGATGCGCATCAATGAAGTTTGAAGGATCGAGCCAGCCGTTTCGGATCGGACTGTAGCCTACGAAAACAGAATTCCACATCCAACAACTCTCATCGCGAATCTCG
>DAITAB010000279.1:2733-2998 GCA_036824525.1 Pyrinomonadaceae bacterium
ATGTAAATGACAAAGATATTTTCCGTTCGCGTTTCCGACCTCGCCGATTTTTTCGCGTCGCTTCACCGCGCCGGAAGTTTTTGAAATTTCGCGAAGGTGACCGTAGAGCGTTTGAACTTTTTTGCCGTCGCTCAAAACGTGTTCGATTATTACTACGTTTCCCCCAACCTTCGCCTGCGTCTTCGGCGTATGTGATCACGCCATCCGCCGCGGCGAAAACCGGTTCGCCGCAATCGGAATTGCCCCCGGAATTCTTGTTCCAGTC
>DAITAB010000280.1:0-2995 GCA_036824525.1 Pyrinomonadaceae bacterium
TAGATCGCTATTGGTTGAGGTAGCCCGGACATTTATCGTTCGTCCATTAGGTGAAGTTTCAGAACGAGTTGTGCCGTCGGCACTAAATGAAACACGTAGCGAATTAGACGAGGCGAGTGTAATTTCTTGTCCGCGTTTCTCGATTATGATGATCTCGGGTGAAACTAATCTGCGTTCAAGATTCCGTTTTGTCCGTTCGCGCTGATCGTCCGTGAAACTGGCGTTTGTAATCACACTGTCAATAGTTGCCGATACATTATCGCTGCCGTTAACGTTTAGGCGATAGGTTCCGGTCAAGCGGGAATCAAATCCGGAGTTCGGATAATTCGGATAATTCGGATAATTTGGATAAGTTGGATTGCTCCAGTTCCAGCCAACTCGGTAATAGCTTGCCAGCGTATCCAGATCGCCGCGAAGTAATCTCCATTGACTCTCGAGCGAAGACGACATTCTGTTGTTGGTGACAAATCTATCAATCAGAGCCCCGGTTCTTAAGACTTGTTCAACATCACCTGAAACCGAATCGCGCTCATCAAAATTCTGACGCAAACTGTTAGTGGCTCTTTCAAAATCAGAAGTGTAATCATTGATATTGTCCTCTGATCTGGTGCCGTTACGTCTGCCGCGATCAAGCCAAGTATTCAAGTCGCGTTGAAAAATGTCACTTCGTTGTTCAATTCTCACCAAAAGGCTTTTGAGTTGATCGTCCGTGACATAGTACGCCCGGTCCGAAACAGGCGTATTCGGCGCATTGCTCCAGTTCCAGCTTACGCCGTAAAAATTTGCCAGCGTGTTCAGGTCGTTGCGGATCGCGTTCCATTGATTTTGAGTTCCTCTATTAACCCGGCTATCGCGCATCGAATTATTGATATAGACAGCGCGATTTAATACTTGCTGCACATCCGCGGCCGTCGAGCGGCGGTTGGAAAAATTGTTTTTCAGCGTGTTTGTAGCTTCCTCGAAATTGGAAACATACGAACTGATCTGATCTTCGCGGTATGTTCCATCTCGTTGATTATTGTTAAATGTGTTTTGAATCTTTCGTTGAAACGCATTGGTTTTGCTTTCAATTCGATTCACCAGATTTTGAACCTGTCGGTCGCTAACTCTATAGTCTCGTACCTGCGCAAACGCGCTGACGCTTAGCAATAGAGCCATTGCAATAAATGCAAAATTATTAAATTTTTTAGATCTTTGTCTCACGATACTTTTCCTCCCAAATGATAGGTAAATAGTAGTGGCTTGTGTGCCTTCTCTCTTTTTACGAATAATGCGAGTGTAGAATCGGAGGGTGTACAAGTCTGTGCGGTAACGCACTTATGGCGGCATTATTTTACGCGATGATCCGTTTTCTTTTGCCAATTCTGCACCGGAAGTATTTACCTAAAGAACTTATGTATTCTGTAGTGATTTCATGGGCTCACACTGGTTCCTCTACGGCTTGAATACCGATTCAATGTTTGCGGAACAATATTGGTATATGAAGGCGCAACTACTTCCGTTGAATTCTTTGTTAGAATCTCATTGGAAGTTTTCTGGTAAACAGCGCGATTCCTATCATTATCAGGGGTAATTACCGCACCTTTGAGAGCAACTCCGGCAAATAGACCTTTCGCGCGGGAATAGGAAAGTATTCCTGCGTCCAGTGTCGGGTTGGTCGTCGCGCTCGCTGATCGGCCGACCGGTCCGGCAACCACGCTCACCTCACCACCGAGTTCAAATTTATCTTCCAGCAGTCCTTTGAGACCGCTTTTGTTCATTACCAACATTATGTAGTCAATTTTTCGTCCGCCAATTTGCGCTCCGAAACTTCCGCCTCCGATTTTGAAAAATGCCGGTGCGCTCCACCCGGTCGGTGTCCGGCGAGAAATTACCCCCAAGCCGGCTCGTCCACCGATAATAAACGCAGCGTTGATTACACCCGGAAAAATTGCGACTGCCTCAGCCCGTTCAAGCAGATCCTTTGGTATCGCTTTATCCGAGATCTTCATAATTTGGTTGAATACTACAACTGCGTCGTTTGAGGTTTTCTTCGCGGCGGCGATCTCGTTCTTATATTGTTTTGAATTTGTCTGAGCAGGCACAACTGCTGCCGTTAGAAGCACCGCTATTGTCGCTGCAAAAAATTGAATTACACTCTGTTTAATTAAATTTCTCATGTCCTTACTCCCTTTTTGTGTAGAAGTCGATCCGCTCACAGATTTGCGAACCGCGCTTCTCATTTGCCATTGCTTTGATTCATCCTTTTAGCGATGCTCAGTCTTTTTGGCTATGGTCTTATTCCTCTACCGACGGCAAACCGATAAATTACCAGAACGACGATCGCGCCGATGATCGAAAAAATAAAGCTTGGCAACGAATTACCAATATTTTCAAAGGAGCTGACCGGGCCATACCCAAGCATACCTCCAATAAATCCGCCGACTACGGCACCAACAATTCCCAGAATTGTGGTTAAGATAAAACCTCCGCCGTCGGAGCCGGGCAAAATAATCTTTGCAATAGACCCTGCCAAAAATCCAAGGATTATCCAGATTAGAATCGAAATCATTTTCTTTTCCTCCTTACGATTATCTTCTGTGCTATTCATTTGCACTTTAACGAAATAACTCGCAAAAATTATGCCAAGGCAGCTAATTCAGGTTGATTTTGATAACCGTGCGACAACGATTTTTTGCAAATTCAATCAACTCTTTTATTTGTTATTAAATAATGCTTTGTACAATTTTAAAAAATTTTTGGCGCCTCAGTATGGACCGAGCATTTTTTCTCTTCCAGCTAACTGAGTGCGAAAATTCACGCATCCACTGAGGAAAAATTATCCCCGGAATTTTGCGGGGAAACAGCTCCGGAGACTTATGTTCATGATGAAAATGTGAACACGAAAGCCTTGGACGTTTACGTTAACGCGCTTGAATCTGCCGTAATAGAAATAAGTGGGATAAGTTCAAGGCGGCGATTTGCGGTTTGATGATGCAGTTAGTGAAAAGAAGCA
>DAITAB010000086.1:0-9923 GCA_036824525.1 Pyrinomonadaceae bacterium
GCTTTATCGCGGCGGGTTCGATTATCAGGAAGTTTTCACCGGATGTGGTGGTCGGTGCGGGCGGTTATGTTTCGGGTCCGGTGGTGCTCATGGCAAGTATGTTTAGAATTCCAACGCTCGTTCTTGAATCGAACGCGCTTCCCGGATTTACAAATCGGAGACTCGCGCCATTCATTTCGCAAGCGGCGCTGACATTTGAAGTCGCTAAAAAATTTTTCGGAAGAAAAGGTATCGTGACAGGGAATCCAGTACGTAAAGAATTCTTTGACATCGAAAAGAAACAACGCGAAAATGAGCGCGTACAGCTGTTGGTATTCGGCGGGTCACAAGGCGCGCGTGCAATTAACTATGCAGTACTCGAAGCGCTGCCCCATTTGAAATCTTTCCAAAGCAAACTTCGCATCACGCATCAGACCGGCGAACCTGATTTTGAAAATATCAAGCAAGGTTATAGACAACGCGATTGGTTGAATGCAGAAGTTCGTCCCTATATTTCTGAAATGGTCTCGGAGTTCGCGCGAGCGGATTTAGTTATTTGTCGCGCCGGTGCTACAACGTGCGCCGAAATCGCCGCCGCCGGAAAAGCGGCAATTATGGTGCCTTTGCCGACTGCCGCGGACGATCATCAAAGAAAAAACGCCGAAGCATTATCGTCAGAGGGCGCAGCGCGGATGATTCTCCAAAAAGACTTGAACGGCGAGTTGTTGGCACGCCAAATCGCGTCGCTGATTGAAAATCCTGATCGTATTTCCGAAATGGAAAACGCGGCGCGTAAACTCGCGAGAAGAGATGCAGCGCAATTGACGGTAGATATCATTGAGCGCCTCGCGGCTAAGAAATCGAGAAATTGATCAAACAGTTTTGATTCGACCAAAATGTTCAGACACGTAAAAAATGTTCACTTCATCGGAATTGGCGGAATAGGAATGTCCGGCATTGCCGAAGTACTTTGTAATCTCAAATTTCAGGTAACCGGTTCTGACTTAAAACGCTCTCGGAATACTGAGCGCCTTGAATTATTTGGCGCGAAAATTTTCGAAGGGCACGCGGCGGAGAATATTAAGGACGCGCAGGTAGTTGTTTATTCCTCCGCGGTAAAGGAAGACAATCCTGAAGTCGTCGCGGCAAAAGAACAGAACATTCCGGTAATTCCGCGTGCAGAGATGCTAGCCGAAGTGATGACGCTGCGTCCTTATTCGGTTGCGGTTGCCGGCTCTCACGGAAAAACGTCAACCACTTCAATGGTCGCGACAATTTTGGGTCACGCCGGTTTTGATCCGACCACGATTGTCGGCGGCGTCGTTGATACACTCGGTTCGAATGCCCGTCTCGGAGGCAGCGATTGGTTTGTAACGGAAGCTGATGAGAGTGACCGATCATTTCTGATGTTGTATCCAACGATTGCCGTGGTAACCAATATTGATCGTGAACACATGGATTCTTACAAGGGAATCGAGGATGTGATGCAGTGCTTCACTGATTTTGTAAACAAGATTCCTTTTTATGGCGCCGCGGTTTTGTGTTTGGATGATCCGAATGTGCAGGCGATTATTCCCAACATCAAACGTCGGCGAGTAACTTACGGACTTTCGGCGCAGGCAGACGTTTCCGGTCACGATATTGTTTACGACGAAAATTTCGGCTCTTCTTTTACCGTCTGGAAAGGCGCGAACGTTTTAGGCGAGATTCATCTCACGGTTCCGGGCAAGCACAATGTCTATAATGCACTTGCCGCCACTACGGTCGCACTCGAACTCGATATTCCTTTCGGAAAAATCGTTGAAGCTTTTGCGATATTCAAGAATGCCAATCGACGTTTTCAATACAAAGGCGAGATTTCCGGAATTACAATCGTTGATGACTATGGACATCATCCGACAGAAATCCTCGCTACTCTTTCGGCGGCGAAAAACGGTTCTGGCGGAAAACGGACGGTGGTAATTTTTCAACCACATCGCTATACGCGAACCGCGGACTTGATGGATGATTTCGCGCGCGCTTTCAATAACGCAGATGTTCTCTTTGTATTGGACATTTACGCCGCGAGCGAAAGTCCGATCGAGGGAGTGACTGCGGAAAATCTGACTGAGCGTATAAAAAAATACGGACACAAGAATGCAACTTATTTCGGCGATGTCCAGACCTCCGCGGAGCGAGTTGTGGAGTTCCTCCAGTCCGGCGATCTTCTGATTACCTTGGGTGCGGGAACTATCACTCGGGTTTCTGATCAGGTAATTGAGCTTCTCAAGGAAAAAGAGAAAGGTGGGGAAAGGAAGTCAGCGAATTAACAAACGTCTGTATCGGAAAAATCTCGTATGTCCAAACGAAACCGAAAAAATTTCAAAAGTGGTAAAAGCTCGAATTCCCGTTCAACTGACGGTGCTGTCAGCTGGCTGAAAATAAGAAATCTTTATTTACCGAGTTTGCTCATCATTTTTATGATCGCGGTCGTAAGCGCGATTGCCGTTTTCGGTTATCGGAAAGCGACGTATTCGCCGTTTTTTAATGTTGACAAGATTAGCTTCAATGGTCTGAATCGGGTTTCGCGTGAAGAGTTAGAAAGGATTGTCCGCACGAAGATCGGGCGAAACACCGTCTGGTATACAGATTTAGACGAAGTTCGGGTCGAGATCGAAAAACTTTCTTACGTTAAAGATGCGGCAGTTTCGCGCGTACTTCCGGATGGTTTGGTTATTACGGTGGAGGAGAGAATTCCGCGAGCGCCGGTAAGTGTTCAGAGCGGCGATTTTTGGGTGGACGAAGACGGGAGAGTTTTGGGAAAAGTCTCCAAAGACGAAAAACGTCCGGCGCTTTTCTTGCGCGGTTGGGATGAATCGCGAACCGAGCGCGCACAAAAAGAAAACTCCCAGCGGGTGAAGTTGTTTCAGAATATTACCGAGGACTTTGCAAAGTTTGGAATTACCGGTCGCGTTACCGATCTCAATGTTTCAGATATTCAGGATGTGCAGGTTTCTATCCTGGACTCAGATATGACTGTGCAGATAATGCTCGGACGCGAGGACTTTGGGAAGCGTCTCGAAAAAGCATTACGGATGATTGAAGGTAAGGGACAAAAAATCGAGAGACTCATCTCTCATGGAACAAGTGTTTCCGCACAATATCGCGAAGGCGGTGACTAGGAATTGTCGAAGACATTGATCGAAATAAAAAAAAACATGAATCGTCGTTCACATGCCGTAGGTCTCGATATCGGCACGAGTCGCGTTCGTTGCGTCGTGGGCGAGGCGAGCGACAAAGGATTGATGAATATCGTCGGTTTTGGACAATCGCCATCTCGCGGATTGCGACGAGGAATCGTAACTACTACCGACGCCGTGGCTGAGGCGATTCAAAAAGCGGTCGAAGAAGCGGAGCGAACCAGCGGTCTCGAAATTCAATCCGCAACGATAAACCTCTCGGGCGAACATTTGCGTGGTGAAAATAAGAGCGGAGTGGTTGCGGTTGCAGGTGTCGGACGAGAAATTACGTCGGAAGACGTGGAGCGTTCGATTGATTCTGCGAGCGCGATGCAACTTCCGGCGGGATGGGAAATCGTCGATCGGCTTCCACAGGAATTCATCATTGATGGTCAAGACGGAATCGTCGAGCCGATTGGGATGACCGGCGCACGTCTCGAAAGCCGGGTTCACGTAGTAATAAGTCCGAGCGCGGGACGTCAAAATATCGTTAAGGCGGTTCACAATGCCGGTCTCGATATCGAAAATATGATGCTTGAGTCGCTGGCGGCGGCGGAGAGCGTTTTAACCGATGATGACCGCGAATATGGAAGCGCCGTCGTCAACATGGGTGAGGAAATCACGGGACTTATCATCTTCTCGCGCGGCGCGGTTCAACACACGGCGATCTTTCCTTTCGGCGGAATGCATTTTACTCGCGACATCGCTCATGGACTGCGAGTTTCAATTCCTGAAGCGGAAAAAATAAAACATCTCGCGGGATGTGTTGCAGGATTTCTTATGGCGCCCGATGAACGCCAGGAAATTCTCGAAATAAATCCGGTCGGACGAAACGAAACGCGCGGTCTATCAAAAGAAATTCTATGCGACATTATGCAGCCGCGCGCAATCGAGCTGCTCCAACATATTGCTGAAGAGGTAAATAAATTCGGCGGACCGGTTTCGAGCGGCGCAGTTCTAACCGGAGGCTCTTCATCTTTGCGCGGAATGGTGGAAATTGCCGAACAAGTTTTTGACGCGCCAACACGAATCGGTTTTCCGGATCACGATCGATTCGCGGGTTTGATTGATCAAGTGAGAAGTCCGGAATGGAGTGTGGTATGCGGTCTCGCGCTCGCTTCACTCCGGCGTCAACTTCGCGATGATGGCTATGGAGGGAAATCCGCATCGCGAAAAGTCGCGGAGTGGATCGGAAATTTTCGGGAAAAATTTCGCAAGACGTGAAATCCTGACTAGATTTTTCTACGCATATCGTTGTATGCTTTGTCGCCGTAGGCACAATATCTTGTTGTTAGGCGCTCCCGTGAACTCACTTAGTAAACATTCATTTTGAAAGTTCAATTTTTTTAAGTTGAGCAATGCTGATTGCAGAAATTGGATCAACTATGGATAAGAAAAAAATTCAAATTTTTATTGACGAACCGCCAATTACCGGTGCGCGCATCAAAGTAATTGGAGTCGGCGGCGGCGGAAGCAATGCGGTAAATCGCATGATTGAAGAAGGAGTGAAGGGCGTTGAGTTCATTGTAGCGAATACTGACGTTCAGGCGCTCAATAATTCTAAAGCGCCGATCAAGCTCCAACTTGGTAGCCGGCTGACGCGCGGACTTGGTGCGGGCTCCGATCCCAACGTAGGCAGAGAAGCCGCGCTCGAGGATCACGAAAAAATACTTGACGTGCTTGAAGGCGCGGACATGGTTTTCGTTACATCTGGTTTGGGTGGAGGAACGGGAACGGGCGCGACGCCGGTTATCGCTTCGCTCGCTATCGAACTCGGTGCATTGACGGTAGCGGTTGTAACCAAACCGTTCATCGTCGAGGGAAAGAAGCGACTCGAACAGGCCGACCGTGGCCTCGCAGAATTGCGTGGATGTGTCGATACAATTATCACTATCCCGAATTCACGTCTAAAAGAAGTCGAAGAACGCATATCCATAATGGAAGCGTTTCGCCGCGCGGATGATGTTTTACTGCAGGCGGTGAAAGGAATCAGCGATCTGATTACCGAATCGGGAATCATCAATCTGGACTTTGCCGATGTGAAAACGGTAATGAAGGGAATGGGCGTAGCACTTATGGGAATCGGCGAGGCTCGCGGAGAAAATGCCGCGGTCATGGCGATGAAGAACGCCATTGATTCCAAGCTGCTTGAAGATAGCTCAATTCGCGGTGCTAAAGGCGCGCTCATTAATATAACCGGTTCACAAAATATGCCTTTAAACGAAATCGAGGATGCGCTTGCGCTGATCCACGATGAGGCAGATGAAAATGCCAGCATAATTTTTGGAACGGTCTTTAATGAAGACATGGGCGATATGGTACGTATCACCGTTATTGCAACGGGATTCGATCATACTGTTGCAGGTGGGTTGCCGAATACCAATTTTGTCGAGGCCGCGGCGGCATCGGGAATGGGTCTTCGCACTTCCTTCAAAGCCAATGAAAAATCGAAAGAAGATTTAGAAGTTCCGACTTTTATCAGACGACAAGCCGACTAGCCTTGCCTGACATAGGCTTCGCGGTTGTTTGCTCTGGTAATGTTCGGTAGGATGTAAGCATTATCCTCATGTTGTTTCGATCGCCAAGACCGGATCGCGGAAAACGGTTTTGTGTCCCTCACTTTTTTGGAGTTAATCCGTGAACCGAAAACTTATTAGGCCCAATCTCACACGCCTCAACGAATCGCAACGGGCATCCGTCGGTAAACCCGAAAATCGGGAACCGGTGAAGTTGACCGTAATAGCTCAACGTAACGATGAGGTGAAAATGATTAGTTCCCCCAAAAAGAAGATGCCACCCCCGGCCGAAACACATGCCGAAACTTATTACTACAGGAAACAAATCGACCTTCATTCGCCGATGGTCATAGTCTTGTTGGACGGCGAAGAAATTGAAGGCACGATCGAGTGGTATGACATCGAGGCTTTAAAGATCAACCGAAAGAACCTTCCAAATTTGCTTCTGCCGAAGCGCAACATTAAATATATGTATAAAGTCGAAGACCGCGAGGCAAAAGCTGTTGGGAAGTAAATATCTGAAGGAAATTTCGGCTTATTAGTTGATGACTCCTTCTCAAACAAAAGTTGACAAGAATTCACTGCCTCGTATCGGCATTACCATCGGTGACATAGCAGGAATAGGTCCGGAAATTACCGTAAAAGCCGTAGCCGATTCGGAAATCCGAAAGATATGCGTTCCGGTGATCTTTGGCGACGCGAAACTACTCGAGAGAGTTTGCCAAAGTTCGAACGTTCCGTTTGATTACGAAGTGGTTCCGAGTAATTCGAAAGTTGCGCAGATATTCTTTACTCCCACGATCATTGATTTCAAAAACGCTCCGGCTAATTTGAGAATAGGCTTTGACTCTCAAGAGACCGGTGCGGCATGTGCCGAATATATTATTTCCGCCACGAATTTTCTTAGTGACAATAGATTAGATGCGATGGCGACCGCTCCGATTAGTAAACGCGCACTCTCTCTTGCCGGTTACAAGTTTCCCGGACATACGGAATTCATCGCGGATCTGACCAACACGAAAAAATTCGCCATGTCGTTTTTCGCTGCGAAACTCTGTGTGGTATTGCTTTCCACACACCTTTCGCTTCGCGACGCAATTGAGCAGGTTCGCACCGAGTCAATTGAAGAATTAATTGTCTTCGTAGATAAGTGTCTTTCCAAGCTATTTAATAAACGGGTGCGGATTGCCGTCGCGGGTTTAAATCCACATGCATCTGAAGGTGGAATGTTTGGAAACGAAGAAGCAAATGAAATTCTACCCGCAATCAATTCGTGTAAGGAAAATTTCGGGATAGATGTGAGCGGTCCATATTCTCCGGATACTATTTTCTTGAGAGGATATCGCGGAGAATTTGATGCGGTCCTCGCCTGCTATCATGATCAAGCGACGATTGCGGTGAAATCGCTGTCATTTGGTGCAGCGGTTAATGTGACTTTGGGGCTGCCTTTTGTGCGTACATCGGTAGATCATGGAACCGCGTTGGATATTGCCGGGAAGAACCGTTCAGATCCTTCCAGTATGAAACAAGCTATAATGCTTGCTGCCCGGCTCGCTTAAACAGGGTGAAAATTCGCTAAAGTCTGCTAGAATACATTGGGTTAAAATTGAGGTTAATTGTTGATGGATGAAGCTGGTACAGTAGAACAACATCAGGTTTTGATTGCGGACGATGATCCGGCAATTTTGCGTCTGGTCAAAACTATTGTTGAAAAAGAAGGTTTTAGTGCAATCACCGCACGCGATGGTCGCGAGGCGTTTAAAATTCTTTCGTCTTCGGAAAGAATTTCGGCAGCGATTCTAGACGTCGTCATGCCCTATATTCAGGGAACGGAATTGGTCAAACACATGCAGTCAGAGAAACGTCTGATGAAGATTCCCGTGATCATGATGACGGCCGAACAAAATCCGAGACTCTCAAGCGATAGTTTTTCAGCGGGCGCCGTCGCATTTCTTCCGAAGCCTTTTACGACTTCGCAGTTGCAGACGATGATTCGCATTTTCGTAAAAAAGACATCATAAATTGCGAAGCTCCCGAAGTTCTTCGGTTAGAGCCGATTTTCGTTTATTCATGATTTAGGCAAGGAGCAGGTTTTACGTGTCGAACTTAAGTTTACTTTTGGCAGATGATTCAGTGACCATTCAGAAGGTCATAAACTTAACCTTTGCTGACGAGGGTTATGAAGTGATCGCGGTTTCCGATGGCGACTCTGCTCTCGAAAAGGTTTATGAAAAAGCTCCCGATATTGTCTTGGCGGATGTAAATATGCCGGGGCTGACTGGTTATCAGCTTTGTGAGCGCATAAAAAGTTCGCATGATCTTAGTGAAACGCCGGTAATACTTCTTGTCGGATCTTTCGAACCTTTCGACGAGGCTGAAGCGCGACGAGTTGGAGCCGATGATGTCTTGACGAAGCCCTTTCATTCGATTCGGGAATTAGTGGCGAAGGTCAACAACTTACTCTCAACCAGGCAGCCTGCGAAAAGAGCGACCGCTGTTGGAGGTTCATTTATTGGAGGTTATCAGCGCGTTTCGGATGCAGATGCTTCATTCCAAAGCGGATTCGCGGAAAACGAAGGAGTCGAATCTTCGTACACTGTTACGACTGAAGCAGATTCTCCGCTCGAGCTAGAGGATGAACTTTCTTCGGAAATCGGTTCTACGGTTGATGAGAGTTTTAACGGCAAGGATTTCAACGAAAGCGCCGAAGAAAACATTCTCTCGACCGATCGCGAATTTTCCATGGCGAGTTCGGTTAAATCGGCTGATTTCGCGTCGACCTACCGAAGCGAGAGTTATACAGAAGTTTCCGAACGTTCATCGGCGAGTTTCGTTGATTCTGAAGCGACTTCGGATGTTTATTCTTTCGATGATGGCGATGATCTCTTGCAACTTCCCGTAGATGAAGAGGAAGACGAAGAAGGTTTCGAAGAAGAATATGCCGAGTCCGAACGCGAAGCGCTGGAAGAAACCTATGAAGCGCCTGCACAAAATTTCGAGATGGCGCCAACAGTGGAAGAAAATTACTCCAGCGAAACTGCTTCTGAGAGCGCATCTCAGCTCGCTTCAACTGAATACGAGGAAGTGATGCCTGCTTCGAACGATGTCGCGAAAGAAAAAGTTGTTGAAATTTTTTCGGGAGAGTTTTCGCCGGAAATGATTGATGCGATTGCGCGCCGTGTGGTTGAGCAACTATCCGATCGAGTTGTGCGCGAGATCGCGTGGGAAGTTGTTCCGCCGTTGGCGGAATCCGCCGTCGAGAAGATGACTCGCGACAAAATGAAACAGTAGTTTGGGTTAAGATCTCTTATCGGCGGTTAGTTTTTGTCGGAACGATAAAGACTAACCGTTTCTTTTTGTAAATTGGAATGGAAATCCCGAAAACATACGATCCAAAAGAATCCGAAAGCAAGCACTATTCGCGCTGGGAGTCGAGTGGTTTCTTCTCGCCCGAAATAAATCGTGATTCCGCTGCAAAAAAATTCTCCATTGTAATTCCTCCGCCTAATGTGACGGGAAGTCTCCATATGGGACACGCTCTTCAACACACTTTGATGGACATTCTGACGCGTTGGAAAAGAATGCTGGGTTTCCGGACATTGTGGCTACCCGGCGTTGATCATGCGGGAATTTCCACTCAGTTAATGGTGACGCGCGAACTTTCGAAAACTGAAAAGAAAAAACCGCGCGATATCGGGCGTGAAGAATTCGTGAAGCGCGTTTGGATCTGGAAGGAAAAATACGGCGGTGAGATTACCCGGCAGATCCGACGTGAGGGCGCTAGCGTCGATTGGTCGCGCGAGAGATTTACGATGGATGAAAGTCTCTCTACGGCAGTTCGTGAAGTGTTCGTTCGCCTCTACGAAGAAGGTTTGATCTACCGTGGTAATCGCATCGTAAATTGGTGCCCGAAGGACAAAACAGTACTTTCTGATCTTGAGGTCAAAGAAGAAAAAAGGAAAGATGGGAAGCTTTTTTATCTTCAATATCCACTAAAGAATTCCACACGGAGAATTACCGTTGCGACTACCCGACCGGAAACGATGCTCGGTGATACCGCCGTCGCCGTTAATGGTTCCGACTCCCGTTACAAAGACTTAATCGGACAAACCATTCTGTTGCCGCTCACTTCCAGGGAAATCATGATCATTGGAGATGATTATGTTGATGCAGAATTCGGAACGGGTTGTGTAAAGGTTACGCCGGCTCA
>DAITAB010000281.1:0-2976 GCA_036824525.1 Pyrinomonadaceae bacterium
TTCTTCCGCGGCGGCGATAATTTCGCCGTCTTTGATCAAAGTCGCCGCCGAATCGCCGAGAGTTGTTAATCCTAAAATGTACATCTATAAATTAATCAACTAACGGAAGTCCGCCTTCATACAAAGCCTCCGGGTCAAAGTCAGCATTATTTGCCCAGGCTACACTGCCAAAACAGACTCGCACTGTTCGGAACATATTTACATCGCGGAGTTCACGAAAAATGCCAAGGTCGAGGTAAGGCTTCATATCAAAAAGTTTGTTTTGGCCATCGGCAAACGTTATCGCTAAGGTATAGTCCTCACGGGCTTCTACTGTTTTTACATCACAATTCATAGTTTTATCTCAGTGGTTCAATCGGAAACGGTGGCTCACCGCTTTGACATAATTCCCAGTCAGCTATTAACTCTTCACGGTGAATCTCAATCCACACGGCCACAAATTTTGACTGCTTTGCGGGAAACTCACCCTTGATGATTTGTCCGTCGGAAATAGCGAATGACGCGTTTACGCCTTGATAAGAAGCGTGAACATGTGGCGGATTATGTTCCTTCGGCGCATAATACATCCGAATCACGATTCCAAAAAACATTGACAAAGTTGGCATATTTCGATGGATTTTAACTTAACAAACTACGGGAAGCGAGTTTTCCGCAAACGCCAAATCCGCGACGCCCATCGTTACAATCCCAAATTTCCGTGAAGCCAGTTGACTTATACCAACCCGCAACTTCATCAAATGAATGATAGTGCGCGTAAGGCGCGCCGAAAATATCGTGAAGCGCAAGTGCCGATTCACGCAAATTCGGCATCGCATAATTCCGGATTCCGAGCGCGTTGACCGTCCAGCAAAAAATAATAAAAGGAATCGCCATCATATTTGCGATGATCGCGAATATTGAGGCGGGAATTCGCGTCGTGAAAAATCGAATGGAATTTACAATAGGCGTTACAACGTTTTCATACTTATAAAGCCAAACGTAAAAAGTTCCATCACGCCGAAGCAACGGTCGGAGCGCGCGAAACGTAGTTTCCGTATTCGGTGTGTGATGAAGAACGCCGGACGAATGAATGATGTCAAACATGTCGTCCGCAAATGGCGGACGCTGCAAATCTCCTTGAATGAAATGAACATTCTCCGGTTTGCCCTTCGCGTATCGCTTACGAAATTCGTAACCTTTTTCAAGACCGGTACTCAGATCAATGGCGAAGACTTCCAGTCCGAACTCAGTATATGCAACCGACTGACTTCCATTTCCGCAGCCTGCATCCAACATTCGCTTCCCTTTCAGTTCAGGCTTCGGAATATGAATGGGATCAACGAAAAACCACTCAACACGATCATCCAAATCCATAGTCCACGTTCTTCCGCCGATATCGTGGTGGTCCCACTCGTTACTGAAATTCGCCTTCGTGCGCGTGTCGTAAGCGCGGGACTCAGCCGACCGAAGTTCGATCAATCGCTTGAGGGAATCAGGAATTTGTTTCGGCAGCTTCGATTGAATTTCGTGCCAATGATCTTTGATCGCGCTCGGCAACATTCGCGGAATTCCTCCGGCGATCGGATAAAAATGTTCGTGATTACAAAACAAAACGCCAAACAAAATTTCGTCGCCCTCCGCGTCGAACTGCGCGAGGTCGAGCTTGCTCCTACATTCGGGGCATCTCAAAAATTCCAAAATACGCTTTTGCATAACACACAAAATCTACTCAACTGAATCGTACTTTCGCCTCAAGCGGTTGCGAAACATTGCCTTCCGCCAGTGAACGAAATTTCTTTTCAATGAAATCGAACTGATCTCTAATATCAAATCTCTCCAAAATGGTCTTCCGCGCCCCCGCACCTAGATTCGCCCGAAGCTGTGGGTTTTCCATCAACAACTGAAGCTTCTCAACCCATTCACTCTCAGTTTCAACGAGAAAACCATTAACCCCATCTTCGATAATCTCAACATTGGAACCTGTCGCGCTTGCTACTACGGGAAGACCAAGACTCATGAATTGAATCGTCTTGAAAAAAAACTTCCAAGGACTCCAATCGTTTTCCTTCACCGGTACGATTCCGATATCCGCATTTTGCAGATTCTCAATCTCAGTATCGTAAGACCAAGGAATGAAGTCGACTTCCAAACCCTCGAACTGCATCTCATCGTCCGCGATGATGCGAAATGAAAAATCGCGCTGGGTTTTCAAAGCTCGCAAAGCCGGAACTGCCAGTTCAATCATTGGTTGATTTGTTCGGGTTCCTACCCAAGCAATCACCGGCTTCACATTCTTTGATTCAGTCTTGCGCGGAGCATAACGATTTACGTCAACCGTCATCGGCACGATTTCAACATTTTGATTGAACTTTTTTGCATACTCGGCGATCGGACTATTCACCGCAAAAACGCAATCGCTCAATTTGAAAAGCTCATCTACTTTCGAAAAAAACTTCAACTTATTGAGTCTTCCGTTTGATGGACTCAGATAAGGAACAAAAAGCGGTTCGTCGATATCGTAAACAATCGGAACTCGCTGACGTCGCAAAATTCGCTCGATAATCGCAGGACCGATGAGTGCCGCTTCCCGGTAGATAAAAATCACATCGGGCCTTTTTGCTGTCAGTGCGCGCGAAAACTGACCGGCGAATTGCGTCAAAAGCATCGTCGCCTTTTTTAGATTTCGGTTCGGTTGATAAAGAACATCAGTCAGTTCCTTATTTGTGAAGGGAAGGAACTCCACCTCGATTCCGCGCTTGGCAAGCTCTTTTGCCCAAAGCTCTATGCGAAATCTCTGACCCGCACAAAAGTCCAAATGATACGGCACAACTGCCAATACTCTCAACATCGTTGCTTCCACCACTCAATCGTCTCTTCGATTCGCACACGCAAATCCAACATGGGTTTCCATTTTACTTCAACTGCGAGGCGCTGGGTATCCGCTACGATTCGGGCGCTTTCTCCCGGTGTCGGGGCAATTGCTCCAAACTTGATTTG
>DAITAB010000005.1:0-8710 GCA_036824525.1 Pyrinomonadaceae bacterium
CCGGAACGGGTCGGAAAATTCCAATCTCCGTTTTTCTATCTCCGTCAAAATCAAATGGCGCTTTGACCGTTGTAATTTTGTCGATCGTTCCGTTGTTAAAACAGACGTAAATCTCACCGAGCTCATCTTCACCGAAAGATACGACGCTTCGGGTAGTGTCTTGAATCAAGACTTGCTGATTGTTGTTCCACATCCAAATTTCGCCGGTGCAGTAATCCGCAAATGTGTAAGCGCCGGTCGGTAAATTTCCCAGCAATCCGCGATAAACATAACCGCCGGTTACGGAACAGCGGCCGCCAGTGTGACTGTAAGTGAAATAAGGCATCGAAAAATTTCCGGGAATGCAAAGCGATGGGTCGAGATTCGTGCAGTTATTTCCCTCATAGACGCGCCAGCCATAGTTTGCGCCGCCATTGATTATGTCGAGTTCTTCGATGGAATTTTGCCCTACGTCCGCGACGTAAAGCTGTCTTGTTCCGCCCCGGTCGAATGACCAACGCCAGGGATTTCGCATCCCAATACTCCAAATTTCCTGGCAGGTGTTTCCCGCGGTCGTGCTTCCGCCATCGCAGCGTGTGGTGTTCGCGCCGGTGAACGGATTGTTCGGTGGAATCAGGTATGGAACAGGCGAGCCATCAGGAATATTCACATCTATCCGCAACATTTTTCCGAGAAGCTGTGCGCGATTTTGCGCGCGCGCTCCCGGGTCATTCGCAGAACCGCCATCGCCCATTCCTATATACAAATATCCGTCAGGACCGAATTCGATCATTCCGCCATTGTGATTTGTAAAGGGCTGCGGAATCGTGAGTAAGATACGCTCGCTTGAGATGTCGCCTTGATTCGGATTTCCGTTTACGAGTTTGTATTCGGCGATTACCGTTGCGCCGTCACCAACGCGTGTGTAGTCAACGTAAAATTTTCCGTTTACGGAAAATTGCGGATGAAACGTCAACCCCAAAAGTCCGCGTTCGTCAGTGGATGCCACCGGTATTACGATCTTGGCGCTGAGATTGATGAAGTCAGTTGATGTGCTCGCGCCGGGCTGTATAACTTTTATGATTCCGCCTTGCTGGAGGATGAAAATACGCCCGCTTCCGTCTTTTGCGTTGGTGAGCAAAACCGGTCGACTCAAACCGGTAAGAAATGGTTGGAGACGTGGGACGAAAATCGCCGCCTGTGAAAGCGCGTTGGAACAAACACATAACGCTAAAACAAGACTGAAGATGAGCCTAAATAGGAAAGAATGCATTCCTTAATACTCCTAAAATGTTTTACGAAACTTGCGGCGAATCAAAAGCGACAAACTCTACGACGCGTCCGCAATCGCGAACATCGGAAAAACTATTCGAGACCGACTAAAAAAAGGTATTCTCGGGCGGGGTAGCTATTGAATATTATGCCACCTTAGTTCGCATCAACTAAAGGCGACAGCGTTTTATGTGCGGTAACGTAAAGCTTTGCCGCGTCGATCTTCGATCTCTATATTTTGAAGCCGCATAGAAACATCCGCGGTCATCTCAAATGAACTTCGTTCGCCTTTGCGAAGCCGATAAGTTCCGGCGGCGGCAATCATCGCAGCATTGTCGGTCGAAAGGTGCTTTGAAGGAAAATAGACAGGAATTCCGAGCTCTTCGAAAGCGCGGGAAGCTTCCAGCCGCAGCGCCTCATTACACGCAACTCCTCCGGCGATGATTAAAGTCTGGGGATGAAGTTTCTTCGCTAACTTCGAAGTAGTCTTGATGAGGGAATTTACGATCGTAGCCTGAAAACCCGCGCAGAGATCCTTCACCTTCTGAGGAATTTCGTCGCCAATATCGCTTGGCGCGATTTTATTTTCGCGGACATATCTGGAAACTGCCGACTTCAGTCCGCTGAAACTAAAATCGGGTTTGCCGTCAGAGATTTTCGCTTGCGTAAATTTTACCTTGCGCGGATTTCCTTCGCGCGCCAGCCTTTCGATAATTGGTCCGCCCGGATATCCGAGTCCGAGCAGTTTTGCGACCTTGTCGAAAGCTTCGCCTGCCGCATCGTCGCGCGTTCGCGCGAGGAGTTTGTAACTACCTTCTTCGGGAATAAGAAAAAGATTTGTGTGTCCACCGGAAACGATCAGCGCGAAAGCCGGATATTCAACCGGCGGATTTTCGAAGACGACGGAGTAAACGTGTCCTTCAATATGATTCACACCGATGAATGGTTTATTCAATGCAAACGCAAGGGACTTCGCGTAAGAAACGCCGACCAATAGTGAGCCGATTAAACCGGGACCTTGAGTCACCGCAATGCCATCGATTTCTTTTAAAGAGAGCTGCGCTTGCGTTAGCGCTTCATCTACGATCGGATCAATCTTCAAAACGTGTTCGCGCGAAGCAATTTCCGGAACTACGCCGCCGAAGGGCGCATGAAGATCGACCTGCGAAGAGATAACCGACGAAACAATTTCGCGTCCGTCTCGCACGATTGCAGCCGCGGTTTCGTCGCACGAACTTTCAATTCCAAGCACTAACATAAAAACAGTTTAAGCATCGCGACGGAATCGAAACAAGTTTACCGGTCTGAAAAAGTTGACAGTCGAAGGCAGTTTAAATTATCAATGAATCGCAGTTTGAATTTCTTAAGCGAGGTTTCGTTTGATGGAAGAACAAATTCCGCGACTTTCGGGTAAAGAATTCACCATTCTTGAATTGCTTTTGAACTCGGGTGAAATGTTTGGACTTGAGATGGTTGATGCTTCTTCGGGCGAGCTTAAGAAGGGAACGATTTACGTTACTCTTCAAAGAATGAGCGATAAAGGCTTCGTGGAATCGCGCGAAGAACCGCGCGTCGAACCGGAAATAGGAATCGCGAGAAGAAAGTATCAGGCGACGAATTTCGGCGAGACGGTTTACAAGTCTCACAGTCTCGCGCGGAAGTATTTCAATCTCAACGCACGCTAGTTCTTTTTCATTCCGCTGGAATTTACTTCAGTTCGGTAAGACGTTCTTCGAAAAGGCGTGTCGAAACGGTAAGAAAATCGTGCGCAGTTAAAAGCCCCACCAGTTTTCCGTCGGTGATTACAGGCAAGCAACCGATATCGCGCTCCCGCATCAACCGCAACGCATCGAGCGCGGGAGTGTTCGGCGAAATCGTAATCAGATCGGTTTTCATAATATCGCGCACAACCACTTCATTCTTTGCATCGAAAGTTCCGGAGGCGAACAACTCCAATAAATCGCGGTGTGAAACAACTCCAACCAATCTTCCCTCGTTATCTTCCACCGGAACGTGTCGAATGTGTTTCCAATGCATAAGACTCGCCGCGAGGTCCAAAACGTCCTCGGGTCGAACAGTAAACAAATCCGACGTCATGAATTGCTCAACGAACCGGTAGTTATCAATCCAGTCCGCGCTTTTTCCAATCGTCGCGGGTTTCCATTCGCTCACCGGTTCATTTTTCTTTTGATGTTCGTTCATGGCAGCGGTAAGCGTACGCAATCTCACATTCGATTTGGCAGCTTTATCCATTCCGGCGAGTGAATCGATCATCCACTGCGCGCCGGTCTTGTTTGATTTTACGCGCGTCTCCAGAATTCCCAAATATCGTTCAATGTCTTCTTCGGCAATTTTTTGAAACTTCAGTCCCTCGCGCGCGCGCGGCAGAAGCTCCTCAAGAATCAGCTTTGAAGCCGGATAACTCTTCGAATTCATCCAAGTCAATTGGGTATTAAGTCCTTGCCTCGCGGCATTGAAAAAATTGTTCTTCGCATCGTCAAAGGCGAAGTATTTAGTAACGTCGCCAAATTCGCGTGGGAGAGCGATCATCAGTCCGAGGAAAAACGCTGCGCACGACATTTCATCGGCGATGCTTGGACCTGAAGGAAGAAATCGAGCCTCGATTCGCAAGCCCGGCTTATTATCCATAATTCCGTAGCAAGCGCGATTCCAGCGCCAGACGGTTCCATTGTGCAATCGCCAAGCCCGAAGACGTGGAATCTTATTCTGCGCGAGCGCATCGAGCGAATCCTCCTCAACATCGCGCGTGAGAATAATTCGAAAACGCGCCACGTCCTCACGGAAAACTTCCAGAATTGAATCGTTCACCCAGCGATCGCCAAAGCTTACGCGCGTCGGTTGATTTCGCGCTTGGTGAGTTTCCGATCGTGTGTCCGTGGCGTGTTGGAAAAGTGCGATTCGCGTTTCATGCCAGAGTCTGTGAGCAAGAAGCAAGGGAGAATTTACTGCAGTTGCGAGCACTGGAGCGGCAATCGCCTGCGACCAATTATAGTGCTCTACAAATTCGCTTGCTCCGACCTGAAGATGAACCTGAAAACTCGTGTTGCAAGTTTCGATAAGGGCATTGTGCTGCGTAACAAGAAGTTCATCGAGACCTTTAATCTGAATGTGACGAGTGCCGCCGCTGAGCATAGTCAAAACACGGTCGAGTTCATAATAACGCGGCATCGGCGTCAGATTCTCGTAAGTGAGATCGGCATTTTGAATGGTTGGAAGAATTCCTGCGAGAATTACCTCACCGCCAAATTTTTTCGCCTTTGTGCGCACAAAAGCAACGAGGTCGACGATTTCCTTTTCAAGTTGTGAAAGGCAACCGCCCGAAAACTCCAGCGGGGTAAGATTCGCTTCTAAGTTGAAGAGTCCGATCTCGGTGGTAAGTCGCTTTTCGTTGGCAGCTTCTAGAACTTTTAAGGCGAGCGGCGCCGGACGCATCGCCGAATCGACGAGAAACATTTCCTGTTCTGCTCCGATGCGGCGGGCATGTTCTTCGACTTTTCCTTCATCCAGAAGTTTTTCAAGCGCGAGCAAATCATTGAGCACAGATCTGGTAAACGCACGCAGATCTGCCTCGTCGATTTTACTGGAAATCCGTTGTTCGCCCATCGGGAGGTATGCTCCGAAAATTCAGTTGATTTCCCATAGACTTTACCCGAATTCTTTCGGTTCGACAAAGTTTTTCGTACGCTTTTAAGCGCGGACGAATGGGCTCTCAGTATCGTGGAGCCGACGGCTTACGATCAATTCATTGTCGAGCTTACGCAGTTTTCGAAAACCCAGCAGATGAAAGACCTGCAACGGAAAAAGGCGCGCAATCTTCGTGTTGACGTGATATACGCCTTCCGCCGATTCATCCTTCCTAACGCCGGGAAGCCACTCCACAAAATCCGGTAGGTGAATTTTTCGCAATAACTCTGAAACACGCAACCAAAAAGGCGCAACCTCGCGACCCAAGAAAAAACCGTCCTCGCCCAACTTCTGATAAAGCGGCATTAGAATCATTCCACTTTCTTCCGCTTTGACTTCGCCATTCTTGTCATGTGCCAAAACCTGTCCGCGGGAAACCGGCTGGAAATTATCAAAACCTTCACACATTTCGAATTTATCCGCCGCGGTAATGGCGTGTCGGTATCGGATCTCGACGATTCGCTTTCCGCCGGTAACCTGTTTCAGCAATCGATGTTGTTTATCATATTCGGCGGTTTCTTCTTTAGTTAGAATTCCCGAATTGACCAGCGCTAACCAGATCATAGCTTCATGAGTATCGATCGTCTTTTCGGAAAAGTGCTGACCGCCCTCGAAACCTAGAGTTACGGCACCGAGGTTATTCAAGTATTCGAGAATCGTGCCTTCGAGTTGCTCTTCGATTCCAAGCAGAAAAGTAATCGGAAAACTTTGCGCGAAATATCGATTACGCAGCGTATCGCCGACAGTTCCAAATGGAACACCTTCGGCGGAAGTTGAATGAAGATCCAAAGCGTAAACTTCCGCTCTCGAGGTTGAGATTATCGAGTTGAGAATTTCGAGAAGCTCGCGTTGCTCGTGATCTTCGGCAAGAAGTGGCGGGCAAAAAAATGCGGGCTGATTACGTTTTACGTGAACTTCGCTCCAATGCCGGTTGAGGTCGGAGTCGATGAATCTTATTCCTTGCGAAAGCGCGCGGGTATTTCCCGCGAGTAGAAAAATGTTTCCCTTCAGTCTCTCGCTGATCATCCGTAGTTTTGGAATTACCCTTAGGATCGCCTTTACGCCCGCCGATTCATTTCCATGAATTCCACCGATTACGATGAGCGTTTTACCGTCGGGAGATCCATCGAATTTTCCCAGCAGATGAATTCCTTCCTGAACTAATTCGGCTTTTCGCGTTTCCGGAGTCATATCTTATAAATGCGAAACCTGACGCAACTATTCAATTACACTTAACGCCCGATAAATTTCCTTGGTTTGAAAGTCCGCAAGATCTCGCCGCACGAGCAAAATCAGATCAACTCCGGGACGCAAAGGAAATTCACCCGCATATTTATAATGCGTCGAATATTCAGCGATTAATTCTGTTTCTTCCACTCCTTTTTGCGCGATGACCATTTCGGCGCTATTGGTCGGAACAATTTTCCCCTGGAAGATTACGTTCGGACTATTGCGGGTGTACCAAGGCATTGGCCAATACTCCGGCGAGACAACTTGTACCATCGCATCGTTGCCTTTGAGGCTCTTTGCCGAGTAGTAATCGATCTTGTCAATCAGGTCTTTGAACCCGCGTCGGGTATGTGCGTAAACGTAGGGAAGCGACTCATCGTCATATCGACGAAAATTCAAATCAAACATCTGATACGCAAGAACCGCGACCGCGACGATACCAAGGAGAGCTCCCGTAATTTTCAGTAATTTATTATTCGATGAAACAAGTTCCTGCAGTCCGTAACCTGCGATCAAACACATCGGAAGCAAAAACGACAATAAGAGCCAAGGTGTTTTGTATGGAATTAAGCTATACGCGGCGAAAAGTCCGTAAGCCCAAAAAGCCGTAAAGACAGCAAATCGATGTCGAGCTTTGAAGAGCGCAATTAAACTTCTGAGCGTCGACAGAAAAAGTATTGGCGACTCGATCCTGAGTAACCATTTTGCATAGGCAAGGATGCCGCTTTGTGTATGGTCGGCAGTTCCGGTTCGTGTCCAGATCGCATAGGCTTCAAAGGCTTTTTCAACTCCTTGCCAGTAGGTAAAGAACGATGAAAAAAACACAATACTTACGAGCACGAAAACCGCCGTGCCGGTGATCATCGTGTAAATAAATTCTTCGCGGTCCTCGAATCGTTTGCGAAGAGTCGCGAAGGAAAGTTGCACCGGCGAGAGATCGTCCTGCATATCATCCGCCGGATAGATTCTCGACCAAAGGTACACACAGAAAATTGCGATAATCATCGTGCCGATCGTTATAAACGCCGTCTCCTTGGTCGCGAACATAAGCGCGACACAAGCCGCCGAAAGCAACAGGTAAAGCGAGCGCCCGTTATTCGTATCTAAGATTATTCGAGTAAGGAAAAATATTATTCCTGCCTCTAACAAAAAGAGCGCGCCTCGAACTGTCCAAACATAGTTCGAAGTTTCTGCGAGGATTAAATTTGGTAGCAGGAAGACCGGCGGCGAAAAACTCACGAGCATAATCAACGCGAATGCCGCGATTGCACAAATTCCCGGTCTTTTTCCTTCGACAAAAAACAACACGCCCGCCACCACACCCAAACTAAAAAATACAAATGAGATTTCATGGATGAAATAGCGCGAGATGAACACCATTCCCGGCGAAAGTCCGACGAATAGCGCTGCGAAGAGAGTGCCGGCGTTACCCAAAAATTTCTTGAAGAAGAGAATGAGGATCACCATTAACACGCCGAAAACTGCCACGCTCGCCCGCACCGAAACATTTTCCAGTCCGAATATTTTGGCAAAGGCGAGAGCGTTGTAATAAAGAGTCGGACCGTGGTAGTTCGAAGGATCATAGGTGTAAATTCCTTCGCGGAACAGTCTGATCAGAAAGTGCCCGTTTACGCCTTCGTCGTGATGAAACGGTTTGATGTCGAGTCTGAAAAAACGTAAAAACGTTGAGGTAGCAATGACTCCAAAGGCGGCAAACAACCACCGGTACTTTTGCAGAAAACTGCCGTCGGATTCGTCTCGAGCGATTCTGTTGAGCGTACCGTCCATTCGTTATTTCACCCTGTAGATTCGATATCCACCGGTTTCGGCGACCATCGGAAACTTACGAAAATAATTTTCGTTCACTTGCTGTTCACGCATCTCCTGTTCGCCGATCAAAACGTAGTTAATTCCTTCGCTTTTTAACAGAGTATCGGCAATAGCCGTTCCTTCGTAAAGTCTTTTTACGTCCTGTTCCCGCGCTTCATAGTCAATTCCGTATGAAGAAAGATGCCCGATGTAACGCATAAGCGATCTTCTTCCGCTCAGGACAACGGGAGAATTGTATGTTGGCGTATTGAGAAAAAGCGCCTTGGGATCAGTTTTGCTTTTGATGAGTTCGGAAATGGCAACAGAGTCTCGGTTGAAGACTTCATAATTCACCTGACGCGATACCACCCGCCAGATATCTACCAAACCTGAAGCCATTAAAAAAATCAGACAAGCTCCGGCGAGGATTTTAAATGGAGTCGATTTTCGAAACGTTTCAGCCAGCAACAGGGCGACTAACGGAATGGAACCGACAAACCAATAAATAAGAATTTTGATATTGTCCCATTCCCATGGCGCAAATTTCACGAGATTTGGCGCGATGAAACAAACCACAAACGGTAAGTAAAAGAATAAAAGGTTTTTGCTTCGGCGAGCTTCGACCAATTTATTGCGTCCGCCGTCAGTTTCCTTCGAAGCGCGAACGTAAATAATCCAAATCGCAATAATCAGAAGCGGAAGAAAGATTCCAAGA
>DAITAB010000005.1:8810-31774 GCA_036824525.1 Pyrinomonadaceae bacterium
GCGAACGTAAATAATCCAAATCGCAATAATCAGAAGCGGAAGAAAGATTCCAAGATTCAGAAACCAAAATACCAATAAATTATTGTCGCGCGAATCCCACCCGGGATGCCACGCGATAAATTTACTTAGATTTGTTGCGCTGCCCGTAAGCGACCAAAGCAATTCCGGTATCGCGATAATGCAAACACCAAAACCAAAAGCGAACCACTCGCGCCAAATTCGCGTCCGGAGGAAAAACAAAAATGCCGAAACGACAAATAGAACCGCAAGACTGTGTACGTGAATCAGCGGCAATGTTCCTGCGAGTAGTCCCGTGATGAACATCGCGATGAGTTTATTCGTTTTACCCGACGCCAATTCGCCGTCAGCTGTTTTCTCGCGCGAGAAAAGTTCCCAGAGTTTTGTAAAAACGATCAGAGTAATTGGCATTCCAAAGAGCAGACTACGCTGCGTTACAAAAAGTGTAATGAGCGAATTTCCCCAGCGAAACATTTTGTCGCTTATCGTGTAATCACGCTGAATATTCCATATGAACTCAAAAAACGAGCGCCCGTCTTCTAAGTAGTCTCTGAAGAATAAAATGAATCCGAGTCCGCCATTGAAAAGCAAGATCAACGGCGCAATTTTTCCCGCAAGAGAATTTCCCGTGAGCCTTCGGACAAAATTCTCGAGTAATACGACCAAGGAAAATCCCAGCGCGAGATTCTGGATGAGCATCGATTCGCGTGCGCCGGCGCCAAACTTTACCGCGCAAGCTGCAACCAAATCCGCCATGAATGGATATGTAAATTTCGCAAATGCGTAAGAGGGATTCTCCGGCGGGAAATTATTCCCTTCAGTGAAGCTGAAAATTGCTCCCAGGTGAAAAGGCAGATCACCAAGATTTTGTGAGGCACCGGTGAATATGGCGCCGTCTTTCTCGATCATCGCGCGATCAAAGAAAAAATAAAGTAGCGCGGCAATCGAAAAGTAGTAAATGAAATCGGTGACGCGAAATTGCGTCGCACGAAAGTACGTTAAGAAATCGGCGAAAACGACCCGAGTTGTGAGAAACTTAATTACGAAAACCAGCAAGAACAAAATTGCCAGTGAAGCAATTATCGAAGCACTGGAAAGCCCGAAGAAGCACGACAATGCAAAAACCATAAGGCTGAAAAACGCCGAGCCTAATACATAACCTCCGCACACACGCACGAGAAATCCAGCTTCATTTTCGACGAACGAAAAAAGACCGATTCCTAAAATAACGGTTACGAAAATTAGCAGGACAGATAAAAACATAAAGCTACCTTGTAACTTTCCGCTCAACCGAATTTGCTTCAGACTTCGCGCGACGAATATTTCTGACAACCAAAATTTACCAAGCCGGACGCTCGCTGAAAATTAAGCCATAGTTCTCGTATTACGCAAAATTTCCGTTAGCGGTTAGAATAACCGTTTGATTTTCACAGGCAGTAGTTCGCTGAGGGAGGAAAGCTCCTTCGATTCATTGATTGAATATGTTAAGAGCCGGAATTGTAGGATTACCAAACGTAGGAAAATCGACGCTGTTTAATGCGCTCACGGCGCAGCAGTCGGCACTGGCGGCAAATTATCCTTTCGCGACGATTGAGCCAAACGTCGGAATCGTTGCCGTTCCCGATGAACGATTGGAGCCGCTCGCAAAACTTGTAAAGACGGAAAAGATTATCGCAGCGACGGTGGAATTTCTCGACATCGCAGGACTAGTTCGCGGCGCATCGAAAGGCGAAGGGCTAGGAAATCAGTTTCTCGCGAATATTCGCGAGACGGATGCGGTAATCCAGGTTGTACGCTGTTTTGAAGACGAGAATATTGTTCACGTTGAAGGCTCGGTTGATCCTTTGAGAGATATCGAAACGATTCAAATCGAACTCGCGTTGGCGGATCTCGCTTCGGTTGAAAAACGCCGAGATAAGGCGCAGCGCACCGCAAAGAGCGGCGATAAACTCGCGAAACGTGAACTTGAAGTGCTTGAGAAAATTCTTCCGGCGCTTGAAGAGGGCAAGCCGGTCAGAAGCGTTTCGCTTGATGACGACGAACGAGACATCGTAAGGCAGTTTTTTCTACTTACTTCTAAACCGACGATCTACGCGGCGAATGTTGATGAAACGACACTCGCAAATCCGGAATCGAATGTGCACGTCCAAGCGGTACGCGAATTTGCTTCGAGAGAAAATTCAGAAGTTGTTGTGATTTGCGCGAAGCTTGAAGCCGAATTGGTTGAGCTCTCGAAAGAAGAACGTGCGGAATATCTGAAAGATGTCGGAGTCTCATCAAGTGGAGTTGAGCGTTTGATTCAAGCCGCCTATAAAATGCTGGGCTTGATGTCATTCCTTACGGCTGGAGAAAAAGAAGTTCGTGCCTGGACGATTCCTATCGGAACGAAAGCACCGCAAGCCGCGGGCGAAATTCATTCGGATATCGAACGCGGATTCATTCGCGCAGAGATCGTTTCTTATGAAGACCTGATTCGCCTCGGTTCGGAAAAGGCGGCACGCGATCAAGGCGTTTTGCGTTCAGAGGGCAAAGAATATGTGATGAAGGAAGGCGACGTGGTAAATTTTCGTTTTAACGTTTGAAATTGCCAGCTCTTTTCACAAAAAAAAGACAGCCGAATCAGGCTGTCTTTTTTTTTGGAAATGGAATGCCCCCGGTAGGATTCGAACCTACAGCCAACAGATTATGAGTCTGCTGCTCTAACCGTTGAGCTACAGGGGCGCAAAGAAAGAATATTCGAAATGTATGCAAATAATGAAGCGCGGAATTAGCTTTCAACTATGTTGTCCGATTCGAGCATCGCGGTAGCGAGAAGTCGAAAAGCAATCTCGACATTTTCTCCGGTCTTTGCGCTCGTTCGGAGCATTTTCCATCCGTGTTGCTTCATTTCATCCATCTGATCCTGCGTCACTTCAAAACTATCCGTGAGGTCATCTTTGTTAAAAAGCACGACAAATGGAAGCCCGCCGATACTATCCTGAATCATTTTGTAAATCGAGAAGGCAGTTACGAGAGTTTCATGTCTCGTAAGATCAACCACCAGCAAAAATCCCGAGGCTCCGCGAAGAAACGAAGGGCGAATTTTAAATTCATCGTCTTCACCCTGCAAATCCCAAACGAGAAGCGTCACCTCTTTGCCATCAATGTCGATCGACTTTTTATCAATCTTCGCTCCTAGCGTGGTGTGATACTTCTCCGAGTAAATGCTCTTGACGAACCGTTGCGCGAGACTGGTCTTGCCGACGGCGCTTGCTCCAAGTAGACAGATTTTTTTTCGAATCATTTTTTTTGCGGTTAATATCGTTCCGCTCCGATGAGAATTCTTACTGAGACTTAACTTTCAAACTTACCGCGCACTCCGATTTATCGTCAGCCGATTCGCTCACGAGATTTCCGGCGAACTGAACAAGCTTCGGAGATTTTGAAAGAATATCATTTCGAACCTTCTCCGAACGTTGAGCGCTAAGTCGGGAGTTTACCTGATCGCTTCCGTCTTTTGAATAATGCCCGATGATCGTTATCACTTGATTTGTTCCCGAGACTTTTCCACTCGCAATCAACTGTTCAATTGCCGGCAGGGAGTTTTCAAGCGTTGCTTGAGATTCCGGTAAGTACTCAAGGGTTCCACACCTAAAACGCACCGTGCTGCTTTCAATAAACCTCTTCAAAGTATCGAAGCCCAACGCAAAATCGCGAACGCCGCCAATCGCCGGAGCGAATTTTCGTGATTCATTAAACCACTGAACTGCGGATGAATCTCCATCGGCGACCAGAACATCTTCAAACATCGCGAGCTTTACGTTTGCCGGCGGATTGAGCACCTTCTTTGCGCGTTCCAAAATAAACTGCGGACTCAAATCCTGGTACTCTCGCCAGTTCGAGACTACATCTTCTTTTCCAAAACCGAATTCCGCCAGCAATTCGTCTGGATTTTGTGTCTGTGGATCGCGAAGACCTGCAATTGAATGAGTAAACCAACCGCGTTCTTGTTCTGCGACGACAATTCCGGGTTCGCTTCGCAATCGACTTAAGTAATTTTTCCACTGCCACCAATCGCGAACGTAAAAAAATCCGGCGACCAAAAGCGCCACGACTAAAACACTTGAGAGCAATCCAAACGGCGAAAAGAGTTTAGACTTTTTCTTCTTCTCGTTATCGCCCACCTGATAACGAAGGCACTCAAGCAAAACCGGACGCGCTCCCTCAAAAATTGAAGTGTCGCCCGAAAAATTATCGAGTTCATTTTGATATTGGTGCTGCAGCTGTTCGGTCGTTTCCTCGAAAACTTCACGGAGCGATAGCGGAGGATTTCCGCGAATTGCCGCAGCGATAATCAGATCCGGACTTCGTTCGATCCAAACAACAAAATCACTAAATCGAAGCGATCCAAGTGACGCTTTTTCGCCGGACTCTTCGGTAGTAAATGAATCCTGAACGAAATCCTGAATGGCAGTCAGCATTCCGGAAATCATCTCCGGATCTTTTGATTTAACCAGGTCAGATTCCACGTGCTGGAGAAGAACGCCGTTGGAACTATGGATCATGAAAACTTGTTCGACGCGAAACAGAAGCGTTTTTAGTAAAACCACTTCGGCAAAAGATTTTCCAGTACGAAGCGCCTCGATTCGCCAACCGATTCCTTTAGGACTCAGGCTATGCTCCATCGTCTTGTTAAGCGATTCGACCATCGTTCCCAGTGCTTCGGAAATCGATTTTCTGATCGCCGGGCCAAACACCGGAAAAAGCGCCTCCGCTAAAACCGAAGGATTTCGCTGAACGGAATCGAAAATACTTTTCTCGACCACGGGTCGCGTAGCAGAAACGAGCTTGTTGTCTTTTTGGGAGCTGCGTGTAATAGCGGAGGGAAGTGCGTCGCCAAGCGTCGTCGGTAAGTCGTCGAGTTTTTCCTTGACTGAACCGACTACCTCCTCAAGCGAAGAGAGTTTGCGATACTCGGGTTCGACGATGAGTCGGCGAAGCTCACCGAGTTGACCGGAAAACGACTCCGGCTCAGCGGAGCGTGTTTCTTCGTTCGTATCCGATGAGCCGCTGTTTGTACCTTTTTTTTGCAGAGGAACGATGTTTGACGACATGATTCGATAGGTTCGAGTAAATCCGCGCGATCAGATCAAAACAACTCCGTGGCGAAACAAGAAACGATTACTTATTCATGCCTTTCGGGAGCTTGAATTCATCCGTTAGACGCAAAGCCATTTCATTCAGAAGATCCGCCATTGCCCGCCGATCGGTTTTCGTGTCTCGAAGCTCACCGAGTTGACGTTCGAGCGTCTCAGCGATTACGCGATTTCGTTCCTGTATCTCACCCGTCAAGCTTTTCGATTGCGCGAGCAGCTGTTCGCGCAACTGGGTTTCGCTTCGCGAGAGGTTATCAGTTATCTCCGAGGTCTTGCTTGCAAGAGAACTCGAAAGTTTACCGATTTCACTATTAACTCCGTTGATAGCTTCGCTTCGGGAAGTTTGCTCGCCCTTTAATCGGTCGCCAAGCGAATTCAACTCCGCTTTAACGAAACCTTCAAGCGCTTCAAAGTGTTTTTGTGTTTCTTCGCGAAACGCAGAAATCCTGTCGGAAAAAGTTTCTTCGAGGCGGGTTATCTTGCCTTCGAAGTCTCTAATCTGGACCCCAAACAAAATGTCACGAATCTTATCAATGTTTCCATCTTCCGTGTTTTCGGCGGAAACTACTTCATCCATTTCGGCCTTCATTTGTCTCTCCAAACCAAGGATTCGATAATTCAGGAAATTATCGTTAAAAATTCCGTCTGAAGTTCTTCGATTCGATTCTTCGCGCGTTTCAGGGTAACGGTAATTCCGGCGCGGTCTTTAATGTGCGCGAATCCTTCTATTTCGGAAAAAAGTTCCGCAACTTTGGAAATTCCGATATTGGCGCTGCTTCCTTTTCCGCCATGAGCACTTTGCGAAACAGAAAGGAAGTCGTCCATAGCTAGGGCGTCCTCGATCGAATGAACCTTCTTGTCAATATGCGAAAAATAATCTTTTAGAGTCTCGATCACAAAATTGTCCACTCCGCCGGACTCAATTGCGAGAAGATCCGCAAGAACTTTTCCATCTATAATGCGCGATAAAGGATGTTGAAGGAAATTCGCCGTCGAGTCAAGAAGTTTGCGATTTTCGTCGAGCCGTCCGCCCAAAATCAAGCGCCTAAAGTCTTCTGAGGTAACAGGTTTCGTCAAGACTCCATCCATTCCGGCTTCGCTGCATCGATCGAAAATTTCATCATGTGCGCTGGCGGTAAGGGCGTATATTTTGACCCTACTTTCGGGAGCTTCCCGTTCGCGAATTTTTCGCGTGGTTTCGAAGCCGTCCATTTCTGGCATTCCGCAGTCCATGAAAATGAAGTTATAAGAGGTACGAGAAATCGCGTTAAGTGCCTCCCGACCGCTGACTGCAATGTCACACTCGACTCCGATGTTACGCAACATCGAAGAAGCAATTTCCCGATTGATTTCATTGTCTTCTACTAATAGGACTTTCGGTTTTCCACCCGTGGGAAAAGATTCGGCGCTAACGGCGGTCTTTTCACCCGCATAATTAATATCGACAAGAGCCCCTGAACGCGGTTCAGCATTAATTGAGAACGCGAATCTTGAACCTTTTCCGAGTGCGCTTTCCAAGAGAATTTCACCGCCCATCAGCTCAACCAGTTCTTTCGCAATCGCGAGTCCGAGTCCCGTTCCGCCGAACTGTCTCGAAGTTTTTATCTCAGCCTGAGCAAAAGGCTCAAAGACTAACTTCAAATTCTCTTCGGCGATTCCAATTCCCGTATCGATGACTTCAAAATGTATTTTGGAACGTCCGAGCACTTCCGGCAGAAATGAAATTTTAAGCTCGACGCTTCCTTCGCGCGTGAACTTCAAGGCATTACTTAGCAGGTTGTTAAGCACTTGGCGCAACCGCGAATCATCTGCCTTGACGAATCGCGGCACGTCATTTTCAACCTGTGTGGTGAAACGCAAGTTCTTCTTCGCCGCTTCGTTTGAAAAAATCATGGTGATCGTATCGATCAGCTCGGACAAATTAAACTCGGTGGGATCAAGCGCAATTTTCTGTGCCTCAAGCTTTGATAGATCCAATAGATCATTAACGATTTCAAGCAGATGATGGCTGCTACTCTGTAGAATTTGAAAATATCGCTGCTGTTCGGTGGTCAGTTCCGTGGAAAGAAGAAGGTCTGCGGTTCCGATGATTCCATTAAGCGGCGTGCGAATTTCATGGCTTACATTTGCCAGGAACGCAGATTTGACCTCCGCATCCCGAAGTGCCGAATCACGGGCTTTCGCAACGGCGAGCTCCAAATCGCGACGCTCACTTATATTTTCAAACGAGACAATCGCGGCACGCCACTTACCATCTTCAACCATTGGAATCACGATAAATTCGACCAGAACTTCCGAGCCGTCTTTCGCGATGAAGTTCTCCGCGTTTACATGCAATGTTTCGCCTTCATTAAGCGCGAAATTAATCGGACACGTATTTTGATTAAATGTATTTCGGGAAGTGTTGCGACCGAAAAAAACGTCGGCGTAATTCCGTCCGATCATTTCGCCGGCACTTCGTTTGAGTAAGTTCTCGGCGCATTGATTCGCGAATGTCACAACGCCCTTGATATCGAGAACACAAATGCCTTCTGCAAGCGAATTCAAAACTACGTCGCTATTAAGAATTTGATCATTGATCTGACGCAAAATTGCGTGATCCAATTTTGTATTTTCTGATCCGCTCTGTTTCACAGGTCAATCATCTACTCCGCAGTTCAAAATTGTAAACAAAAAAAGCGAGGCGAAAATCGCCTCGCAAAATTGCCTAATCCCGAAGGGTCCGTTTCGAAATTAGGCTTATGCAGTCGGATGGGCTACCCCCGTCCCCATCCATCCGCATACTGTCAAACTAAAAATAATCTCAAAAGAGTGGGTTGAACGTTGCGAAATCGCACTTAGCGTCCACTACTATTCTATCAAAAACGGAAAAGACGTTTCCAACTTTGAATTCCCCTGCCCCCACAAAAGGTCTTCGCTGTGAGAAACGCCTTTTTCCATTGGGAACAGTTACAACCAGTGTGCCAAAGCAATCAAAGATTATGAGCGAGCTAGAAACGTTGGGCTAACAAGACTTTACAAAATTCATCCAAAAATCGCAAGTCGCATCAAGGGATATTCCTGACATTATGTCCGGAATTTCTGTCACGGAGGTGAACTTATGTCACGTTTGATTTTCATAGTCACTCAATTTTCGGTAGAGAGTTCGGGCGGTGATTCCTAACATAGCTGCAGCCTTCTCGCGTTTGCCGCCAACCTGCTCCAGGATCCGTAGAATATGTTTCTTCTCGATTTCCGCGAGAGTGCAAACGTCCATTTCGGTCTCACTTGAAATGGAAATTGTTTTTGCCGTCAAAGGTTCTGTTGGATAAATTTCCGTCACTAAATCTTCACTTGAAAATACTGCCGAACGTTCCAGGGTGTTTCGAAGCTCGCGAATGTTTCCGTGCCATTCATTATTTAGAACCTGGAGGCGGGCTTTTTCGTCGAACCTCAGCGCCGGACGATTCAGACGTTGCCGAAGCTCCAACGTAAATTCTTCGAGAAGCTGCGCAATATCTTCTTTCCTTTCACGCAAGGGTGGAAGATTCAGATTTACGACATTGAGACGATAATAAAGATCGCGCCTGAATTTATTCTCGCGAACATCAAGTTCTAGCGAGCGATTGGTGGCCGCGATAATTCTCGCGTCAGAAGTGCGGTCCCGCGTTGCGCCGACGCGACGAAAACTTTTATTCTCGAGAAAGTGCAGCAGTTTTACTTGCATTACAAGCGGCATCTCACCAATTTCATCAAGAAAAAGTGTAGAGCCATCCGCAGCTTCCACCAGTCCTATTTTTTGTGTCATGGCACCGGTGAACGAACCTTTTTCGTGTCCGAAGAATTCCGACTCGAAGAGGTTTTCCGGAATGGCACCGCAATTTACCGAGACGAACGGCAGATCCGCCCGGGAAGTTTTTGAATGAATCCAACGGGCAATCACATCTTTTCCAACGCCTGATTCGCCGGTCAAAAGTATTGTCGAATCCGTTTGCGCAACTTTTTCGGCTTGCTCGAGAATCTTTTTCATCGCCGGGCTCGCGTGAACAGGTTCGCGCGTCGAATGTTGATTCTGCGATCGGACCGCGGCGCGAATTCGCGTGTTCTGCTGAACGAGAACGCGTTTATCGGCAGCTTTCCTCACGATTGCCTCCAACGCCTGCGGCGGATATGGCTTTGTTATGTAATCATAGGCGCCGCGCCGCATCGATTCGATTCCGGTATCAAGACTCTCATCTGCGGTCAGCATTATTACTTCGGGAGATTGATCGGTCTGTCGGATAGTCTTCAGAATCTCGAGTCCGGAAACGTCTAAGAGGTTCACATCCAAAAGAACCACATCAAATTCTTCGGCTTCGAGCGCCGCAAGCGCGTCGGTACCGGAATCAACGCAAGTTACCGTAAAGATGTCGCGGTGAAGTTGATGGGGCAATACTCGGCGCAAAACCGGATCATCGTCAACTAATAGAACTTTGATTTTATTAGAGTTCATTTTGGGGGCGAATCAATTGGCAGCCACCTCATGAGCAGAAATAACCCCTACTATTTGCCCAAGGTGTCTCAATTCATGAAGTCCAATGAAGGCGAGCCATTCATATAAATTCATTTGTCCAATAAAAGGATGCGGAAAAGAAGTTGACGAAGAATCCACCTTTTCGATTCGTGTTCGAAGTCCGAGAATGGTTGCGCGCGATTCGGCAAGTTGAGCCAGCGATTCATTTACGCTCTGCATTTTCGTCGGCGTAATCATCTCAGGTGCAATAAATTTCTTGGTCTTAAGCGTGTCGCCAAAACGTTCGAATGAAATCGGACGCGAAAATTTTCCGTCCGACTCGATTCCGGCGGACTCGGCGTTTTTCAAAAGACGGAAAACCACGGGAACCAAACTCGCTTCCGTTTTGGAAAGGTGTTCGAGTATGTCGGAAATTGTCCACGAATTTTCGTCTCTACGAAAATCCAGAACCTTCGAATCCACAGCCGCTATGGATGAAAGGAGTCTCTCGCGAGAAGAGTTCAAATGCTCAAAAATTGCAGAAACGTTTTCGTAAATCATTCTTGGATTTAATTTATCTGAATCGGTTGGGCGCTTAGAATCAGTCGGTGCCAACGCGGAAAGCTTTTCACCGTTTTCGATTCATCTTTCAATAAACGAACATAAGCCGTCTCAAAGTAAAGCATTTCGGGAGCGGTCCATTCAATTCGAACCACCGGATTAAAGGAGACAAGGGAATTCTCGTCGGGCAGAGCGCTGGCTGTTGAAGCCGTCTGCGTGTTTGATTCCGCAATCGTGTTTGCATTCGCATCCCCGTTTGAAATATTGCTCAGCTCTTTTCTTTTTTGTTCTTCGTAAGCGCTCGATGAGATTAGCAGTTGATTGCGAAGCGGAATTCCAGCCTGTGAAGGCGAATCGCCTATGGCGTCGAAAATCCGAATTTCCTTGCCGAAAGAAAAAGCGACTTTTGACGAATCAGGTGACCATGCGGGTTGCACACTAGTAACGCCATCATCGAGGCGGCGGATTCTTCCATTCTTTTCAATCAAACGCGGACGACCTTCGGGAACAAAAATTTCACCCCTTCGATCTGCCTCTGATTGAGCGACGCGCCACTCGCGCCAGGATGTAGCAAGCGCGGCGATTACTGAGCTGTCCGGCGACCAAGTAAAGTAAAAGTAAATCTTTCCTTCTTCCTGAGTGAGCGGTTTTATTTCCAGTCCTTCGCGATCGCACAAATAAATCTGTTCGGTTCGAAAAGTAAGGACCATCGTCGGCGTTGCCGTAGGGGTTGGAAGCGCGATGTTTGAATTCGCGTTGGCATCTTCGACCGGACTCGTTGAAGTGGAATTTACGTTTGCTTCGATGTCCGGCGGCGATGGCGCCGTCACGGGCTTAACTTCGGGAATGATCGTTCGCGTGGTTCCGACGAATGCTACGTAGTTAGAATCGGGTGACCACATTATGGTATCCGGGAAATTCGCCGCCAGAGAATCGGGAGTGATCTTATTGATTAGCTGACCTTCCGCCGAATAGATGTCCAGACGGAATTCCGAAGGCGAGTCTTCGGGTTTGTGATACACGACGACAATCCGCTGCTTATCCGGAGAGACGATTGTCTTTTCAATCACGTCGTCTTTTCTAAACTCGCTAAAATGCGCAACGATGTTTGGAGCCAGTTCATCCGAATCCTGAGCGACGGTTACGACCGAAGGCGCCGGAACATCCGCTTCATAACTAAAATTCAGCCTTGAAGACGAAACATCGCGCAGAGTTTTGGGTGCGATCGTTTGGCGTTCAAAAATCTTTCGCTCGCAGGCACCCGAAAAGACCAAAACGAACAAAACAACAATCGAGATCGAAACGTGAGAGTTGCGTAATCGAAAACGGTTCAGGAAATAAAGGTAATTCGTTTTGCAAAACATCATCGTCAAGTTATTTGAGTTCGGTTCCAAAAAATCCGGCGTAGAGGCGTTTTTGTTCGTCGGAAGGTTTTTCGACAACGCGTATCGCAAAATTCCGTGGCGGAAGTCCACCCAAAGCAATTTCAATTTCGCGAATCTGATCGAAACGAAAGATCGTCAGTTTGATTTTCTCGCCCGGTTTCTTCTCACCGATATAACTTTGTAAAAAGGTTTGATTGGCGCGAAATGAATCCACCGCGATGATCTGATCGCCGGTATTGAGACCTTGGTTGTATGCAGGTGAACCCGCAGGAATTGTCTTTATCAAAAGACGATCGCCATCCTGATTGAGGTCGGCTCCGAAATACGCCGCTTCGGCTCCTTCTCCGGTGAAAAGTTTTAGACCGAAAGCATCAAATGCGGAGTTGTAATTCAACTCTTCGCGTCCGCGAACATATTTCGAGAAAAACTCGTTGAGCGATTTCGTTGCCACCGTTTCCGCTATCCGCTGAAAATCTTCTGACGTGTAGTTTTTGTTTTGCTTGAAAAAATCCCGATATAAGAGACGAAACACATCATCGAGCGATTTCGCGCCGTTGGTTGCAGCGCGAATTTCAAGATCAAGAAGAAATACAACAATTTCACCTTTGTCGTAATACGAAATCTGATTGTTTACGGCGTTTTCATCCTGACGGTAATACTTTACCCAGGCATCAAAACTCGCCTCTTCCAAACTCGTCTGCAATCTTCCGGGGCGACTTTGAAGCGCCTGAATTGCGGCGGCACGCGCAGAGAGAAAATCTTTGTCCGACATCAAACCGGCGCGTTGAGCCAAAACATTTTCGTAGTAAGCGGTCGCGCCTTCTGCAACCCAAAGCAGTTTGGTGTAGTTCTCATTTTGATAATTGAAAGGACCGAGAGAGTCGGGGCGAATTCGCTTTACGTTAAACAAATGAAAGAACTCATGCGCGACTAGAGTCATGAAATCCACAAAGCGATTTTCCGGCTTGAAGCCGAAGCGGTTCCACTGAAGCGCAGTCGAATTCGAATGCTCGAGACCGCCGCCACCTCGAAGATTCAAAATAAAAGTGTAGTCGTCATAAGGTAGTTCGCCGAAAATCTTAAAAGACTGCTCAATGATCTTGGCGGTCTCTTTTGCAATCTTTTCCAGGTCATAATTTCCTTCACCATTGACCACGAATCGGTGGGGCTTTCCCTGCACCTCAAACGTAATTTCTTTAAAATTTCCAACTTCAAACGGCGAATCGTAAAGCACGTCAAAATTCGGTGCTTGAAAAGTATCTGGTTGATTTGCAACGCGCGGTAAACCGGTCGCGATTTTCCAATTGCCAAAAGGAACAACCTTCAAGATCGAAGGAGCATTCAGTTGATCCTTAGGAAACATTAAAAGCGCGGTGTTGTTCCAAAATGCATGTTGATCGTTTAGCTCATTAGTACGAACGGTCAATTCATTTGCATAAACGTTGTAGCGCGCAATGAATTCGCCTATTCCCTTGGTGGAAATCTGCCAAGTGTTTTTGTTTGCCTTACTCCAGATCAAAGAATTACCGTTCGAATCAAAGGCAGAAAAATCCTGCACGTGGCGCGCGAATTCTCTTATCAGATACGAGCCCGGAGTCCACACCGGCATAATGATTTCGGATTTCTCAGGAAGTGCCGATGACTTTACCCGCATTTCGACTTCAAGCAGATGCGTCCACGGCTTTGACATGGAAATCGTGTATGAGATTTCCGGCGCGGTGGGTCGCGTTGATTCCAAGTTCGCCTTAACGGCTTTGTTTCTCTTCTTTTGCGGGTAAGTTTCCTGATACATAAAAAGGGTAAGCCCAAGAAGAACCGCCACCGCGGTCCGGTACTTTAACTTCATGATTTTCACAAACTCTCACGAAATGTTAAGGTTTCGAGCTATCATTTTACAATAAAACGGCTCCAATCAAATCCGTCGCGAACAATGCAAGAAATTCTCGATCCAATAATCCCTGACGAAAAATTCTTCACCCGCCCGCTTGCGATAGTCTTTTGCACAATCATTATCGATCTCATCGGATTCGGAATTGCAATTCCCGTGTTGCCTCAATTCGCCAGAGATCATTTCGGCGCCTCGCCATTCCAAATTGGTTGGATAATAGCTTCCTATTCGATAATGCAGTTTATTTTCGCACCATTTATCGGGCGACTTTCGGATATTTATGGTAGGCGCCCGGTTTTGCTTATCAGTATTCTTGGTACAAGTGTGGCGGCGTTCATAACCGGAATGGCTACGACGATAACCATGGTGGTTGTCGGTCGTATTCTCGACGGAATTACTGCCGGTAACATTACGACTGCCCAGGCATACATCGCCGATGTAACTTCGAAAAAAAATCGCGCGCGCGGTATGGGAATGATGGGCGCGGCGTTTGGAGTTGGATTCATACTCGGTCCCGCGATCGGAGGACTGACGAGCCGCTTCGGCGCAAACGTACCGTTTTTCGTCGTCTCCGGGCTTGCGCTGATTAATGCGACGTTACTTTACTTCGTCCTGCCTGAATCTCTTAAGCCGGAAAATCGAGTAACGACGGGAATGCGCGGAATCGCCGACGCCTATGCGTCGCTCAAGGACAGAAGCCTCGCAATAATTTCACTCAATTACTTTTTGTTAGTTTTATCGTTTTCGATAATGACCACCGCTTTTGTTTTGTTTACGACACATCGTTTTGGGTATAACGCCGAAAACAACGGTTATGTATTTTCGTTTATTGGCATCTTGGCAGTTCTGATGCAAGCGATACTCTTCGTACGATTACAAAAGTCATTCGGCGAGATGAAGCTTTCAGTCATTGGTAGTTTGCTTTTGGTCGGAAGCTTGGCGGCGATGCCGTTTATTCGTCCTGAATCTGGCGGGTTGATTGCGTTGCTACTAGGATCGGCGTTTATCACTTTCGGAAATTCGCTTGCTTCTCCATCTTTGACCAGTCTCGCATCGAAGTGTGCACACGAAGGCGAACAGGGACGGGTATTGGGAGTTTTACAATCGGGAGCCAGCTTGGCTCGGGCAGCAGGTCCAGCGCTCTGCGGGATTCTTTTAAACAACCAATTTAATGAGCTCGACGACTCAACGATTCAGCGTACTTTCCTCACCGCCGCCGCGATAATGTTTTGCGCCTTCCTGGTCGCGGTTTATTTTGCGGTTTCACAAGCCCGACGGGCTGTTCCGGCTTAACGGAAGAATTACGTGATTCTTTCTTTTTCTGTGTCGTAGTCTGATGAACCTGCCGATAAATCTCCAACGATTCTTTTGGAAGCCATTGATTGTGGCTCTCGCGCTTGTGTTTCTATTTGCATCCGTGATCCAGGGTTTGGCGCGCGATTGGTGGACCGATGAAAACTATTCCCATGGGTTGCTAGTGCCGATCGTGATCGCGCTCATCATTTACCTTGAATTCAACGAACTACGAAAAGCCAGAGCGAGCAGCGCGGTCTTTCTCGGCGGAGCGATGATTGGTCTGGGACTGATCGGTCTGCTCTTTGGAACTCTCGGTGCGGAATTGTTCACCCAAAGAATCGCGTTGTTAACTGTTTTGGTCGGAACGATCGTCTATTTTTTCGGCACGGAAATTCTAAAGCTTCTTATCGTTCCGTTTTTGCTTCTTTTGTTTTCAATTCCGATCCCTCAGATTGTTTTTAATAAAATCGCTTTTCCGTTGCAGATATTCGCTTCGCGAGTGTCGGTTGTCGTAATTTCACTCTTCGATATTCCAACGGTTAGAAAAGGAAACGTAATCGAGATGCTTCCGCGCGGCGCGGCGCAGATTGTGAGTCTGGAGGTTGTGGAAGCTTGCAGCGGAATTCGTTCACTAATGACGCTTGCCACTCTTGCGCTGGTGCTTGCCTATTTCTCCCGAACCAAAAAGTGTAAGGCGAATTCACGTTGGCGCGATTGTCTCTTTAGCAAAGACGCATTACGCGGTCTGCTTTTGGTGTTGTCGGCGATTCCGATCGCGATTATCACAAATGCGGGTCGCGTAGCTGCTACGGGAATCGCGACATTCTATTACGGGCGCCAAATGGCGGACGGCGTTGCACATGCGCTTTCGGGTTGGCTTGTTTATCTGATCGCGCTCGTAATGTTGTTTCTCGTAAACACGATTCTCAAATTCTTTTTGCGTGAGAGTAAAACTGAAACCCCGTCAAAACCGGAAACGAAATTGATTCCTTTCCTTACGACCTCACGGGTTTTCGCGATCGTTATTTGTTTTTTGATTAGCGGGCTCGCGATAAATTGGCTTGCCCGGCGCGGTGAGGTTTTCGCAGAAAGAAAACCGCTGCGCGAGCTTTCAACGTCGCTCGGAGATTGGAAACAACAGGGAAGCGACAGCCGGTTTAGCGAGGAAACTGAGAGCGTTTTACGCGCTTCGGACTACGTGATGCGTGACTATGTTTCGCCCCAAGGTTTTTCGGCGAATCTTTACGTCGGTTATTACGACACGCAGCGGACCGGCGCTACTTATCACAGTCCGCAAAATTGTCTGCCCGGCGCCGGTTGGGAAATGGTCGAACCCAAAAGAGTCACGATTAGCGATTCCGCCGGAAAAAGTTTTGAAGTGAACCGTTTCATCATTCAAAACGGGGATCGCCGCGAGATTTTGATCTATTGGTACCAAGGTCGCGGACGAAAAACCGCGAGTGAATTTTCGGACAAATACAATACGGTGATTGACAGCCTTCTCCGGCGTCGCTCGGATGGGGCAATGATTCGTATTATGACGCCGGTTCATTCTTCCGTTGCCGAAAGTGAGGACTTCGCAATTGATTTGGCGCAACAGGTTTCCGATCAACTAATCCCATTCTTACCGGACTAAACGATTGCATTCGCATCATAAATCATTCAATTTGACTGACCCATAGAATCCGGCAATAAGGGAGCGAACAATTCAATTGCGAATTGAAGCTTGCGGGGATTAGATTGGCAGTTGGGAAAACATATCGGTTTTTATGTTATTTCCGCGGTTTGGCACGGGTTTACGTTGGGCGAAGCTTCCGATATACTCGCTGCATTCAGGCATTTTGCGATTGATATCGAAAGTGCCTGAATATTTTCTTGAAACGCCGCGAGGATTAGACGTCTTCAGAACGTGACGCAGCAATAAGGCGTCATGAGACTAACTAGATTCGGGTCTTTTATAACGCGAAGCAATCGTTGCCCCGATTGCTTCGATGTTTCTAAGGCTTCGAGGTTCCGGACGAAATTTCCCAAGAGTCAAATTGACTTGAGGTGTTTCGTGTCAATATCAATGAAGTTGTTCGAGTGCCGAAAAATTAAATCGAAATTCTACCTTTTCGTTGTAGTCTTTTCTGTCGTATTTATCATTTCCTGTGTTGGCATGCCGGTTAAAAAGCGTCATGTGGCACGCGGCGAAGAAAATCTTCAAAAACTTAAATATCAAGAAGCGGTGATGGATTTTCGTGCGGCTTTGGATCTCGATCCGTCTTTCGCTGAAGCTCACTGGGGTTTAGCGCGCGCTTATGAGAGCCTCGGACGTTTTTCCGAAACCATTGACGAATTGCGACAGGTCGTAGCCTTAGCGCCAAATAATCTCGAAGCGAAAGCGAAACTGGGTAATCACTTTCTACTTTCCAATCCGCCGGATTTCGCCGAAGCACAAAAAATTGCCGATGAGATATTGCTCGCGGATTCGCGCTTTGTTGAAGGACACATTCTGCGGGCAAGTTTACTTGCAGCACAAAACAAACCTGAGAATCAGGTGGTCGAAGTTTTAAATCACGCGATTTCCTTAGACCCGAATCGTATCGAGAGTTATCTGAGTCTCGCGCGTTATTACACTCGACAGGAAAAGGCGGCCGCCGCCGAAGAAGTAATTCAAAAAGCGATTTCAATCAATTCCGGCTCGCCACTCGGATATATCGAGTATGGAAGATTCCTGACCTTCACAAATAGACCGAATGAAGCCACCGAACAATTTACTCGCGCAATCGAAGTTGCACCCAAGAATTTAGAAGCACGCGAATCTCTCGCCGGTTTTTATCTCAGCGAACGTGCTTTCGACAAAGCGGAGCGAGCCTATGTGGAGCTTGCAGCTTCACAAGATAATTCACCCGAAACCCTGACAATGCTTGCGGATTTCTATTCTCTCGTTGGTCGCGAGGAAGATGCGGTAAAAGTTTTTGAAGGAATTCTGGTTCAGAATCCCGATTTCCTCGGCGCGCGATATGGTCTCGGAAAAATCTATCTTGAACGACGAGAATTTGAAAAAGTTGAGCAACAAGTTGGCGAGCTGCTGAAGATTAACGAGACGGACGCCGATGCGCATTTGCTCCGCGCCCGAATGAATCTACTGAATGACCGCGCTGATGAAGCGGTGATGTCCTTGGAAAAGATTCTCAAAAGAGAACCGGGAAATCAGGCGGCGCTTTATTACATGGCTCAAGCCCGACTTGCCTTGGGACAAATTGATCAGGCACGCGCTTTCATCGGCGACCTCGAAAAATATCATCCGCGTTATCTTTACAGCCGCTTGTTGAAAATCGAGGCAAGCTTTCTGGCAGGCGAGCCCGAGCAGGCGTTTCATCAATCGAATGCGCTTTTACTCGCGCTGCGAAGTGAGGTTCCGTCGAGCGACATTTCAATTCAGAAACTCGAAGAACTTCGGATTCGCGCGCTTGTCGCACGCGGAAATGCAAACCTTGAGCTCCGTAAATTTCAATTAGCGAATGAGGACTTCCGCGAAGTGATCCGCCGATCACCCGGTTCTTCGAATGCATATGCCAGTCTCGCGCGATCGATGACGGCTTCAGGTGACTTGTCGCAGGCACTCACACTTTACGAAAGAGCTTTGGCACTCGATCCGAAAAACTTCGATGCGATCACCGGCTTAATCATCGCGCTCAAGAACCAGAAAGACTTCATCGCGGCGCACAATCGCATCGCATCAGCGATAGAGAATTCGAAATCGAACAGTGGAGAAATTGCGGCACTTTATTTTCTGAATGCAAATGTGTTTGTGGCGGAAAAAAACCTCACCGCCGCGGAGAATGAACTGCAGGCGGCGATCGCGGCAGACGCAAATTACCTTCCGGCGTATTCGGCATATGCCGAACTTATGTATAAGCAAAACAAAATCGATGAAGCGATATCACAATACAACAAAATCATCGAACGAAAGCCTTCTGCGCCGATTTACACTTTGATAGGAATTCTCGAGGACGCGCGAAATAACTTTGTCGAATCCGAGAAGAATTACCGTCGCGCGTTAGAGCTGACGCCTGAGATTTCCATAGCCGCGAATAATCTCGCTTGGAACATCGCTGATCGGGAAACCGGAAATCTTGATGAGGCAATGCAATTTGCGCATTCGGCAGCGGATCGAAATCCGAAGGTTGCCGGATACCTCGATACGCTGGGTTGGGTGTATTTCAAAAAAGGTTTGTATGCGCCGGCAATTGAGCATCTTAGAAAAGCCGTCGCTCTTGATGACCGTGAATCTTCACGTCTCGGACGTCCTTCAAATCCGGCATACCGCTTACGGCTGGCAATGATTTTGGCGACGTCGGGCGATCGTTTGAACGCGCGAAGAGAAGTTGAATCCGCGTTGATAAACCAGGCGGCGTTGAGTGCTGACGAAATTCGCAGCGCGAGAACTCTTTTGGAAAGTCTTTGAGAATCTGAATATTGGTGAGCCCTCAACCAATAAGTGCGGGGAATTTTGAATATGGTGTTATTACAAATATCGACAATAAACGCGCTTCTTTTCGCGGTCCCGGAAACGGTCGCGCTCCTTATCTTTTCCGCCGGACTGCTGTTGATGGCATTTCTTGGTCGGCGGTTACTTCGACGCCGTGAATCAGAAGTAAAGATCGGGAATACCTTGGAGAGCTAAAGGGAATGTATGGCTGTTGAATTTAGACAAAGAACCGCAAGTGAAATCTGGAAGATGATTCGACGCAGGAAGTGGTACGTTCTTTTACCCACGCTGACAGTTGGAATCGCCGTAGGTTGGGTCGTGTTTAATCTTCCTAACTATTACGAATCGACTACAGTACTCACGTTAAAACCGCCGACGATTTCGGAAAAAGTTGTGCAATCACTTTCCGATGAAGATCTTTCTGCGAGACTTCAAACAATTAACCAGGAAGTTTTGAGCCGCTCGTCGCTAGAGCCGATGATTGGAAAATACGGTTTGTTTGAACTCGAGAAAGATTCCGGTATGCCGATGGAGCTGCTGGTCGATAAGATGCGTAAGAACATCTCGGTCGAACTTGTCAATTCAGAGAATGACAGGAAGGTAGCCGGGTTTCGTATTACCTATCGTGATCGTTCGCCGACAAATGCGCGTAACGTTACGGCGGAACTTGCAAGCAAATACGTAAATGCTCAAGTAGCCGCTTCCATGCAGAATGCCGAGACCACCCGGGAATTCATTGAAACGCAAACGAATCAGGCGAGACTCAGTCTCGAAGCCGTTGAAGCGGAACGTCTGAAAATCATGCAAACGTATCGCGATACTCTTCCCGAAGCCGCACAAGGATTAATCGCACAACTTGATGGTCTTCGAAGGCGGGAGGAAACCATCTCAAAAGAAAAGGAATCGCTTACCGTTGAAAAAGGGAGGTTGAATGATTCGATTCGATCCTTGAATCAACAGATGCGCATCATTGAAGACTTCGGCGAGAAAGAGACTCAATCTGCGGTTTCTCAGGCGCAGAGAATTGAAGACACGCCGGCTTACGCTCAACTGATTCAGAAACGCGCGGAGCTCACAGCGAGTCTCGAAAAACTGAAAACTCAATATCGTGAAAAACATCCGGCGGTTTTAGACGTCAAAACGCAAATCGAAAAGGTTAACGACGAACTTGAGAATCTTTCTAAAAACACTGAGCGCCGCGTAAAAGAAGCCGGACAAGTGACTGCACGAAGAGCAGATCTTCAGAAGCAGAATATTCTGATCGACATAAAACGAGCCGAATCGCAGATCGCGCAGGTCGATCAGCAAGTGCAGTCTAAGGATGAAGAATTTATTCGCAACCAGGGTCAAATTGCCAGACTCGAAGCGAAGATAAACACGATTCCTAATGTTCGCGTTGCACTCGAAGCGATCAACAATCAATACCAGACGGCAAAACAAAGTTATGAAGTTCTGCAACAGAAAAGAAATGATGCCCAACTTCAAGTCGAACGTGAAAGCAGCGCGCAAGGTGAAACAATTCGCGTAGTCGATGCGGCGAATCTTCCATCGTCACCGGTGAATGCTTCGAAGAAACCTATGTTCATACTGGTTGGTTTTGGAATCGGTTTTCTTTTTGGATTGTTGTTGGCGTCAGTTTTTGAAATTCCGCGTTGGTTCAGAATTCAGAATTTGGAAGATGCAAAGCACTACACCGGACTTCCGATTCTCGCAATCGTTCCACCGCTGCTTACACATACAGAAATTGCGTGGCAGAACCGAAGGCATTGGCTGAAGGTAATGGCTGGATGCGCCGCTTCATTAAGTTTGATTCCTTTCATCATTATGGTGATTCAGGGATTACGGATATTCGAAAAGCTCGGAAATTAATTTTTTTAAAGGGTAACTGCTGAAGAAAAGAGGTTCGAAATGTATAAAGAATATTTTGGCTTGGAAGATTCGCCATTTAGTTTAACGCCCGATCCGCGTTTCATCGTTTTCACTCCTTCTTACAATGAAGTCTTGGCGAGCCTTTACTACGGTCTCGAGAATGCCAAGGGGCTGATCGTCTTAACGGGCGAAGTCGGTACCGGTAAAACAACGGCACTGCGTTGGATTTTGCGTCGGCTCGATGCGAGTGTTTTGGCGGCATACATTTTTAATCCGCGTTTATCGATCGATGAGTTCTATCACCACGTAACTCAAATGCTTGGAATTACGAACTGGTCGAACAAATCCGAGCTGCTGGTCGAAATGGGAAGAGTGCTCGAAGAACGCAACCGACACGGTATGCGAACGGTCCTGATCATCGATGAAGCACACGAACTTTCGGATTTCGTGCTTGAGGAAATTCGTCTCTTGATGAATTTCGAATCAGATAATGCCAAACACCTTCAAATTGTTTTGACAGGTCAGCCGGAATTGCGTGAGAAATTGAATCGTCCAAATCTGCGTCAGCTTAAACAGCGCGTAGCACTTCGCTGCCAGATTCATTCGCTTCCCGATGTCGCTGAAACTGACAGATATATAACCGAGCGGCTCTTGATTGCGGGCTCTGATCAGCCAAACATCTTTACGCCCGGCGCCGTCGATTTTATTTTTCATTGCTCGGAAGGAATTCCGCGCCAGATAAATAATCTTTGCGACAATGCCCTGCTTAATGCCTATTCGAATGGCGATCAGGTTGTTAGTCGTGCGATCGTCGAAGAAGTCGCAGACAATTTAGATTTACTTCCGCGTAGAGACAGCACGGCGCGCAAGGTTAAATCAGCGGTGACGGCATCACCGGGAAGAGTTTTCGCGCCGGAGGTAAGTGAAGAACTCCATAACCAACGTCAAAGAGCCGGATCTAAGAAGTCCGATCGAGGATTTGCGTCCGAGGCGGAAGCACAGGATCGCAACGGAACGGAAAAACGCGCGCATCATGTTTTCGAGGATCGACGTGAAGATCCTTTACTCGAATTGGAAGATGCCGGGAGCTACTTTTAATCCCATTAAAGCAACTCTGTCGGGTTTTGATTGGATAAGTTAAATCAATGAGCATTCTAAAAGCATACGAAAAGAAACGCGCCGAGGTGTTAAAGGGCGAAGGAAAACCACGGCGCATAGCGGACTTTCAACGCGTCGAGCGCGTGATAAGTAATCCGCCGGAAGCCTTCGCAGAAGAAGGCTTTGCCATCGGCAAACCGAATTCGGCGTTCAATGAGCAGACAAGTTCTGGTATCGGGAAGGCACTCCCCGATTCGGGAGCGGGAATAACTGCTGGGGCAACATTGAACGCCGTGGGCTCGGTACGTCCGGAGACAACTCCCAAGTTGGATTTTCCAACCTGGGAAATTGACCTTGGACGTATCGAGCCGCGTCTTGTTGCGATCTCGCAACCGCATTCTTCATATTGCGAAGAGTACCGAAGTTTGAGAACGCAAGTGCTTCATAAAAGTCAGAAGCAGAAATTGCAGTCGATTGTTGTAGCGAGTGTTGGACCTAATGAGGGAAAAAGCGTTACTGCTTTGAATCTCGCTTGGCTGCTTGCGCAAACCGATGGTGTTCGTGCATTGCTGATCGATAGCGATTTGCGTTTGCCGAGTCTTTCGGAATATCTCGGGCTTGAAACATCAAACAGAGGACTTTCGGAAGTTCTCGCCGGTAGATCAACGCTAAACGACTCGATCATAAAATTAGAACCTTCGGGGCTTCACCTTTTGCCGGGAGGTGAACCGAGGAGCGACGTTGCTGAACTTCTTTCGGGACCACG
>DAITAB010000282.1:0-2962 GCA_036824525.1 Pyrinomonadaceae bacterium
TTTGGATCCCTTCGCAAAAGACTTTTCGAGAGATTTCCTCGTGTTCTGTTTACGGAGATTTTCAGGCGCGGAGAATGAATTTGAAATTCAAACGTGCGGGGAACGCCAAAACGGAATTTGCGCACACGATAAATGGATCGGGTCTCGCAGTGGGGCGGACCTGGGTCGCGATTTTGGAGAATTACCAACAAGAAGATGGCTCGGTGAGAATTCCCGAAGTTTTGAAGTCATATATGAACGGGATTGAGAAAATTGCGTAGCGATATCCCATTTCACGAATTCAACCAACGAAAAGCGCGACTCAAACGATCGCGCTTTTTTAATGCGTCGAGCAAAAGCCTGACCGAGTCGTTCACCGCGGAAACCTTGCGCGAAAAAATGGCGGGTCGAGCAATGAAGTAAAACCGTCACGAAAAAAAACGTTCGAAGTAACGGTTTTATCAGACAAATCCTTTCTATTGAGTTCCTTGACTCGGTTTCAGCTTTCACATACCCTAACGGCAACTGAAAGAATTTTTCGTTTTCCGTTCGGGGTGGTAATCGTGTTGAGAGTTGTGTGCTTGAAATGCTGACTCCGTTTCATTCTACCTTTCATCCGAAAGAAAACCGCTGGTTTTCGTTTCAGGCAATCGTTCGGGACCATCCATGCTGCTTTGAGTCGGCAATCTAATTGTTCAATTCTAAAGGGAGAAAATTTATGTTTCGATCTAATTACAGGATTATGATCGTGGCACTTTTGCTTGCTGCGTTTGCCGCATTTAGCGGTTGTAGAGATGAAAGCACCAGCAAAGCACCTACCACGACAGTTTCGACTTCAGGTTCCGCCGATAAAGGAAAGATTCCCGTAACAACAACATCGGATGAGGCGAAGAAAGAATACTTGCTCGGGCGCGATCTGGCGGAAAAATTACAATTACAGGATTCAATCCAGCACTTCGACAAAGCGATTTCGCTTGATCCGAATTTTGCTTTAGGGGAATTGGGGCGAGCAAATTCTTCCCAAACCGGCGCGGAATTTTTTGAGCATTTGAAAAAGGCCGTGGGTTTGGCGGGTAAGGCTTCAGAAGGTGAGAAACTTTTGATACTTGCAAATGAAGCCAATTCTAATGGAGATGTCGTAAAGCAAAAGGATTATCTCGACAAGTTGGTCGCCGCATTCCCGAATGATGAACGGGCGCATTTTAGTCTCGGCGCTTATTACCAAGGTCAACAAGACGTTGCGAAGGCAATTGAGCATTACAAGAAAGCAACTGAGCTAAACGCCAACTATTCGCCCGTTTATAACAGTCTCGGTTACGCTTACTCGCAAAGCGGCGATTACGCGAATGCCGAACAAGCCTTCAAGAAATATATCGAATTAATTCCAAATGATCCGAATCCATACGATTCTTATGGCGAATTGCTTCTCAAGATGGGCAAGTTTGAAGATTCGATCGTTCAATACCGCAAAGCCCTTTCGATTGACGCGAATTTCAGCGCGTCTCATTCGGGAATCGCTGCTGACCTGATGTATTTGGGTAAGCCGGACGAAGCGCGTGCGGAGCTGCAGAAATTAATGGACTCGGCTCGCAGCGATGGCGATCGCGCGACCGCCCTTTTTGGCATGACGGTTTTAGACATTGATAGCGGTGAGATGGATAAGGCACTTAAGAATATCGACAAACAATATGAGTTGGCAGAAAAACGAAAAGACGCGGCCGATATGTCCGGTAATCTTCAGACGAAAGGCACGATATTGGTTGAGATGGGTAAGTTCGATGACGCGAAATCGATGTTCGAACGCTCAGTTAAGATGAACGAAGATTCCGATCTTCCAAAAGAAGTGAAAGATAATGCCAAGCTCTTTCATCATTACAATATGACTACAGTTGCTTTGGGAATGAAAGATATTGCCGCAGCAAAAACCCACGCGGAAGAGTTTCGCAAAGGCGCCGATGCCTCGAAGAATCCCGGGCAAATGAGACAAGCGCACGAACTTGCGGGTATGATTGCCTTCGCGGAAAAAGACTACGACAAAGCGATCGCTGAATTTGCCCAAGCTTCACAACAAAATCCGAGGAACCTTTACCGATTGGCTGAGGCATATCAAGGAAAAGGCGATAGTGCGAAGGCGAAAGAATTTAGCGTGAAAGCGGCTGCTTTTAATTCATTGCCGCAAATCGGTTATTCTTTTATTCGCGCGAAAGCTAAGAAGATGGCTGATTCTATCAAAGCAGGGTGATCGCAGAGCAGATAACCTGATTTTTTAGTCGTGATAAGCAAAACGGACACCGAATTGGTGTCCGTTTTTTCACGAGATTTTGGCTCCACAGGTTAAGACTCGAACTTAAAACTTTTTCGTTAAAGTTCGCTTTGCGTGCGCCACAAATACAATCAAACTAAAGTTTTAATTTTGAATTTCAATCGCGGTCAATCAGGGTTGAGCTTTACTGTATTAATTTTCAATGATGGCGTCCGTTCACATCATGCCTGCGGCCGTATTTTGTGTTACGCTACGATTAATTTCCTTTGAAGAATTGCATTTAAGTCAAATCAAACTTTGCCTAGGATGGGGAGGTTATTTCCGATGGTTAAACTCAGCATAAATCGTAAAACCTATGAGACTAACGCCGACCCAAGCTCACTGCTGCTTTGGGTGATTCGCGATGAGATCGGGCTTACCGGAACCAAGTTCGGTTGCGGTATCGCACAATGCGGTGCTTGCACGATTCATGTCGATGGCGTTGCACGGCGGTCGTGCATCACTCCTTTGAGTGCGGTCGTCGGCAAAGAGATCACAACGATCGAGGGACTTTCAGGCGACCTCAGCCATCCTTTGCAGAAGGCGTGGATCGCCGAAGACGTTCCGCAATGCGGCTACTGCCAGTCCGGACAGATAATGACGGCCGCGGGCTTACTAAAAACGAAAAAAAACCCGACGGATGCCGATATCGATCAGGCAATGACGGGCATTATTTGCCGT
>DAITAB010000283.1:0-2954 GCA_036824525.1 Pyrinomonadaceae bacterium
CCTTGTGATGTCCTCAAAAACTTTTCGCAGCGGCTATGTAGCAATAATCGGAAGACCGAATGCCGGTAAGTCTACGCTTTTAAATCACCTGGTAGGCGAAAAAATCGCTGCCGTTTCGAATAAGCCGCAAACTACGCGCCATCGTATTCAGGGAATTGTTACCGGAGATGAAGGGCAGATCATCTTTGTTGATACGCCCGGCGTTCATAAACCCGGACATCTTCTCAATCGCAGAATGATGTCCGCGGTTCACGATGCGCTGCTCTCCGTCGATCTCGTTCTGCTTATGCGGGATGCGAGTATTACGACCGGAAACGGCGACCGCTTTGTACTCGATCTGGTAAAGCAATCCGAAAAACCTGCGATGGTTGCTCTCAATAAGTCCGACAAAATAAAAAACAAAAATGAACTGCTGCCGCTGATCGAGTTCTATTCGAAACAAGATGATTTTCGGGCAATTATGCCGATCTCCGCGCGCAAGGGTGCAGGAGTCGAGGCGCTTCTGAAAGAGATCACTCGAAATCTTCCGGAAGGCGAAGCGATTTTTTCCGCCGATGATCTCACCGATCAGCCTTTAAGAAGTATCGTTGCGGAAATGGTACGGGAAAAAGTTTTAGAAACGACGGGCGATGAAATTCCGTATGTGACTGCGGTTGTAACCGAAGAGTTCGACGAAACCGATCCACGTACCACGCGAATTCGTTGCGCAATTTTTGTCGAACGCAATTCGCAAAAACCTATCATCATCGGAAGCCGCGGCGCTCATCTCAAAGAAATCGGAACCCGCGCGCGAATCGATATCGAAAAACTTCTCAATAAGAAAGTTTACTTGCAGCTTTTCGTGAAAGTCGTAGAAGACTGGCGCGATCGCGAACACACACTCGATGACATCGGACTCAACGGATAACAAACTTTGGTATGCGGCGGAAGTGCAGGTTGATTTTAAAGCCACTGATGCGGCGGAATTCGCGTTGGATGAATGCGGCGCCTGCGGTACCGAAATAGATTTGCTCGGAATTCGTCCGACTCCCGAGATCGTCAAAGTGGTTGGATACTTCGAAGCGATGCCTGATGAATGTTCTCTGAAATCAAAATTGAAAGAAGCTTTATCGATTTATGGTTTCGCTGAAGCTCGCTCGAAAATCGTCATCCGCGAAGTTCCGGAAAGAGATTGGCTGGAGGAATGGAAAAAACATTGGACTCAAACTGAAACGGAAAAATTCATCGTTGCGCCTTCATGGAGAGAACTTTCCGATGAAAAACGAATTGTAATTCGCATTGAACCTGGAATGGCTTTCGGCACCGGAACACACGAAACCACTCGTCTTTGTCTGCGCGCGATCGAACAAAACTGTTTACCGAAGTTTACTTTCTTCGATGTAGGAACCGGAACGGGAATTCTCGCCATCGCCGCTGCAAAAATGCAGTCTGAACTTCATGCAAAACCCGTTCGGGGAAATCTCTCGCGCGCTAAAATTCTTGCCTGCGATACCGATTTGAACTCAGTAATAATCGCGCGCGAAAACGCCTCGCTCAATGCTTCCGCGGCGCAAATTGAATTTTACGTAGGATCGATTCACGAAAATTCGCCGGAACATGATTTCGTCTGCGCGAATCTCACAGCGGATGTGATTCTTCCTTTACTGCCATTGCTGCTTCGAAACGCCAAGCGATTCCTGGTCATGTCCGGAATTTTACGCGAACAAGAATCACTCGTCGCCGAGGCTCTACGTATTCAAGGAATTCCAGAATATGAAGTAACTGTTGATGGCGAATGGATTTCGATGGTCATCCGGAAATAGTCATTCGCGATTCGCTATTTCAATTTCTTCGGCGGAGTTGCGGGCGGAATGTCGCCATCATCGGTGATGGTAATAACCGGAATTTTTTCGCGGCGTTTTCCTTTGCTGCGTTCGAAGAAACGTGGTGGACCGAGTTTGTTGACGGAGGTTTTCAAAGTAGCGAGCGGCTCCCTTCTTTTTAAGATCGCGCCGCCGCGACCGGCGATCCATAAATCAATTCCTCCCATATATACGACTGACTGCAAAGTCTTGCTGGTTACATTCGGTTGTGTTTCCCATGTTCGTCCGGCGTCCACTGTTCGCAACACGATTCCTTGCTCGCCAACAATTACCGCTTCATTGCGACGGGAAATTGAAATGCCATACAGATTCATTCTGATTCCCGGCTCACTATCGCGCCAGCTTTCTCCGCCATCTTCGGTGCGAAGTATCGTGCCATTTGCGCCGACCGCATAACCGAATTTCGTGTCAAACATTGATACCGCGTAAAGATTCTCGTTCAAGTTCGTTTTGATTTTCTTCCACTTCTCGCCGCCATCGGTGCTGCGCAAAATCGTTCCACGGTCGCCCACGATCAGACCGTTCGATTCATCCGTGAAAACCACATCTTCCAGCCAGACGTTTACGCCTGATTCGATCCGCTCCCAAAATGCGCCGTAAGAAGTGGACCGCATTATCAGACCATTTGCACCGACCGCAATTCCGATTTTCTCCGTGATGGAAGCTACTCCCAGTAAATCGTCGGTGGTATTTGATTCCTCTTTTCCCCAGCTTTCGGCTCCGTCACTCGTACGCAAAATCGTGCCTTTATCGCCAACAATCAATCCGCGTTCTTCAGTGGAAAAACTCAGAGCGTTTAAGCTCACCGTTGAACCGGAAAAAACCGGTAGCCAATTTTTTCCGGCGTCGTTCGTAAGCCAGACTTTCCCGCGCGATCCGACCGCGATTCCGGATGAACTATCGAAAAGGCGAATATCGTTAATATCATCGCGCCCGCCTTCGCTCAGTCGCTGCCAACTAAAACCGGCATCATCACTGCGCACGACCAAACCATTTTCGCCCACTGCCCAACCGGTATATTCATCGCAAAAAAATACTGAAGTCAGTTTCGGATTTGTACGCACGTTGAATGGCAGCCAGGTATTTCCGCCA
>DAITAB010000087.1:0-4339 GCA_036824525.1 Pyrinomonadaceae bacterium
ACCGATCAGAGCGAGAATTACAAATATCCTTCCAAATAAAATAAACAGTTTTTCTCGCATTGCCATAATCAGAAATCAGTTATGCCTGGTGCCTAATGCCGCTACTGCGCGCGAATAATTTTCACGAAAGCCGAGCCATTCATTTTCAGAAACTACTTCTGTGCCATACCAATGTTTTTCAAAACTCCGAGTGAGTAAATCGAGATCACGATGGAGACTTTCGCGTTTTCTTACATCTCGCAGATAGTCGCCGTTTGTCTTGTGTCGCGACAGCCGAAGAACTCTTCGGTCGCTGAGCTCACACAAACAAGCGATGTAACCTTTTCGAATAGCCGCACGGAGATTTCCTTTGCGAGCGAATTCCTCGGCTTCCGAAAATAAACTCTGCGATGATTGATCATCGGAAAGAGTCTCGCCGAGAATTATGCGAATGCCTTCATCTTCATCTTCACGGTTGCGAAAACGCCGCACAAATCCGGGTAAAAAACGATAGAGCAGAAAACCGATCAAGCCTACGACGACCACATAAACTAAAATCTGCAGTAGAAAAGAAATCGGACGTATTCCCTGATCAAGATTGGGCGCAATGGGTTTGCTTTGCGGAAGAATTGACCTCAGCCATTCCCAAAACTGTCGCCACCAACGCTGAAATACATTTTCTTGTTTCTCTTCGGGAGCTTTTGCGTATTCCGGGCGATTCAATATTTCATCCAGCCTGCGTTTGTTTTCGTCTTTTGTGGATGCGGCTGCAGTGGAATTTTCAAGTTCGGAAATTCTGGCGCTTATCGCATCGAGGCGATCGATAATCTCGCTTGTAATCGCATCGCGCGGTTTTGGTTCGCGCAAAACTTTTTCGAGCGAATCAAGTCTCTCGAATAACCATTTATGATCCGGCTCGATAGACTGACCGGAATTTTCGAGTTTGATAATAGAAGAAAAACTCGCGCGAATGTTCTTTATCGTGTTCGCGTCAAACTCCGCATTTTCGTCAATGGAAGCATTTTCGTCGGGATAGAGAATGGTTTCGAGCGACTCGGTCGCTTCCGAAAGTTTTTCGCGATACTGAGCAAGACCGATTGCAAAGACAGTCGCCGGTTGCAGAAACAGAAGGACACAGAATACGACAAGCGCTGCGAGACGAGCCGAAGAAGTTGTAGTTTGCCGTTTTCTTTTCACTTCAATCCAAGAGTCGTGAAACCGGAATCGTGTTTGTGAGAGATCGCCGGCGGTTGCGTTTCTCCGAGCGCCGCGCGAAGCGGGCTTGCGTGATCTTGCGGCAAAGCCGGAATCTCGCCAAGTCTCCGCGCTGCTAGAAGTTCGATATCGTAACCCTCATGACGGACGCGCTCATCAACATAAAGCAAACAAAGACCGATCATCCAAACCGGCATCAAGAGAATCAAGCTCAATTGCCCGACTACTTCACTCGCGATTTGATACCAAGCGGGAATCGCGTCCGGATTTGAACTGAAAATCTCGAGCCCGTTTGCGTAAGCATACCAACCGAGCGGAACGTAAAAAAGCGCGAGCGCAGAATACGTTGCGACCAAAGTGAACACAAAAAGCGCCGCCAGGCGTTTTACGTTTCCGCTCGCAAGAGAAGCACTGCGACCGATCGCATCGAAAACTCCCTGACCTTCTACGAGCATGACCTGTGGAACATAAGCAAATCTAGAGGCGATCAGAAAGAAAATCCATAATGCGCCTAAAACCAAAGCGACGCCGGCAATGATGGATAAAAGAAACGCAAGAAATTGTGAAAAACTGAAGGCTGCGAAAATAAGCATCACGACAATCGCAACGATGAATAACCCGAAATAAAAAACCGTGAGACCGCAAAAACCGAGAATGAAAGTCAAAAGCGCTGAGGCTGAGATGAGACCTAGAGTTCGCGCGCGCAGATTCGCGTAAGTTTCGCGAACCGTGATTGCCTCTCCGAAAAGAAGATGTCTGACGAAATTCCGCGATGCGCCGCCCATGACGCATAGCATTGCAACGGTTTCAATAAACCAAATGACCATTGCACCGATCCATATGAAGAAAACTGAGAGAAACGTGGCGTCCACGGTGCCGCTGCTCGAATCGCCCAACACGTAACGAATCATTATCTTCCAAATGACGGAGAGGAATGTGCCGAGAATGATCGGTGGCGAGGCGATGAAGATCAGCGTCCAAAAATTATTGCGGTAAAAACGCACCGCACGGTCAATCAAATCACCTGCGCCGAGAGGAGTGATAGAAAGTTGCGAGTCTGAGGAGAAGTTTTGGATCATATCCGTTCAAACCGAGGAAAGACTTATTACCACAATTTAATGAATTGTAAGCAATGATTTTTTTAATGTTAATTGTTAAGAAAGCGATTCAACAAACGAAAAAAAGAGCACCGTCCATTTCCGGACGGTGCTCCTGACAGCTCAAAGAGCAAACTCTTAGAACTCGATGCGCGCCGCAAATTGCATTACGCGAGCGCCTGTAGTGCTTGTAATACGTCCAAAAGACGTGCTGTTAATATCGATGAACTGCCCCGGAACAAAGAATGGAGCGTTCGTGACATTGAAAGCTTCAGCACGAATTTGAACCTTGGCTGTTTCCGTGATCCTGAAATTCTTCAAGAGCGAAACATCCGCGCTATAAGTCCATGGTCCGTTAACCACAGCTCTACGCAATCCGCTTGTTTGTCCCGGACCATTGCTGAAGAATATCTGTCCCTGGAATGGAGCGGAACCAAAACCACCTGACGCCGTACCGCCTACACCGCTAGTAATGCCGGTATTTAGCGCCGTGCAATTTCCCGCAGCCAGATTTGCTTGATTGATGTTGATCGCAATTGGATTCACGAAGTAAACTCCGCATGGCGTTTTGAAAACACCTACGTACTTCTTCAACTGGCTCGCCGTTAGATTGGTCAACGCAGTTTGTCGACCTGAACGTCCGGTTCGATTAAGAGTTCCTCGAGCATCCGTAAAAGTAATCGGAGCACCCGAACCAATTCTCCAAACCAATCCTAATTGCCATCCGCCAACCGCATAGTCCAACCACTTGTTGTCGTTTACGAAGCGACGACCTTTACCAATCGGAATTTCATAAATCGAGTTAATGTTTATCACGTGCGTCTGATCGAAATCGGCACGCGAATAATCCAAGCTAGGATTGTTGTTGTCCAAGTATGGTTCAACACGGGTTTGAGCCGTGCCGATTGCGTCCGTCAATTCCTTCGAGAAAGTATAGTTCGCTTGCAAGAACCAACCATCTTTGAACTGGCGTCGAATCTCGAACTGTCCGGCGTTGTAATAATATTCACCGCCATTTTCCAAAACGTTAGCAACCCCGGTATTTGGGTTTGCCAAAAATGTTGCGCGTAGCGTTCCGGCGGGAACGGGCGAAACATTTGGATTCGGAATTAGTCCATTAATAAGATAGACGTTGATTAATTCGGCAGCCTGCCCAGTTGTAAACAGATTTCTAATGGTTGCGTTTGTTAGCAAACTGGAGAAAGTCGGGAGAATCGTCGTGCCCGCCTGACAAGCAGCCTGCGATGCGCATCCCGCGAGAATGTTTGCGCGAGCAATATTGAAATCAGCCAGCCAACCCGACGTCAATTTGATTTGGTTATAGTCGATCGTCCTCAGAACATTTTTGCTGAAGCTACCTACATACCGCGCTTCAAAAGCAAAATCACCAAATTTGCGTTGAACACCGACTTGAAAGTCGTTTTGCTTCGGAGTCTGCAACTCTGGATCAACCGCGAACACCGTTCCGAAACTCGAAAACGACGCGGAATTATTGGTTGTATAGCTTCTTGAACTCAGATAGGTGGGAATTCCAAGAGTCGAACTAAACGGAACGCCCAAACGATCATTAAGTGCGGTCGAGGTACCATTCAAAGCGCTCAATGACGCGCTCAATCCTGCATTGTTCGCATTGGCATTATCGGGAGCACGAACTAATTCGTCATTAACATAGCTCGTTCTGAAACCACCCCGAATAACGAAGCTGTCTTCGCCCGTGATCCATCTTAAAAATCGATTACCGATAGATTTAGGCGCATAAGCCGCACTAATCGAATAAGCTATATTGTTCTTGTCTGGTTTATAGTAGGTGTTTGCAGCGCCGGAATTTCCGCCAACAAACTGATATGTTCCAGCCGGATCAAGAATCGCCTGTTGAACGGTTTGACCCGGATTCACTTTTGGTTCGAGTTGCAAACCGTTTACGAGCTTTAAAGCCGTGTAGTAATCGTAACGAAGTCCGGCATTCAGGGTTAGTTCAGGCGTTACACGCCAAGCATCCGTAACATACGGCGAATAAGCTTTGTAGCTAAAGAGGCGTCTTTGCGTCG
>DAITAB010000087.1:4349-9797 GCA_036824525.1 Pyrinomonadaceae bacterium
GACTGACTTCCGCTAGAAACGACTCCGCCCAATAGCGCCAATAGACCTTGAGCAGTTGATATTTGAGTCGCATTAAGCACAGGTCCGCCTGCGTTTGATTGGATTGCGGTGCTAGATATGCCCGGTCCATTTGTGCTTAAACCTAAGTTGTACGAAGGAACGGCGCCCGCGTCATTGTATGCATTAATATTGACACTTTGGAACTGTCCGCCAAATCGAAGCGAATGATCGCCCAACTGCCACGATGCCGTGTCTTGCAAATTGTTTGTTCGAACTCTTCGACCTTGCTGTTGAAATGTAACGAGCGGATTAGTAATGAGTGTTGGAACAAAATAAACAGAAGGAATCGTATCCGTTCTTAAGAAGTCCGGAACGCTATAAAACCTACCGACGCGAAGTTCGTTACTAAACGAAGCCGTTGGGCTCGTTCTCCACGCAGCGGACATCGTAACGTTTCGGGCAGGTTGCAAAACCTTTGGAATAACGCTGTAAGTATCGACATCATTTCGCAAGTTCTTTTCGAGATTATAATCGACCACGGCACTGAAGTTGTTTCGTCCGTTCAGGTCATAGTCAATTCGACCCGTCAAATTATCGCGGTCGGTGTTTGCTTTCTGGAAATAACGATATCCCGTCGTGTTCAAGCCGTCACCAACTTCAAAGGAATTACCAGCGGGCATATTTGCCAAGAAAAGCGACGAGGCGACCGAATTTATACCTGTCGGTGCCGGTAATCCGGGACCTGTTACGATACCAGGAGCGAATATGCTTGTACTGTAATTTACGCCACCCGAAGTATAGGTAAAAATACCAGCCCGCGCGGATGCGGTTAACACCGTACTCAATCTAGATGCATCAACAATGTCTTTCAGTTTTTCTCCGAACGCAAAGAAAAAGAGCTTATTCGGAATAATCGGACCAGAGACCTTAAACCCATATTGGTTACGGTTTCGGAAAGGTCTAGGTTGTATTGGCTCATTTACTTTACGGAATCCCGCAATTACTGCCGGGCTGGTTGCCGTGTAATTTCCACCGGCGTTTGAAAACCAGCTATTGGCACCAAATTGGGAATTACGATTGTATTCCCAAACAGCGCCATGAAACTTATTACCGCCCCGAGGGGTGACAAAATTAATTTGCGCACCACCAAAACCCGTATCAATCGAGGACTGAGAAGTAAGAGTAAATTCCTCAACGTTGTCTACACTTGGTCGTCCCGGAGCGAAATCGGTCGCATTCGAGCGAATGAAATTATCCTGAATGTTAATTCCGTCGCGACTAATGTTAGTGGATGAGGTTCTTGAACCGTTAATTGATGTATTCTGACTCGGATTCGAACCCGAACCTGCTTGTGTCAAAGTCAAACCCAACGGGTTTCTCGTCGCGAGCGGTAATTCCGTGATCTGGCGGTTGTTTAGCGTAGAACTGATTTCACCGTTCGATGAATTGATGATGTCTGCGCCTGCCGTGATCGTCACGTTTTCACCAATTTCGCCGACCTCCAATGTAACGGGCAATGAATATTCCTGCCCTACTTGAATAACCACAGTCGTTACTGAAGTTTTGAAGCCTTTTGACGAAACCTTAATGGAGTAAGTTCCGCTGTCCAATAACTGTACGAGAAAACCACCCTCGCCATTGGTGGTAACGGTTCTTTCTTTATTCGTTTGTTTATCAGTGATTACGACAGTCGCGCCGGCGATTACCGCACCATCGGGCGCCGAAACTGTTCCAACCAAACGACCTGTCGATGACTGGGCAGCGACTGACAAAGCAAACAATGTCAATGTCACTAAAATTAATGTAGCTCTCTTCATTAAAAACTTACTCCTGTGTGCAATTTTGTAAATCTATGTCGTCGAGAAACCAAGCAAGATTTATGCCACGTGGAATTAGCTAATCCTTTCGGTCGCAACATTCTCACGCCAAACTCTCAAAGTGATTTTAGACTTGAGTTTCGAACATCACCGGTTCAAAAATGTAGCAGTTTTCGCAGATGAACGTTGTTCAAAAAAATGGAATGAAGTACAAAAATGCTGAGGTTGGACTCTCGTCATCCCCGCACCGGAATGTTGTAACTCTTGATTTTCGAGTTGAGCGTTGTGGCGTTTAGACCGAGGAGTCGGGCGGCGCGGGATTGGTGTCCGCCGGTTTGTTCGAGCGCGCGGCGGATCAAATCGATTTCAAATTTGCGTACTTCATCGTAGAAATTCACCCCGCGAGAGATGTCTATGTCGCCGGAGACGCCTTCGCTTTGCGACATCATTTCGCGTGCGAGATTCGGATCGCGCACTTCCGGTCGAAGGCATTCGACTGTTATTTCATCCGTCGGTGCGATGACGACTGCGCGTTCGATCACGTTTTCCAGTTCGCGTACATTTCCCGGAAAGTTGTAATTCTCGAGCAGCGAAAGCACTTCCGGCGAAATATTCTCGGAAATTGTGCGGACGTTTTCTTTGTTGTATTTCTGAATGAAATGCTGTGTGAGTGGCAAGATGTCTTCGCGCCGGTCGCGCAGCGGTGGAAGTTCGATCGGCACGACGGACAAACGATAATAGAGATCTTCGCGAAATGTTCCGTTCTTCACCGCGTCTTTCAAATCTACATTCGTGGCGGCAATCAAACGCACGTCCACTTTCACAGGTTTCGTATCGCCGAGCGGCGTGAATTCGCGTTCCTGAATAACGCGCAGAAGCTTTACTTGAATCTCAGGTCGCAGGTCGCCAATTTCATCAAGAAAAATCGAGCCGCCATCGGCAACTTCAAAAAGACCTTTTTTCGCCGCGACCGCGCCGGTAAACGCGCCTTTTGTGTGTCCGAAAAGTTCGGATTCGAGAAGTTCGGATGGGATGTTGGAACAGTTCACGACTACGAAAGGTTCATTCGTTCGCGGACTCGCTTCGTGAATTGCTTTCGCGAGCAGTTCTTTTCCGGTGCCGGATTCGCCGTTGATCAAAATCGTCGAACGCGCCGGCGCAACTCTTTCAACAAGTCGGAAAACTTCTTCCATCAGAGGCGAACTGCCGACGATCGCATCGCGCTTGACCGAAAGCGTCATTGCCTGCCGAAGAGTTACGCGCTCTTCTTCTTTTCGTCGCTTGCGAATTCCGCGCGCGACCATTGAAAGAATTTGTTCGTTTTGAAATGGTTTCCGGATGCAACCGGCGGCGCCTTTTTCCCAAGCGGAAACCGCGGTGTCGAAAGTTGCGTAAGCGGTGATCATCAAAACGACTGCTTCTTCGTCGAGGTTGGTCAATTCTTCGAGCGCGGTGAGTCCGCCGATGCCTGGCATCGAGACGTCCATCAAAACTACGTCGTAAGCTTTTCGTCCATAAGCCTCGATCGCTTCTTCCCCGGTTTTTGCGAGATCAACCTTGTAGCCTTCGCCGGAGAGAATCGTTTCGAGCACATCGCGCATGATCTCTTCGTCATCGCAGACCAGGATTGAACCTTTCTTCGCCATAAGTTTCGCAAGTGTAACAAAAGATGTGTTAAAAATTTAGTTTCAAACGATAAACACGCGACTTGAACCAAATGCAAGAACCAATCTACGACAAATTCGCGCGCCGTTATGATCGCGCATTTTCTCCGCTCGAGCGTTTGGGTTTGACGCGCTGGCGCAAAGAAACGCTCGCTCTGCTTCCCGAAGACGCAAAGATTTTAGAGATTGGATGCGGAACAGGTCTGAACTTCGCTCACTATCCGAAATGCAAAAAAGCGATTGCAACTGAATTCAGTTTCGAGATGATTTCGCGTGCGCGAGAAAAGAGCGAAACGATATTGCTTGCACAAGCCAACGCGGAATCGCTTCCGTTTGCTGCCGATTCTTTCGACGCCGCTTTTGCGACTCTGGTTTTTTGTTCAATCGCGAATCCGGAGAATGCTTTTCGTGAATTAAGCAGAGTCGTTCGCGCGAAGGGAAAAATTGTTTTACTTGAACACGTGCGTCCCGAAGGCTCGCTCGGAAAAGTTTTTGATGTATTCAGTAAATTTACGGTGAAATATTTCGAAGATCATTTCAATCGAGAGACGGCAAAAGCCGCTGCGGCGAGCGGTTTGAAAGTTTTGGAAGTGCGAAGGAAATTAAGAGGGACGGTAAATCTTATTGTTTGTGAAAATGAAAAAAGGAATTGAATAAGTTTCAATCCCTTCTCGATTTCAACCTAATTTTGCTTAAGGCACTGACGCAGAAGGTGCCGGAATATCTCCGCTCGCGCCGAAGGTTTGAATTATCGTTCCTTGAGTGGCGGTCGGAATGTACCAGGTCGCCGTCGTTGAGCGGAACACTGCCGAGTCGGTTTTCCCGTCGCCATCATAATCACCCGGCGCGGGAACGTCTCCATCCGCTCCGAACGGAAACGCGTAGTAAGTTTGATCTTCACTTCGAAGCACAAACCAATTACCGTCCGAAGGTCGCCAGAAAGCGATGTCTGTTTTTCCGTCGCCCGTGAAATCGGAAGCGACAGGTTTATCTGTTGCGGTACCGAATTGCGTTGCAATAATTCCCGCAGTCGAACGTTTCAGCCACCATTCTCCACCTTGCGCACCGTTCGGACGGAAAACTGCAATATCCGATTTACCGTCGGCATCGTAGTCACCGATTTGCGGAATGTCACCGCTTGCGCCGAATTGTTCGGTGATAACTCCCAGCGTGCTGGCTTGAATGAACCAGGTCGCATTTGAAGGTCGGAAAACTGCCGCGTCGGATTTTCCGTCGGCATCAAAATCTCCAGGCGCTGGAATGTCGCCAGTGGTTCCGAAAGGAAACGCGTAGAAAGTATTGTTTTCGCTTCGAAGCACGAACCAATTACCGTCCGAAGGTCGCCAAAAAGCTGGGTCAACTTTTCCATCGCCGGTAAAATCAGCCGGCGCGATTTTGTCCGTAGCGGATCCGAACTGAAATGCGTTCGTCTGTCCGGTGGAACTCTTTGTGTACCACCACTCGCCGACTGAAGGACGGAAAATTGAAACATCCGTTTTCCTGTCGCCGTCAAAATCCGCACGAACTGCGCGACTAATCGCGGTTGCTTCTCCGAATACCGTAAACCGAAAAGCAGGTGAAACTGCGAAGCCGTTTGCAGCAGATGCATCAGTCACATACCAGCGACCAAAAAACGTCTGCCCAACGAGTGCCGCATTGTTTGGAATCTGCAAACTTACCGAACCGAATCCATTACCAGAACCGCTGCCCTGCAGGGTTAGATTCACGCGGGCAAATGATCCGGTTGATGGAATCGAAGAAGTTCCGGGATCGGTTGAATTCACCACCAATACGGCGTTGGCGCTGCCAAGCGCATTTGTCACCGCCACGGTAAAACTTGGATTCCCGACAACCGGTGGTTCAATCGCCATAGGCTGCGGAATTTGTCCGCCCGAACCTGCCGTTCCGGTTCCGACAATTTGCGGAACGCGTGTCGACTCGGTGAAGAGACGCGGACGATCAAAAGG
>DAITAB010000088.1:0-9795 GCA_036824525.1 Pyrinomonadaceae bacterium
TTCTTGAGAGTCGTATTAAAACTGCGTTTCTTCAGAGTGACGCAAGCCCCGAGATGCTCGACCGTTTTTTCTTTGCGATAAATTTGATTTTAGTTGCAATCATGGTGGCGGTCGGCATTTGGGCGGCGGATCGCGCTGCGAAATTGCTCGACAAAAAGGATCCTTCGGAAGTCGTAATTGACGAAGTGATGGGACAATTCATCACTTTTCTTTTCGTGCCGCTCACGATCGGTTACGGATTTGTGTTCGCGGGATTTTTGCTCTTCAGATTATTCGATATCTTCAAACCTTATCCGATTGATGCGTTGCAGAAGCTCAAAGGCGGTTGGGGTATTTGCGCGGATGATATCCTAGCGGGAATTTATGCCGGGATTGTCTTGCTGGTTGGATTTCTTATGATCAAGGTGTGATTAATTGTTGTTGCGGATTTGATTGGCGAGAATACTTTCAATCGGAGTTGGCTGATCTTTGGCTGATGCGATTGGATTTGAATCCAGGTTTCGTCGTTCTCCCGGAAGTTCAACAGTTATAGTCGTTCCCCGGTTTTCCAAACTTCTTACGTTGATAGTGCCGCTGTGATCGCGGACGATCTGATACACAATTGAAAGTCCCAATCCCGTACCGCCGGTAGTTGAGTTCGAAAATGGTTCAAACAACTGCTCAACCTGAGCCTGAGACATTCCGCAACCGGTATCTTCAAAAATAATCTGCACACGATGGTCCGGTACTCGTCGCAATCTGATACTCAGGTTTCCACCATTTGGCATCGCCTGAATTGCATTGCGCGACAGATTCCAAAATATTTGCTTGAGCTGCGCCGGGTCTGCCGAAATGGTGACTTCGCTGTCCGGAACGTCGCAAGTAAGTTGATGATGGTCGCGAACATCCGGGCTGTGTTTCAGAAGTGTAAACGCATCACTGATCGCTTCTCGAAGATCCACTTCAGAAAAATTATTTACCCTTGGGCGTGCATACGTCAGAAAATTCGTGATGATTTTGTTTAGGCGGTCGCTTTCACGAAGAATGATTTCCATCATCGATGATTGTGCAGATCCGGGCGGAGTCTGCGATTCGAGAACTTGAATCGCGCCACGCATCGCACCCAATGGATTTCTGATTTCGTGTGCGAGTCCGGCCGCAACGCGTCCGACCGCGGCGAGCCGATCTTTTCTGCGTATGCTTTCTTCCATCGAGCGAATTTCCGTGAGGTCCTGAAACGTTACAATTAGTCCGGTAATTTCTCCGCTCTCATTTACTAACGGTGAAACGCTATAACCAACCTGAACCGCAAAACCATCCGGTGTCGTTAAACTTGTTTCAAATCTCGGCGACTGCTCATGCTTTTCCATCGCATCGAGCGAAGCAGCAATCGGCTGTTCGATCTTCCCAATCAGATCGAATAATTTCTTACCGCGAACATCGCGGGCTTTCATTCCCGTGATTTCTTCAGCCATCGCGTTAAAGGTGTAAATATTTCCCTCAAGATCGGTTGTAACAAGTCCCGAACGAATTGACTCAACAATGCGCTCGTGAAGCACTCGCAAATCAAGCAATGACTTTTCAGTTTCTAGTAACTTTTGTCCCCATTCATAGCGATCCGCGAGACGTCCTGCGAGTAACCCCACGATCAAAATGGCGACAGAATTCAGCGCTACTACCTGCACGACTCTCGACGTAGATTGGAATTGTCCGGAGTTAGCAACCAAGTCATTACTTGCGGCAAAGACGAGTCCACAATAGAGCGCTACCGAAAAAATACTCATCAGGCGGGTAGAAAATCCGCCGAGAAAAAATCCCGAGGCGCTTACGAGGACAATATATAACGTCACGTATGGCGACGATGAATCGCCGGTGCGCCACATCAACCATGTGATCAAAAGGGCATCAATAAAAAACTGAGTTTGAACCTGCAACTTAAAATTGCGGCTGATTTTTAACAAGAAGAAATAAAGAATTGTGAGTCCCGCGGAGGTGAGAAAGAAAATCAACAAACCGCGCGGAATGGAATCAAGCGAGAGTTCGACTTTTCCACTATTCCAAAACCAGGCAGTCACAAGCAAGAAAAAAGCCACGACCAATCGGAGGAATATCAAATTCTGCAGTTTGTGTGGATAATCAGAATTTGAGTAAACTACCTTTTCGTCATTACGAGACATAAATTTCGATCGGAATTAGGTGGAAAAAAATTGAAGAAAATGACTTCTCCGATAATTGATCATCGTCCCTGGGGATCATTCACCATTCTGGATGAAGGTGATGGTTTCAAAGTGAAACGCATCGAAGTTTTTTCAAAAAAGCGCCTGAGCTATCAAAAGCATTCGCGTCGATCCGAGCATTGGTACATCCTTGGCGGCTTAGCTAAAGTAACACTAAATGACCGCGAGTTTCTACTGAAAAAAGGCGAAACGATCGACATTGTTGCGGGAGATTTACATCGCGTCGAAAATCCCTCGGAGGAACTCTTGGTTTTTATCGAAATTCAAACCGGAGATTATTTTGGCGAGGACGACATCATAAGAATTGCAGATGATTTCGGTCGTGCAGGAACTACGTTGTAGAATTATTTCTTGTGTGAATGACGAACGATAAGATCCGCGGCTTCGGTTAGAGTTTCCGCAACAAAATCCGCGTCAGCTTTCAGTTCTTCGGATTTCCCGTAGCCGGTTCGAACCAAGATGCCTTTCATTCCTGCATTTCGCGCCGTTTCGATATCGGATGACTTGTCGCCTATAAGCCAACACTTTGTAAGGCAAATTCCAAAATCCGCTTCAGCTTGTTTTAACATTCCGATTTTCGGTTTGCGACAATCACAATTATCTTCCGGAAGATGCGGACAATAATAAATCGCCTGTAGTAAGGCACCGCCTTTTTCCAACTCCACGATTAGTCTTCGGTTGATTTCGCGCAACTGCAATTCCGAAATAAATCCGCGCCCGATTCCACTCTGATTACTCACGACGATTACAATAAATCCATTTTCGGTCAGCTTACGGATCGCCGCGGCGGCAAACTCATAAACACGAAGATTCTCACTCTCGGATAAATAGTGTGAGTCCTCACAAATGGTTCCATCGCGATCGACGAAAACGGCGGGAATATTTTTAACGAGTCTTGTCAAAGCGCCAAAACCTTCTCAAGTACTTCCTCAACCGAGATTCCCGTCATACATGGGTGATCGATCGGGCAATCTCTCAACATACACGGCGAGCAATCCACCGGATTTCTAAAAATGCCGGCGCCCATTGGTTGTGTTGTTTGTGGATTTGTCGGACCAAAAATGACCATCGTTTTTGTGCCTACGGCAGCCGCAATGTGAGCGGTTCCCGTGTCGTTCGAAATACACACGTCCGCTACACACAAAATCGCGGTCAATGCGGAAAGATCCGTCTTTCCCGTTAAACTGAATGGCTTCAGCCGCGCTGCATCGATGACCTTTTCGGCAATAAAGACCTCGTCTTCGGAGCCGACGAGAATCACATTCGCAGTCGCCTCCTGCAAACCATCATTAAGCCGAGCGTATTTTTCAATACCCCAACGCTTCGCACGTGAATTCGTTGATCCCGGACACAACACGACAATCGGTCTCGACAAATCTATACCCGTCGATTCCAGAAGTTTTCTCGCCGAAGCTTTCCTTTCATCGGAGACACTCAGTTTTGGAACCACATCGCAGTTATCAATTGCAAGGTTGCCACCGAATTCTTTTTCTACCTCGCCGATCAGATTTAGGTAGTAATAAACTTCATGCCGCGAATTCTTCCAGTCAGGAACCGGAGGTGAATTGCTCAAAACGAAACCGCGTGCCTCTGTGTTGTAACCAAAGCGCTTGGGAATACTGCTGAGCTTTAGAGACAGCGCGGAGTTAAAAGAATTCGCAAGAGTAATTCCCAAGTCAAATTTGCGCGGACGAAGTGCCTTGATTTGGTCGAGAAGGGAATCCGTTCTTTCAAACGGGAGAATTTCGTCAATGAAGTCAGCATTTTCAAAAATACCTTTTGCCCATGAACGCGTGTATAAAGTGATCCGCGCCTCAGGGAAGAAATTTCGAACTTCTCTCATCGCGGGAATTGTCATAACCGAATCGCCTATCCAATTTGTTCCGCGTAGTAAAATATTCATTTCCAAAAACCGTACCTTTCTCTATTCGCGCTCAAAAAGTTTTTTGAGCGAATCCTCCATATTAAGTTTGGGCGACCAACCAAGTTCTTGTCGAATGCGACTTAAATTCGTTACATAGTCACAAGGAGTTGGCGCTGCGGATGATTTACCGATTACCGCCTGCAATCCCGAAACTTTTTCTAACTTTTGAACGAGTTCGCTGAGCGAACAGGAGTTTCTCGCCCCACCGCCAAGGTTGTAAAGTCCGTGTCCCAATCCGGATTTAATGAACTGATCACATGCGCCGGAGAAATCATCAACATAAAAAAAATCCCTTCGCGGGCTTCCGTTGCCCGGCAAAGATATCGGCTCGCCCGTGTTAATCAAATTCGCGTAATGCGTTACAAAGTTTGGAATATTACCCGAAGAATCTGGCGCGATAATCGTTGACAAACGAAAAATGCAGGAACGAAACTTTCGCGTATGCGCATAAAATTCTACGTAGCGTTCCGCGATCAACTTTGACCATTCGAGTGCTGTTTGTCCGCTGTACATCGTCGGACAATCTTCAGAGACCTCAACAAAATTATCGGCGAACCTTCCATAAACATCTTTCGTAGATGCAAAGATAAATGTTGAGTCTTCTCGCATTGCCCGAAGAAGATTCACTGTGCCCTCGACATTGGTCAGAAATACCTCGTCTTCGTGTGCCGCGCTTTTATCCAACAGGGCGGCGAGATGAATCACGACGTCGTAGTCTTTAACTACCGTTACGTCTTGTAGATTCAAAACGTCCAAATTCGAACGGCGCGAAAAATCGTCGGCAGAAAAGAATTTGCGAACATGTGTTCCAATAAACCCGCTTCCGCCGGTCACTAAAATCTTCATTTATTTGGTAGATCCCAAAAGCTTCGACATCGGTTCCGCGCGACCTATAACGATAAGAAGATCGCCGCCGTCAATTTGAATTTCGCCGGATGGTTGAAAAATCATCTCGCCGGATTTTCGTCGCAATGCGATAACTACCAAATCGAGTTCGGAGCGAATATTGGTCTCACGCAGTTTCTTTCCAACATAAGTAGAATCAGGTCTGATGGCAACTTCTTCAAAAACCAAATCGAGACTCTCCGCAACTATCGAATCCATAAAGTCTGCTATCGCGGGTTTTACGAGCGCGCGCGCCATACTGAGGCTTCCGATTATCGTCGGCGAAACCACTCGATTCGCACCGGCTCGAATGAGTTTCGTCTCGGCTTCTTCCTCAACCGCACGCGATACGATATGGAGTTTTGAATTCATTCCTCGGGCAGTGAGCACGACGTAAACATTATCGGCATCGTTGGCAAGGCAAGTCACGAGTCCGCGTGCACGCTCAACGCCAGCCAAGCGCAAGTTCTCGTCGAGCGTTGCATCACCAATCACCATGAACTGTTTTTTTTCGTCGATCATATCGCGGACTTTGTTTTCGTCACGCTCAATTGCAACGTAAGAAATTCCTTGACGCTCGAGAGTCCGGATGATTCTCCGTCCGACCCGACCGGCGCCGCAAACTACATAATGGTCAGTTAGTTTTTCCATTTCTTTTCTCATCCGACGGATATCTAAATTCGCAAGAAATTTTGCCTGAATCACCGATTGGGCGAAAGATGTCAGAGAATAAAGTACGGTTCCGACTCCGGCGAGCATGAAAATAATTGCAAAAACCCGACCAGCGGATGTCCTCGGCGCGAAGTCGCCGTAGCCGACGGTGGTTACTGTCTCCGTTGCCAGATAAATACTCTCCAGCAAGGTGAAGCCTTCGATCAAGTGAAAACCGATCCCGCCGAGTAGAATCGCCGCGAATATTGCCGCGACAGTGTAGAGCAGGCGGCGCCGGATTTCTCTGGGCAGGTTTGAAAATAGTCCTTCAGTCATCGTAGGTTAATGGCATTTTGGCAACAATTGCTAGACAGCGCAAACGCGAACTCTATAAACTTAGATACGTCATTCCGGTTTCATTCTCCGCCGTAGCGACGCCCGCGAAATTTGATGCCAAACGAAAGAACGCAAAAGCCATCCGACGCGAAACAAATTTTCGGTAAGTCTCGCCGAAGACGCGTCAAATCAATTCGCACTGAAAAACCGAAACCAGGTTTTTTCCGAAGGGTCATTCGTCTCATTTTCAATCCAATCACAATCTCGTTTGCCGCACTTTTAATTCTTGTTGTCGGAGTGGTTGTTGGTTATTTTTGGGTCGAGTATTCGGAGCGTGTTGATCGATTACTGAGCGGCGAGGTTTACACTCGTTCGGCAGGAGTCTATTCAGCGCCGAAAACGCTTCGCGATGGAGAAAAGATTTCTGCCGAAGAGCTTCTCAAATATTTGAAGTCGGCTGGATATGTCGATAACCAGCGTCAGGCATCAGAAACGCGAAGTCGTTACTCATTCAATGGAAATGCAATGACGATCGAACCGGGCGCAAACGCAATGGTTGATGACCGAAAACGGTTTCCTTCGTTGATTGTAAAATTCGCCAAAGAGGGAAAGAGTATCGAGAGCATCGTAGATGGACTTTCGAAAAATCCGCTCAAACAAGCCTTGCTCGAGCCGAAGATTCTGAGTTCGATTGCAGCCGAGGGAGATGGAAGACGAAAGGTCGTAACTTTCCACGACATCCCGCAAGAGTTAGTAAAAGCAATCACGATCACTGAAGACCGTGCTTTCTTTGAACACTATGGAGTGAATCTTCGTGGAATTGCGCGAGCTGTGTGGCGCCGTTATGAGGGCGACGAAAATTCGCCTCTTTCGAATCAGGGCGGATCTTCGATCACTCAACAACTCGTAAAGAATTTGTTGCTATCTCCGGAAAAAAGTCTTCAACGAAAAGCCCAGGAAGCTTTTATGTCTTTGATCCTGGAAACGCGACTGTCGAAAGAGGAAATTTTCACGCTCTATGCGAATCAGATCTATTTGGGACAACAGGCAGGTGTATCCATTTACGGAGTCGGCGAAGCAGCCAATTCTTATTTCGGAAAAGATGTTTCGGGAATGAGTCTTTCGGAAGCGGCATTTGTGGCCGGAATAATTCGCAGCCCGAATCGATACAATCCTTATAAGAATCTCGAAAAAGTTACGGAGAGAAGAAATCAGGTTCTGACCTCAATGCTCGAAGTTGGTGCAATCTCGCCGGAAGAATTTGAAAACGCTAAATCGCAAGAACTCAAACTAGTTGCCACGCAAAATCGTGAAGAGCTAACGGATATGCCTTACTTCACCCAATATGCGCAACAGGAGTTTTCGAAAATAGTGAGCGATCCGGATGCGCTTCAGCATCTGCGTGTTTATACAACAATCGATCCCGATCTTCAGCGCGTGGCTTATGAAGCGGTAGTGCGCAGGCTCGATAAACTCGAAAAACTTTTTCCGAAAAAGCAAAAAGGAAATTTGCAGGCATCGCTTGTAGCGATAAAACCGAAGACCGGCGAAATCGTTGCGATGATAGGCGGACGCGATTTTCAGCAGAATCAATTTAACCGGGCTACCGACGCAATGCGCCAACCCGGTTCGGTTTTCAAGCCGTTTGTTTATGCGACCGCGATCAACTCGGCTTACGATTCTTCCGGAAGAATTCTCACCGCTGCGACAACTTTCAAGGACGAGAAGAAAGTATTTAATTTCAATCAAGACACATATTCTCCCAATAATTATGGAGACGTATTTTCGAACAAAGAACTGACACTCCGCGACGCGCTGGTAAAGAGCAAAAACGTAATTACAGTTGACCTTGCAATGGAATTGAATATCGGCAAAGTGATGAATCTTGCCGCAAAATCAGGTTTGTCGAAGGTGGAAAGATCCTTTCCTTCGATGGCACTTGGGACCGCGGAAGCTACACCACTGCAAGTCGCTACCGCTTATGGAGTTTTCGCGAATCTCGGTGATCGTGTAAATCCCATTTCAATTTCACGAATAACGAATGGCGAAGGAACAACCGTTGCCTCACCGATCGCGGAAAGAAAGAATGTGTTGCGTCCGGATGTCGCTTACATTTTGGACGACATGATGAAAGATGTGATTAACCGTGGCACAGCCGCAGACGCGCAGTCCTGGGGATTTAAGAACATTGCGGGCAAACAAGCCTTTGCCGGAAAGACCGGAACTTCCCGCGATGGATGGTTCGCGGGATTTACACCTGAAATCGTGTGTGTGGTTTATGTAGGTTTCGATGATGGCGATGATCTCGGTCTCAAAGGAAGCGACTCGGCATTACCGATTTGGGCGGACTTCATGCGCGAGGCTCTCAATCTCCACCCGGAATGGAATGGCGATTGGGTGATGCCCGAGTCGATTCAAAAAGCTGAGATAGATATACGCGATGGAAAAGTATTGCGTGAGATTCCAAACACAACTCCTTTACCCAATAAGGCAAAAAATGATCTGCAGGGAAAGAATGTAAATGGAAGTCTGGTTGAAGAAGCACCGGAGGTTCCGGTGATCGATGCCTTTATAACGGATGTCCCCGAAGAGTTCCGAAGAATTGAATTCTTTATTCAGGGCACGATTCCAAACAAAATTCTAGATGTACCCGAAAATGGACTCGATGAGAATTCGCCTCGCGAAACGCCGACTCCATTTAAGACTTGGCAAGAGGTACAGGATAGCGCTCCGTCGCAGAAGCCCGAGCCTTCATCCAATGTGGTTGGTGAGAGAATTGAAACCGATCGTAGCGTAACTGTAATGGTGTGTAATTTGACCGGAATGCGTGCCACTCAAAACTGTCCTGAGAAAGAGGCAAAAACTTTTGCTGAAGGAACCGAACCGAAAGAGTTTTGCACCTTTCATGTAAATCCGCCGAAGTAAATTTGCATTTGCAGCGACAAAGAAAAAAACCTCGCCGCAAGCCGCGAGGTTTTCCGTTTGCATTTTTCGTTGACAACTATTTTTCCTTACCGAGATTCATTCCGAGATTCTTTACGAGGAATCCGTAAATATCGGTTTGTTCCTGGATTTGTTTGGTCGTCGGTTTTCCCGCTCCGTGTCCGGCTTTTGTTTCGATGCGAATCAAAATCGGCGCATCGCCGCTTTGGGCTTCCTGAAGCTTCGCCGTGTATTTGAAACTGTGTGCGGGATAGACGCGATCGTCATGATCCGCAGTCGTCACCATCGTCGCCGGATATTTCGTTCCCGGTTTGATGTTATGAAGCGGCGAATATTTGTAGAGCGCCGCGAATTCCTGTGGATTGTCCGGCGAACCATAATCCGATGTCCACGCCCAACCGATCGTAAATTTTGTAAAGCGCAACATATCCATCACTCCCACAGCGGGAAGCGCCGCGCCAAACAAATCCGGTCGTTGATTCAAAACCGCACCAACGAGAAGTCCGCCGTTCGATCCACCTTGAATCGCAAGTTTTAGCGGACGCGTGTAGTTGTTTGCGATCAACCATTCTCCTGCCGCGATGAAATCATCGAACACGTTTTGCTTTTGCAATTTCATTCCGCCTTTGTGCCAGTCTTCGCCGTATTCGCTTCCGCCACGCAAATTCGCGACTGCGTAAACGCCGCCCATTTCCATCCAGACAATTCGCGAGACGCTGAATCCCGGAGTCTGCGGAACATTAAATCCGCCATAGCCATAAAGAAGCGTCGGATTATTTCCGTCAAGCACGATTCCTTTTTTGTGAACGATGAACATCGGCACCCGTGTTCCGTCCTTAC
>DAITAB010000089.1:0-9787 GCA_036824525.1 Pyrinomonadaceae bacterium
TCGGACTCAGCGCAGTACTTTTCTTTGGCGCGTTTATTGCCATTTTCGTGGGAGTTGGGCTGGTTTTCAAGGAGATTGAAAAGCGCACGGTGTTTGCCATTTTTTCGAAGCCAATTTCGCGGTTGGAATTCATCTTCGGAAAATATCTGGGATTGTGCGTGACTTTGTTTGCAAACGTTTTTTTGATGGGATTAGGAGTTTCGATCGCATTACTTTATGTAAAAGGCGGAAACTTAATCGGATCGGCATGGTTCGCGATTTTACTCATCTTTTTTGAACTTACAATTTTGACCGGAGTCGCGATTTTGTTTTCGTCATTTTCCACTCCCGCCCTTTCCGCGCTGCTTACGTTTCTGGTTTTTGTCATCGGCCATTTTAGCTCGTCGTTACATAGCTTTGCGTCAACCATGAATTCGCAGGCAGCAAAAGTTGTCGTGGGAATTATCTATTACATCTTACCGAATCTGTCTTTCTTCAGCTTTATAACGAACGCAGCCTACGGTGATCTGCCAGCAACTTCGATGATCCTTGGCGCTGCCGCTTATGCCTTTCTTTACGATGCCGTAATTCTGTCGGTTACGGTTTTGATCTTCAACCGAAGAAACTTCAAGTAAGCGATGAAAACCAATATCGGGGCAAACAACTTTTTCTTGATTTCAGTCGTTGCGATTGGACTCATCGGTGTTCTTGTCTTGAGTCGGTTTTTGGAGAACAATCGCCCACAATTGCCCGAATCGTACATAGATCAGGATCTAGCGATCGAAGGCGCGAAACTCCAAAAATATGCGGTCGGACTTAACGGACTCATTGCCGATTGGTATTGGATACTCGCATTGCAATACGTGGGAAATAAGATCATTGATCACCCCGAAATGAAGTTCACTTTGGACGATATGAAGCCTCTGAATCCCCGGCTTCTTTATCCTTATCTCGATAGCGCGACAACTCTGGATCCGAGATTCACGCCAGCTTATGCATACGGCGCAACCGTTTTACCCGCTATTGATCCGCAACAAGCTATTGCAATACTAGAAAAAGGAATAGCTAATAATCCGAAAGAATGGGTTCTCTATCATTACCTCGGATTCATTCACTGGAGACTTAAGAATTACGAAAAAGCCACCGAGGCATACGACGCCGGTGCCGCAATTCAAGAAGCGCCGGAGTGGATGCAGATGATGGCAGCTCAGATGCGTACCGAAGGTGGAAGTCGCGCTACGGCGCGTGCGATTTATCTTAACTTGCTCGGTTCTAGCGATGAGAAATTGGACGCCAATATAAAAGGCGTTGCAAAATTACGTATTCAGGAACTGGACTCACTTGAAGAGCGTGAGAAAATTCAGCAAGCGCTAAATTTTTTCACTCAGCAGAACAGTCGATGCGCCAAGAACTGGCGCGAAATATTTCCATTCCTTCAACAAACCAAACTTCCAAACGGTCGCGAATTTATCGTAGACTCCTCCGGCAATTTGGTTGACCCAACAACAACGCCATACGTTTTAGATTCGATAAATTGCAAGGTGAATCTCAATCCCGCCTCGAAAATCCCGCAGTAATAGAAAATCTCGATGAAGATTCTTGTCAAAACATTAACTGTTAAAGGCTACCGAAATCTGACCCTAATCTTTCTCGCGTCGGTTCTTGTTACACTGCCTGTTTATTTTTTTGGAATACCAAACGGTAACGACTTGCCGCAACACTATCAGTTCGCACTCACCTTCAACGAGAGTCTACGCGATGGAAGTTTCTACCCAAGTTTTTCATCGGCGTCGAATTATGGTTTTGGTGATCTTGGCGTACGTTTTTACCCGCCATTTTCATATTACGTTTTGGTCTTTTTCAAAATGCTCATCGGTGACTGGTTCGATGCAAGTTTAATCACATTCGTATTTTGGTTTTGCCTTGGCGGCATCGGCATTTATTTCTGGGCGCGAGAATGGTTCGGAGAAAACGCCTCGCTTCTCGCTGGACTGATTTATGTTTTCGCGCCGTATCGCGTTAACGGAATTTATAACGCGTTTATGTATGCCGAATTTGCGGCGAGCGCAATTCTTCCTTTTTGCTTTTTGTTTGTGACAAGAATTTGTCGGCGCACCAACTTCGTAGATGTTCTTGGTTTGGCTTTCTTTTCGGCTCTGTTGGTGTTGACTCATCTTCCGCTCACAGTAATCGGCTCGCTGGCAATGATTCCCTACCTGGTGTTTTCACTTCCGAAAACAAAACGAATTCGCGTGCTCGCGCGGGTCGGACTTGCGGGTAGCATGGGACTATTGGCAAGTTCCTTTTACTGGGTGCGAATGGCGAGCGAACTAAATTTCATCAACCACGCAAGCGCAACTTTTACCAGCAAGGACTACGATTTTCATTCCAATTTTGTCGCTGCCTTTTTTTATGTATCAAGGATTGACTACATAGAGAGGTCCATTTGGTTTCTCGATTTGATGTTCTTGATGACCGCATTCTTATTTCTTCCGAGCGCTTTGATTTTTTTCTTCGGTGTAAAAGAGTCGGATAAGCCAAGAATTTTGGCAGTTGTTGTTTTAATGATTGCGTCCGTGTTCATGGCAACACCGCTGAGTCTTCCGATTTGGGAGAATTTCTCGTTGCTGCAACGAGTCCAATTCCCTTGGCGTTGGTTCACCGTGATTTCGATGTGTGCTGCACTACTGACCGCCGCGGGATCTGAGAAATTGTTCGAATATTTTGCAAATAGAATGCGACCGCTCGCTTTGTTCACAGTGGGACTGATGTTTTCCGGAGGTCTTTTTACTTTTACTCAGATAATTCGACCTGCTGTTTTCCTTAGTCGCGCCGGATTTGAAAACACTATCGAAAAATTGAGTGAAGCTGAAAGCTACGATTGCTGGTGGTCGGTCTGGGCAAACAAATCCGCATTCTTAAATCGGGAGAAGGTATCTACCAGTAATCGCCACATAAATATTGAACGCTGGCAGACGACAGAAAAAGAATTCCAGATTTCCTCCGGCGAATCGCAAGAAGCCCGCGTCGCGATATTTTACTATCCGTATTGGGAAGCACTAGTAAACGGAAAGTTAACTGATTTAAAAATCGCAAGTGATGGCACAATTTTGATTCCAATTTCCCAAGACGAAACAAGAGTTAGGCTTCTTTTTCGCGAACCGTTGAGAACTCGAGTAGCAAATTATTCATCTGTTGCTACTTGGCTGATTTTGTTTTCTACGGCGGCATTTTTTGGATTTCGTCGCCGATCCGAGAAATCGTTGTTCGATCAGATATCGCGCGGCGATGTATGGAACATATGAGATTCGGTGTGATTGATTTTTTAAAACAACATTCCAAAAGCGATAGGTTGTGCCTCGCATTGGTCGGATTGTTTGTGGTGTTGATTATGATTCCGATACCACTGATCGGAATTCCGGACGGCTTTGATTTGCCACAACATATGCAGTTTGCGTCTACATTCTTTGATGCAATTCGATCGGGAGATTTCTTCCCAGGATGGGCAGCGACGGATAACTACGGCTTCGGAAGTATCGGTATTCGCTACTATCCCCCAGTTGCTTACTACTTGATGGCGTTTACACAGATGCTAACAAATGACTGGTACGATTCTTTTTGGATCAACTCATTCTTCTGGATGTTAATAGGTTGCACCGGTGTTTATTTCTGGGCAAAAGAATGGCTGTCGCCGTTAGAATCGGTCGCTACAGCAATACTCTATGGAGTTGTTCCTTATCACACTGCGCAAATTTATCAATATATGATTTTTGCGGAATTTGCCGCTTCGGGAATACTTCCGTTTTGTTTCTTGTTTTCTACCAGAATTATCCGCCGCGGCAGATTGGCCGACGTTTTGGGATTCAGCATTTCTTGTTCGTTGCTGATCTTGACCAATATTCCAGTAAGCATAATCGGTATGATTGGATTGGCGTTGTATTCGGTACTGATGATGGATTGGAAGCGCCCTCGAAAGACGATATTTAATTTTTCAGCGTCACTCGTTCTAATTATTCTCTCAACAGCTTTTCACTGGCTCCGCATAGTGACCGAAATTGCGTGGGTAAAACACAACAGTCCGCAGTTTTCCGCCATGGGTTTTTACGACTACAAGAAAAACCTGTTTCCGATGTTCTATAGCGCCGGCGAAAAATATTACGAGAAAATGCTTTGGCATTTGGACATTACAATTATTTTCACAATTCTCCTGCTTGTTCCCGTAGCTCTTTTTTTGGTATTGAACTTCAAATCTATTCATGATTTTGGTACTTCAACACAAAAGAGCTTCGTTGCTATAACCGTTGTCGGCTTTTTCGCTTGCTTTATGATGTCGTCGGCGAGCGATTATTTATGGAAGTCCCTTTCATTTTTGCAGAAGCTCCAGTTTCCCTGGCGATTTCTTTCGCTTGCTTCGCTGGTCGGTGTCATGTCCTTTTGCCTTGCGCTGCGAACTTTTGCTTCGCACTATCCGACCTTTAAGCGGCAAATTGGATATTCGGCGTTAGTTTTGATAGTCGCCATTCTTTTGTTCGATATAACGCAAAACGTCGTCATGTCGGCACCGCTTTCAAGGGCTATGTTTGACGGCAAACTCGTTAAAATGGGACAGGAAGAAGGTTGCCGCTGTTGGTGGCCGGTTTGGGCAACTGCATCGGCGTCAGGGTTTCGCGAGAAAATTCTCGCAGGTACACGCGAAAGTCGCGCCACTCGATGGGAAAGCGAAATTCGCGAATTTGCTGTTGAAAAAGGTGAGCCGCAGAGTCTTCGCGTTGCCACTTTTTACCATCCGCATTGGCGAGCCGACGTTAACGGTTTTCCGGCGGAGGTCGTTAACGCCGATGATGGAACGATATTAATTCCGGTTGGGGCTAACGCAGCACATGTAAAACTCTATTTCGAAGAACCACGAAAATTGAAGGTAGCTTTGGTGATTTCAATTGCGACCTGGATATTTTTGTCGTTCGCCATCGGCACGAGTTTTATTCATCGAAAGGAATCTGTAAACGACTTGCCGGCAATTGCCTAGAACCTTTTTTCAATACAAATATGGAAAACGTTATTGAGATTTCAAATCTAACAAAAGACTACGAAGTGGGTTTTTGGCGAAAACGAAAAGTTCGCGCGCTTGATGGACTCAATCTTACCGTCGAACGCGGGCAGATTTTTGGTTTCCTTGGCGGCAACGGTGCCGGCAAAACAACCACCATCAAAATTCTCATGCGGTTGCTTTTTCCGACTGCGGGAACTGCGAAAATTCTCGGCGCTGATATTTCCGATACATCAATGCATTCGCGTATCGGATATTGTCCCGAAAATCCATATTTCTACGATTACCTCACTGCTCGCGAATTGATGAATTATTTCGCCGAACTCTTTGGTTATGACAAGCAGGAACAAAAACGCCGCACGGAAAATCTCTTGACGCGAGTCGGGCTCGACGAAAAAAGCTGGGACAAACAACTCCGAAAATTCTCCAAAGGAATGTCGCAGCGGGTCGGAATTGCACAATCTCTTATTAACGATCCGGAGATCGTTTTCTTTGATGAGCCGATGAGCGGTTTGGATCCGCTCGGGCGGAGAGAAATTCGCGAACTCATTTCCGATTTGCGCAACTCCGGAACCACCGTTTTCATGTCCACTCATATTTTGTCAGACATTGAAGCGCTTTGTGACAACGTCGCAATTTTGCGTGGCGGTAAACTCGCAGCGACCGGCAAACTGACCGAGCTTCTTTTTAATGCAGGCGAAGCACAATCGTTTGAAATAGTAGTGAAGGGTGCCGATTACGAACAACTAAAGAATAGTTTCGTTCAGAGTTCGGTTTCGAACTTAAGTTTTAATGCGAACGGCGTGAATATCACGGTCACAGATGAAAACGAAATCGTTACGATTATTGAGACCGCCCAAAAATTCGGCGGGAAACTAGTATCAGTCCAGCCTCTTCGACAATCTCTCGAAGAACTGTTTGTTAAGGAAACTAAATAGTTGTTTACTCTCCAGCCCTACCTTTAAGTTATTCGAAAATGAAAAGTGTTCAGCAAACAGGTCGTGCGCTACGCGATGAAATCCGAGTGAAATGGGCTGCTTTCGGATTTCTGCTCTTCGTGTTGGCATACGAATCTTACGTCGTCAAAGTTGGTTATTCCGATTATTTGATTTTTTTGATGGACACCCAGAGTCTTTCCGATGGGCTGCTGCTTTGTAGTTGTATCGCGATCTCACATTATATTTTTTACCGGATGGTCGTCGTTTCTTTCATCTCGAGTTCCCCGCTTAAGTTTACGTTCTTCGTATTATTCACTTGTGCGGTAGTGATCGAATATGGTTATCAAAAAGCACTTGGAAGGTTCTCCGGTTCATTTGACATCGGAAATGCCGTGGCGACTACCGGGGAACAAAAGATTGCCTCACTCTTGCTTTACGCAAATCCTTCCGCGGTTGTCCCATGCGCGATTTTCTTGGCGTTGCTGCTTATCGTAAAAGGAACGAGACTTCCCAAAAAGGCACTCAGATATTGGTCGACGTTGGTTTTGACACTTGTTTTCTTTCTGGGAACAACAGTTCTAGGTGCGGTTTTTATCGAGAAACCATTTCCGATGTTATCCCTTAACGCATTTCTTCGAACCGGTTCAGACTTTCTGTATTGGGGTGCATTTGCCGGAGGAAACTTCAACCAAAGCTTCTCGAGGGTTTCGCGTCGGAAAATCTCTCAACCCGCACTTGCGGAGGAATTTCAACCACCAAACAACATCATCCTTGTAATTGATGAATCGGTGCGAGCGGACCATTTGAGCCTTAACGGCTATTCGCGAAAGACGACTCCATTTTTGGAGCAATTGAATTCTCAAGGAGTTCTTCATAGTTGGGGAATCGCCGTTTCGGCATCGACCGGAAGTCGTTTTACCTATAATTCACTTATCGCCGGCTTACAGCCCGATGATTTTCCCGATAAGACCGAATTCAAAATCCGAAGTCATCCCACACTTTTCCAGTATGCGAAAGCGATGCGCTACAAAACTCATTTTTTTGATGGGCAAATGAACGTATTTTGGGGGGCGAACGGCGAGGACCTTGAATTTATTGATGAATGGCACGGCATTGAAGAACTCAGTAACCATGGATTTATCGAGAGCTATGAAATAGACAATCAAATTGCAAAACAAGCGAAAAGCATTATTTCAAAATCCACCGGAAATTTTATTGTGATTTTCAAACACGGCAGTCACATTCCATATCAAATAAATTTTCCGTCGAAGGAAGCAAAGTGGGTTCCTTCTTACAATGCTGAAAACAAGTTTGCTATTCCTGATTCCTCACTGCTGGATGAAGTCATAAATGCCTACGACAATTCACTCCGATATAACATCGATTCGTTCTTCATCAATCTGGTTGACGACTACAAGAAAATTCCGAACCACTCAGTAATCTTATATACGGGAGATCATGGTCAAACGCTTTTCGCTAACGGAAAGGCTTCACACGGCGGATCAACCAAAGTTGAGGCAGCAGTTCCGCTATTCATTATTGGAGAGTTGAACCGAGATATCGACATGAATTACAAGGCATCGCATCAAAACTTGTTTCCGACTATTTTGGACTTGATGAATTATCCGGTTGAACTGCGCGATCACCGCAGTTCAATTTCACTTCTGAAGGCTACTGCTTCGGATTCAGCACCTAGATTCTTCAATCCCGACTTGGATCAAAAGGTTCCATTCGATTAAGAAATTAGTTAGTCGAATTTGATCGCTGTCACCTTCCATCGTATATCAGCGCGATCTTCGTCTTTGTTGAAACCATCCATTCTCACATTTACGTAAATCTTCGAATCCGGCGCCAGTTGCTTCTCCTGTTTGGGAACAACGATCAAAGTTTTTTCACGAATTGGTTTTCCGAGTTGATCAACTACGCTCGCACGGACCTCTAATCCGACGATGTTTTTGCCGGTGTAGTTTTTTATGTTCGCGCCAAGAAACATTACGATCGTTCCGAAGGCGGTCGGCGATTGTGTTGTGCTATTCTCGTCAGTTTGAATCACTAGTCCTTTAGTATGTTCGGCGAACTCCGGTGATCCTTCGCGAAATGCTCCGGCTAACAAATCTTCGTCGATTTGTTCATTCGAAGGCTGAAGCAGCCAAACGCCCAACGCGCACGCCACGACCACTGCCGCGATTCCGAATGCGATAAACAAGTACTTATTCATCGGCGGCTTTTCCTGATTTTGCTTGGACAATGTTTCCATCGCGCCCTTACTTTGCGTATCATGTACGTATTCGAACGCCATTACTAACGCACATTTCAGCGAATTCGTCTTTGTTAATTAAAGATGAATATTAACATACATGAATCCGAAAGTTATTGAAGAAAAGTGGATTTACAAAGGCAAGATTTTCGATGTTTCCACGTCAGCGATTCTTGAAGACGAGGTGGTTTACGAACGGGAGATCGTCCACCATAAAGGTAGCGCGGTGATCGTTCCGGTTTTCGAGGATTTAACCGTCGCGCTTGTCCGACAGTATCGTCATCCGGCTGCAGACTACCTGTGGGAATTGCCGGCAGGTTCACTTGCGGAAAATGAAGATCCCGAAAGCGGCGCGAAACGTGAATTAGCGGAAGAGATTGGAGTGCGAGCCGGGACTTGGCAGAAACTCGCCGCCTTCTACGTATCACCCGGATTCCTGACCGAGAAGATGTTCTTATTTCTGGCAACGAATCTTCAAAACGTCGGGCAGAACCTCGAAGCCGACGAATTGTTGTCAATAAAGCGTTTCGATTTCGAAACCCTACGGCGCATGATCGGGACCGGCGAGCTAGCCGACGCAAAAACCATCGCCGGCATTTTTCTCGCGGCATCTCGGTTGAATATCGCGCTTTGAAACTGCGGTGTTTGCTTGACAATCGCGTTAGACGTTGGATATCCTTGCCGTTCGCGTTTAGGCGTAATTTTTGATCTATATAGGCACTTATGAGTACATATTTTCCAAGTGGAAACGATTTGGCTGGTAACAGAAAATGGTATGTGGTTGATGCGACTGGAAAAACCGTCGGTCGGCTTGCGACTGAGCTTGCACGGATTATCTCGGGTAAGAACAATCCGAAATGGACACCGTTTTTGGATGTAGGCGACTTTGTCGTCGTAATTAATGCAAGACGTGCGGTTTTCAGGGCTTCGAAAGAGGAGTCGAAGGTTTACCGTCACCATACGCTTTATCCCGGAGGTCTGCGCCAGATTTCTGCAAAACGAATGTTGGAAGAACATCCAACACGAGTAATTGAATTGGCGGTAAAGGGCATGCTTCCGAAAACCAAGCTCGGAAAAGCGATGGCTAAAAAGTTAAAAGTTTATGCGGATGGAAATCACCATCACTCTGCCCAAAAACCTGAGGTATTAGTAATAGATTAGATCTGTCATGGTTGAGGCTCCAACCGAACGGAATTGAAGGAACTTTTTATAATGGACAACAGACACTATGGAACGGGACGAAGAAAAACCTCGACTGCGAGAGTTTTCTTGTCGCCCGGAAGCGGATCAATAACGGTTAACCGACGAACCTTCGAAGAGTATTTCCCAAATGAAGCGCTGCGAATGATAATTCGACAACCGCTAAATTTGACCGAAAACCTCACGAAGTTTGACGCCGTCGTAAATGTTGCCGGTGGCGGAACGGCAGGACAGGCTGGAGCTGTACGCCATGGAATTACACGTGCTTTGCTGGCTTACAATCCGGAGCTTCGCTTGGCGTTAAAGAAAAGCGGGCTGATTACCCGTGATCCGAGGCAGAAAGAACGCAAGAAATACGGACAGAAG
>DAITAB010000284.1:0-2945 GCA_036824525.1 Pyrinomonadaceae bacterium
CCAGCTGATCTGCGACCGAGAGTAAATTTCTTGCAAGCGCCGATTCGGATTTTGCGAGTTCGGCTTTGAGTAATTTTACGCGTTCGCGTTGCTCGCCGATTTCGCTCTCGAGAATCTGAGGCGCGCGAATCAACTCCGAAACCAATTTCTCGCCCAGCTCGGGTTGGAGTTCGGAAAGCAATTGATGAGCAATTCCGAGTTGCTTGTCGGCAGTGAGACGCATGCCCAAACCGAATTCCGCATTGTCTTCAAACAACGAATTCGACCATGCCGGTCCCTGACCTTTTGAATTTGACGTCCAAGGCGTAGTCGGCAGATTTCCGCCGTAAATCGAAGAGCAGCCCGTAGCGTTAGCAACGATAAGACGGTCACCAAAAAGTTGTGTGAGAACTTTTATATAGGGAGTTTCGCCACAACCGGCGCAGGCGCCCGAGAATTCAAAAAGCGGCTCGAGAAATTGAACGCCGTGAACGGTGGAATAATTCACCGTGGTTTTTTCGTTTATCGGAAGCGTTTCAAAAAAAGCGATATTTGCGCGTTCGGGTTCGAGATCCTTCGGTTTATCGGCGAGATTTATTGCGCGCTTTTTTCCATCCGGCGATACATTTACCGGACAAACCTCATAACAGAGATTGCAGCCGGTGCAATCTTCTGCGTAAATCTGCAACGAAAATTTCGTTTCCGGAAAACCGCGAGCGTTGATTGGAGCTGACTTAAATGTCGAAGGTGAATTTCCGAGGTGATCGCGATGAAAAAATTTTGCCCGAATCACGCTGTGCGGACAAACGAAACCGCAATTGCCGCATTGAATGCAAGCATCAGGTTCCCAAACTGCGATTCGATCGGAGACGTTTCGTTTTTCCCATTTCGAAGTGCCGTGAGGATAAGTTCCGTCGATCGGCAAAGCGCTGACGGGAATTTCATCGCCGTGTCCGGAAATCATCATCTGCGTCACGTTGCGGAAAAATTCCGGCGCTTTGCTATTTATTTGATAAAGCTTCTTGTCGCTCGCAGTGGTTTTTTTCGGCACCTTAACTTCAAAAAGATTCTCGAGCGTCTGATCAACCGCTACGAAATTCTTTTCAATAACGGTGCGACCTTTCTTGAAGTAGGTTTTTTCAATTGATTTTTTTATTTGCGCGATGGCTTCATCGGGAGGCAAAACTCCGGAGAGCGCGAAAAAACACGTTTGCATAATCGTATTTATTCTTCCCGCCATGCCGGTTGCTCGCGCAACTTCCGTAGCATTAATGACAAAAAGACGCAGGTCTTTATCGAGAATAATCCGCTGCACATTTAGCGGCAGCTGCTCCCAAACTTCATCCACAGGGAAAGGGCTATTTAGCAAAAATGTCGCTCCGCGCTTTGCCATCGAAAGCATTTCGTCATTTTCGAGAAAATTAAATTGATGGCAGGCGATGAAGTCCGCGGCGGAAATCAGATACGGAGCTTTGATCGGATATTTTCCGAAGCGCAGATGCGAAACGGTTTTCGCTCCGCTCTTTTTTGAGTCGTAAACGAAATAACCCTGCGCAAAAAGATCTGTGTTTTCGCCGATGATCTTGATGCTGTTTTTGTTTGCACCGACGGTTCCATCTGCGCCAAGACCGAAAAACAACGCCTGTGTCCAAGACGTTTCGTCGATCTTGAAAGAACGGTCAAACGAAAGACTTGTGTGTCCTACATCATCATTGATGCCAATCGTAAAATGATTTTTCGGCGCTTTCGATTTCAAATTATCGAAAACCGCTTTGACCATTGCGGGCGTGAATTCCTTTGACGAAAGACCATAGCGACCGCCGATGATTTTCGGAATCGCGGCAAATTTTCCGTTCCCTGCCGCTTCCATCAAGCTGATCATCACATCTTGATAAAGTGGCTCGCCCGAACTGCCGGGCTCTTTCGTTCGATCGAGAACGGCGATGTTTTTCACACTCTTTGGAAAAGCTGCGATAAAATCTTCCGCCGGAAACGGGCGATAGAGAGTGATTTGCACGACGCCGGTTTTTGCGCCGGATTTGTTTAAGTAACCGGCGGTTTCAGCGGCGGTCTCCACACCCGAACCCATAATGACGATAATGTCTTCCGCGTCTGCGACGCCGAAGTATTTCACCGGCGCATAATTTCTTCCTGTCAGAGCCGCGAATTTCTTCATCTCCTCTTTCAGAATTCCGGGCACTGCGGCGTAGTAAGGATTTACGGTTTCGCGTCCTTGAAAATAAACGTCGGGGTTTTGCGCCGTTCCGCGAATGAATGGATTATCCGGATTCAGGGCGCGGCTGCGATGTGCGTAAACAAGTTCATCGTCGATCATCGCGCGGATTTGTTCGTCCGAGAGCAGTGAGATTTTATTGACTTCGTGTGAAGTGCGAAAGCCATCGAAGAAATGTATGAAAGGAATCCGCGAGCGAAGAGTTACGGCTTGCGCTATGAGCGCTACATCGTGAGCTTCCTGGACACTTGCTGAAGCCAGTAACGCAAAACCGGTCGTGCGCGCCGCCATCACATCCTGATGATCGCCAAAAATCGAAAGTCCCTGAGCCGCTAAACTGCGAGCCGCCACGTGAAAAACCGTAGCCGTTAGTTCGCCCGCGATCTTATACATATTGGGCAGCATCAGCATCAAGCCTTGCGAAGCCGTAAAAGTCGTCGTCAAAGAACCGGTTTGCAGTGCGCCGTGAACAGTTCCCGCCGCGCCGCCTTCGCTTTGCATTTCGATGACTTCCGGCACGTTTCCCCAAATGTTTTTAATACCTTTTGCCGACCATTCATCGGCAAATTCCGCCATTGTTGACGACGGTGTAATCGGATAAATCGCGCAGACTTCGTTGACTCGATAAGCAACATAAACTGCGGCTTCATTTCCGTCGATCGTCACCACTTGTGGTGTTTCGGAGTTCATAAAATCAATTCGGCATTTGTTCGTCCGAAGTAATTCCGCGTTC
>DAITAB010000285.1:0-2929 GCA_036824525.1 Pyrinomonadaceae bacterium
AAGGTATTGAAGACTTGTCCGGGGCGATTGAAAGCTATAATGAATTTCAAAAGGATGCGGATGGAAATCGCGAACGCAAGAAATCGATCGCGCGTTGGCGCTTGATCGAATTGCTCCGTGAAAAATTACTAACGCGTACACTTGAAAAAAACGGCACAAATGAAAAACTCGAACTGCTGGCGCAGGAAGTCGCGGACAAGAAACGCGATCCTTATTCGGCAATCGAGGAATTACTCAATGGATGACAAATGAAAATCGATCACCTTGGAATTGCGACGAAAAACATTGAAGATGCGCTCGGATTTTGGAGCGATGCGCTTGGACTCGATGTCTCGCACACGGAAATAGTGGAGGAACAGAAAGTGCGGGTCGCGATGTTACCCATTGGTGAAACGCGAATCGAACTTCTTGAACCGACATCTGCCGATTCGCCGATTTCGAAGTTTCTCGAAAAGCGCGGTGGCGGAATTCACCATATCGCGATAGAAGTTGCCGACATCGAAAAGAGCTTGGCGAAACTGAAAGAAAAAGGCATGCGCTTGATTGACGAAAATCCGCGCCTCGGCGCCGAAGGTTGCCGAATTGCCTTCGTTCATCCATCATCTACGAATGGTGTTTTGCTTGAATTGGTAGAAAAATAGGCAAATTGAAAGTGAGGTAGAACTTTTGGGTAGTGTATCAAAAGGCTTAATCGTATTAGGAACAATTTTTGTGCTGGGCGCCGGTCTTCTGGCTTGGAAGATCAAGATGGATTCGTCTCACCAGTACGGATTGAATAAAATCACCGCGGAAGAAATCGCATTAATCCTGAAGGATGAAAATCCGCTGCAGTTGAAGCAGCTTTCGCAGGACGCGGAGCAAAGAAAAACTCTCTTGAAAACATTTCGAGATTACTTTGCAATTGCGAGCGAGGCGAAAAAGCAAGGACTTGCCGATGATCCTGCAAACAAAGCTCAGCTTGAAGAAATTCGGGCGATCATAACCGCGCGAAGCTACGACCAATTCAAGAACAAAGACAAAGGTCCAATGCCGCCATTTGGTTTCGTTACCGAAGATGAGGTCAATGCTTTTTATAGTGATCCTGTAAATGAAGCACGGTTTGAATCTTCTTTTTCATCGCAACTGGAAAGCGCGAAAAAGGCGAAACGAATTCCGGAAGATTACACGGCGGACGAAGAAGCGAAGAAGAATGAGCGTTCGATGTTTGCAAAAATTCACATTTATGAGAAAGAAGCCGAAGAGCAAATGAAATCGGGGGCGCTTTCGGAAGAATGGAAACGCAAAAACGAACTTATGGTCGGTCTTCAGCAGACGCAATTTCTCGTTTCGACTTATGCTCAAGACACACTCAAAAAACGCATGGAAGTCACCGATGCCGATATAAAGAAGTATATCGAAGAGCATCCGGAGCTCGAGCCAACTGAAAAGAAGAAGAAAGCTGAAGAAATTCTCGCGCGTGTGAAGGCTGGAGAGGATTTCGCGAAACTTGCCAAGGAATTCAGCGATGATCCGGGAAGCAATGATAAAGGCGGATTGTATGAAGGCATCACCAAAGGATCTTTCGTTCCGGAATTTGAAGCGGCAACCGAAAAAGTAGAGCCGGGACAGATCGTTGATTCCGTCGTGGAAACCAAGTTCGGTTATCACATAATCAAACTCGAAAAACGCGGTGAAACGAAAGGTAGCGACGGTCAAGAAAAAGGAACCTACGATGCCCGTCATATTCTAATTTCTACCGGTGTAAAAGATCCGGATAATCCCATGTCGCGCGAGATGCCGGTGGCGGATTTCGTTAAAGCGAAACTTCAAAAGGAAAAACAGGAAAGCGTCTTGGAAGAAATCAAAGCGAATAATCCTGTAGAAGTTCCGGATGATTTCGAAGTTCCCCAACCATCTGAAGAAGACTTGAAGAAGATGGAAGAGAAAATGAAATCAATGGATGAAGGTAGCGAAGATTTGCCGAAGGGCGCGCCGAAAGCAATGCCGGCTAAGAAGAAATAACGCAATTCGGAGTTCATGAATCTCGGCGATTATCGAATCGAAATAATTCCGGACACGGAATTCAGACTTGATGGCGGGGCGATGTTTGGAGTCGTCCCGCGCGTCGTTTGGGAGAGGGTTTGCCCACCTGATGAGTTCAATCGCATTCGGATGAACATGAATTGCCTGTTTATCGAAACCCAACAGGAAAGAATCTTGATCGAGACGGGAATCGGCGAAAAGTGGAACGAAAAACAAATCGCGATGTATGGAATCGAACGAAAGAAGCCTCTGGCGGAAACGCTTCTCGAAAGAACGGGTTATTCAGTCGGTGATATTTCAATCATAGTTAATACACACCTTCATTTCGATCATGCAGGCGGAAATACAGTTTGGCGTCGCGATGACGACCAATCGCTGCAAACTCCAAATACCGAAAACGAAAACCCGATCGCTCAATTTCCAAATGCGCGATATTTCGTTTCGCGTTCCGAGTTTGAACACGCCAATAATCCGCATGAACGCGATCGCGCCAGTTATCTGAAAGAAAATTGGCAGCCAATTGTCGCCAGCGGACAGCTTGAGATGAAGGACGATGATTATGAAGTTGTTGAAGGGCTAACGATGCAAACCGTGCGCGGGCATTCTGAGACGATGCAAACCGTAAAACTTCAGCGGGGCGGCGAAACTCTCTATGGCTTTGCAGATTTGATTCCGATGCGACATCATTTGTCTTTACCTTGGATCGCCGGATTCGATCTTTTCCCGACCGAAACTTTGGCATTCAAAAAAGATATTCTTCCGCTCGCGATTGAGGAAAATTGGATTTGCCTTTTTTATCATGATGTTGATGAACCGCTTCAAGGATTGAAAGATGTTGACGGAAAAATAGTTCCAACAAGTTATGTCCAAACTTGAAAAGATTCGCGACAAAATTCTTCGCGGTTCT
>DAITAB010000090.1:0-2031 GCA_036824525.1 Pyrinomonadaceae bacterium
ACAAAGTCCCAACCGCGCCGGCGAGCCGGGTCATATCGTCCCGATTTAATAGCCTACGACGAAACCGTTGTGCATCAACCCTGTCGTCCGCCGTCAAAAGTCGAATCGCAAGCTGTTCCTTCGACATTTCGAGCGAGAAAATGGCAACGACCGCGTTCTCATAGAGCGCGGCGTTCTGCGCGAGCGTGAGAGCAAGAGCAGTCTGACCCATCGATGGGCGCGCCGCCAGAATTATCAGATCTTTTCTTTGAAATCCCGACGTGAGCACATCAAGTTTTCGAAAGTGCGACGCCAGTCCGGTGACTGCATGAATGTCACCATGCGCGTATTCCTGCGTCTTTTCCAAAACGGTCTGCAATACCGGTTTCAGTTCCGTAAAACCTTCTCGTTGTCGCTGTTCGGCAATCGCGAAAACTAAGTGCTCGGCGCGATCGAGAATAATTTCCGCTCGCTCTTCCTCGGCGGCGGCTTCGCCGGTAATTTGATTGCAAACCTTGATGAGGTTACGCATCGTCGCCTTGTCGCGAACGACTTTTGCGTAGTGTTCGATACTGGAAAAATGAGGAAGTCCGAAAGAGAGGTTGGTGATGGCGGAGATACCGCCCATCGATTCAATACCGCCGTCGTTCTTAAGCTCTTCACCGATCAATATCGGATCGATTTTTTCTCCTCGCTCGAACAAAGCGATCATCGAACGAAACACCCGACGGTGAAATGGCGCGTAAAAATCTTCAGGCTGAAGCAACTCTACTGCTTGAGCCAGAAGTGCGTTGTCCAAAAGAACCGCACCGAGAACCGCTCGTTCGCTCTCCGTGCTGGATGGAAGCGGTTTTTCGAGATACTGTTCGCGGCGACTGTTTGGATTTGCGACTGCCACTGTATTTAGTTGAAAACTCTTTGAACGTTATTCTTCGGACTTTTTCTTTCTCTTCGGTTTCGGCTGTTCTTTCGGCGCTTCTTCTTCAACCGCTTCGCCGAGTACCGTTACAGGAACCTTTAGAATCACTTCTCGATGGAGTTTCACTCCTACCGTAAATTCTCCCGTTTCTTTAATCGCGTCTTTCAAAATAATTTTGCGTCGATCGATTTCATATCCTTTAGCCTTGAGCGCTTCGGCGATGTCCATCGAGGTAACGGAACCAAACAGGGCGCCTGACTCGCCGGTTTTACGTTCGAATTCCAGCTTAATATCACGCATCTGATCAGCTTGAAGTTCCGCAGTCGCTTTTTCCGCAGAGGCTTTTCTCAGAAGCGCGGCGCGTTCGCCTTCGATCTGTTTTACGTTTCCCTTCGTTGCAAGGGTTGCGAGATTTTGCGGCAAAAGATAATTGCGTGCATATCCCGAACGCACCTTAACCACTTCACCACGTCCACCCAGACTATCTATGTCTTCCCTCAACAAAACAGTTGTGTGTGCCATCTATTTAACTCCTTGTTATTAATCGCCAACAAATGGCAACAACGCCATCGTACGTGCACGCTTGATCGCACGCGAAATTCTTCGTTGATCTTTTGCAGAAACACCTGAGATACGCCGCGGCATGATCTTCCCACGTTCAGGCACAAATCTACGCAAATAATCGGTATCTTTCCAGTCGATGTATTCCGGCACCATCATCTTCTGCCGACGACGAACAAAACGCCTGGGACCACGGTCCCCGCGCATTCGGTCATTTGAACCTTCAAATTGTCTATCTTGATCTTCCATACTTTTCACCTTTTAAAGATTTTCGCTAAGGGCTCCTTCAAACGGAATGATTTCTTCGCGTGGCCCGCCTTCACTTCTTTTCGAATTCGCACGTTTTTCCTGACGCGCAATCCGTTTTGCGCGCATCTTCTCGGCTGTCTTCCGATCTTCGTCAACCCGAACTGTTAAGTAACGAATAATCTGATCGTTGACCCGCATCTTTCGCTCAAGCTCCGCAATTTCCTTTCCGCTTCCTTGGATCTCAAAGAGAACGTAATAGCCCTTGGTTTTACGTTTAATCTCGTAGGCGAGTTTGCGAAGTCCGATGTCGTCGACTCGCACAA
>DAITAB010000090.1:2041-9637 GCA_036824525.1 Pyrinomonadaceae bacterium
GCTGTTCAACGATGGTCTTGAGGCTGGCGTTGAGTTTCTCAATGTCTTCACTTCCGACTTCCGGATCCGCAAGGTACATCAACTCATAAATTCTTTCTTGCAAGTTTCTATTCCTCCTAGTGTAACTAAATCATTTTTGTGCGCGACACGAATATTCGTCCAACGTCAAATTGAAATTGGAAATCTTTGAACCCAAAGTCAACTGGTTGCGGTAACGTCCGTCGCATTAAATTCGCACATCGCTTTATCAATTCCGTTTCTCAAAATTGCATTGATCGCTTTGGCGCCTTCGATCAAAATCTCCTCTAAATGTGGGCGCTCCTGTTTGTTAAACTCGCTGAGCACGAAGTCACGAGTCGTATCAATTGGATGTTGCGGCGAAATGCCAATTCGCAATCGAGCAAAAGAGTTTGAATTCAAACTGTCAATTATCGATTTCAATCCATTGTGTCCGCCATCGGAACCTTTTGCGCGAATTCGCAAGCGTCCGAACGGAAGGGCGAGGTCATCGCTTATCACAATCAGTCTCTCAATAGCGCGCGGCGGTTTTTTCAAAAGACAAGCGACCGCATTGCCACTTAGATTCATGAACGTCTGCGGTTTTACGAGTTCGACTCTCTTACCCTCCAATACCGCGCTTCCGATCAGCGCCTCGCATTCCTTCCGACGAATCCTAACTTCCGCTCTTCCCGCCAGATAATCAACCAACGCAAAACCTATATTGTGTCGGGTGTTCTGATACTCATCGCCTGGATTTCCAAGTCCGACAATTAACCAGCCGTTCTCACCGTTTGATGAACCATCCGAACTCATTCAGGATTCTCAACCGAAGCCTATGCAGCCGGCGGCTCTTCTTCTTTCTTACCCTTACCAATTACTTCCGGTTCGGCAACTTCCGTAGTCGGAGCCGCAACGACCGTCTCTTCCTTGACATAAACAACGGACGCGATCACCGTGGTCGGTAATTCATTGATCACTACTCCCTCGATCGCGCCTATATCAGAAACATGCAGTGACTCCTGCGCACGCAAATGACTAACGTCAAGATCGATATGGTCGGGAATGTTTCCGGTTTCGCACAGTACGCGGATTTCGCGGAGAACTTGTTGCAACAAACCTCCGTCGAGCTTCACGCCTGCAGGTTCGCCAATAAGTCTGACCGGAACCGTAACGGCAATTTTCTCGCCCTTTGCAATACGGCGAAGATCGGCGTGAATCAACCTTCCCTTTATCGGATCAATCTGCCGATCCTGAAAGATCACGTCGCCTTGTCCGAGTCCATCAACATCCAAAAGAAACACCGTGTTGTGTCCCGTTTCGCTTCGCAAAATCGCGGCGAGGTCAGTGAGTGGTACCGAGACCGGAATCGCTTCCTGTCCCGCGCCGTAAACAGACACCGGAATTTTTCCTTCACGTCGAAGTCGGCGCGAAAAACCCTTTCCCGTGTTTTCCCTTCGCTCGCCTTTAATTGTTTTCTTCTCAGCTTTCTTATCAGCCATAGCACCAGTTTCCTTTTCTATTCGTCAAAAACCACTTAAATAAAATGTCTTTAAATAAAGAGCGATGAGACGCTCGTTTCGTCGTGAATCGATTTGATAGCCTGTCCCAAAAGTTTTGCGACGCTCAATACGACAATTCGCCCTTCAGCCTCAAGTTTCTTTCCGCGATCATTTAGCGGAACCGTATTAGTAACAATAATCTTTTCTATCTTTGATGCCGCAAGATTCTCGATTGCATTCCCGGAAAGAATTGCGTGCGTAAATCCCGCAAAGATACGATTCGCGCCCGCTTTGTGCAACGCCTCTGAAACTTTGCAAATCGTCCCACCGGTATCGCACATGTCATCGATAATCACACAGTTCTTGTTGCTTACGTCTCCAACTACATTCATCACTTCGGCGACGTTGGCTTTCTCGCGTCTCTTATCGCAAATCGCCAGCCCGGCATCGAGCCGCTTTGCATAAGCGCGTGCGCGTTCTGCGCCGCCCGTATCCGGCGAGACCACGACTAGATTCTCCATCGGGTTTTCGGTGAAATAATTAACAAAAACCGGAGCCGCATATAGATGGTCAACCGGAATATCGAAAAAACCCTGTATCTGCGCAGCGTGGAGATCGACCGTGAGTACGCGGTGCGTTCCCGCGACCGTAATCACATTTGCCGCGAGCTTCGCAGCAATCGGAACCCGCGGACGATCCTTCTTGTCTGATCTTGCATAACCGAAATACGGAACCACCGCTGTAATTCTTTCCGCCGATGAACGCGCAAAACAGTCCACCATCACAAGCAATTCCATTAAATTGGAATCCGTTGGCGGACAAGTCGGTTGAATAATAAAGACATCCGCACCCCGAACGTTTTCACCAATCTGAAAATTAAGTTCGCCGTCGGAAAATCTCTCGTTGCTCGCCAGTCCCAAATCACAACCGATATCTCGGCAGACTTCCTGGGCAAGCGAACGATGCGCCGTTCCGCTGAAAATTTTTATGTTTCCGATTACGCTCATCAAATAAAAATGACGGACAACTCCAGAAAAGCTGTCCGTCATTCTAGTCTGATGGCTGGGGCGGGAGGATTCGAACCTACGAATGCCGGATCCAAAGACCGGTGCCTTACCACTTGGCTACGCCCCATCAATCATTAAACTTGGAAGCAACTTTTCACACGCTTTTAGCGCGTCGCGATATTCGTGTCGCGTCACAGTCGCTACGGCAAACATCCGCCAATCTGTATCAGTGGCTAGCTTTCGCATAATCGTCTGCCGTGTTTCATCGTTGTCAAAGATTCCAAATACGCTTGAGCCGCTACCGCAAAGAAGCGCGTTAATCGCGCCGCCCTCAACAAGCCGCTTCTTTACCTCTTCAATTTCAGGAGAAATTTGGAAAGCGCTTTGCTCAAAATGATTCTCAAGCTTATCCTGCCGCGGATTGAGCTTTTCTGCGCGTTCGCGGCAAACTCGAAGGTTACTTTTGGACTCGGAGTTTGTCAAGGTATCCAAACTCAGACGTTCAAATGCATCTTTCGTAGCAACCCTCGCCGTGGGCGTGATAATCAGAAGACACGATTCCGACTTTTCATCGATCGGAGTGATTTGCGTCCCGCGACCGGTTCCGATCGCCGTGCCGCCATAAAAGAAAAATGGAACATCCGATCCTAATTCCGCACCTATCAAACAGAGTTCCTCAAAATCCAACGGAAGACGCCAAAGAATAGAAAGTCCGAGCAAGGCGATTGCCGCATTCGAGGAGCCGCCGCCAAGCCCTCCGGGAAAGGGTATGCTCTTCTCGAGATGAATTTCGGCGCCAAGTTCTTCGCCAAACCGAATTCGTAGCGCCTGAGCCGCACGCAAAACCAAATTATTCTTCTTCTGCTCAAGCGCTTTTTCATTTGCTGTAAAGCGCAAATCCTTCGAACCACGAAAAGTTATCTGATCACAAAGTGACACGGTTTGAAACACGGTACACAGATCGTGAAAGCCGTCTGCACGTTTTCCGTGAACTTCTAACAGCCAATTGATTTTGGCGAACGAAGGAAGTTTGAAGGTTTCCGGACGCATCTTCTTATGTGAAGAATAGGTAAACAAAAAAAATGAAGCAACCGGCTGGCTGCTTCATCGCCCGGAATCTTCTTCCCGAATCTCTATCTTTGAATGAAAACTTGCGTGAAATAGAAAGTGCCTTCAGCGTCGGCAATGATTCCGATTCCAATCTCGCGCCACCTTTCAGAAAGAATGTTTCGCTTATGTGAAGCGGAACTCATCCAGCCTTCGTACGCGAATTCTACCGGATGTTCGTAGCCGCGATTATAGGCAATATTCTCGCCGATCGCCCTCCATTTTGAAATTCCAAGCTGATCAGCACGCCCATCGACCATCAATCCATCGAGACCCGCGTGATTAAAAAATTTGTATTGCGCCATGTTTCGGGAATGCAGGCGCGCGAGCTTTGCCAAGTCAGCATTCCAGATCAATGGTTCCAGTCCGTTTTCCTTGCGATTCATATTCAGTATTTCAAATGCGCGCTGTTCATAATTGGCAGTTGCCTCGTTTACGTTTGTTACGGAAACGTCGGCAGGCGAAACTTCGCGCGTTGCGGGCGAATTTTTTGAGTCAAGGAAAATTACCCGCGGGCGGTTTTCCGCATCGGTTCGGATCGACGCTTGGGCGGAATTTGTACGGTCAACGGTTCGCACCGCCGGCTTTTGCGCCAACGCGGTGAATACCGCGAAACAACTAGTCAAAAGAGTTAATGTGAAAATGCGATGAATGACTCGGAGAGATTGCGACATTTTTACCCCATTTCGGAAGTCCGACCATCTCGCGTAGCGAGACTCGAAACTTTGCGTTGCCCGCATCGCTGCGGGTTAGCCTTTTCGTCTAAGGTTTCAAATAAATCGAGGTGTTTGCGCCTACTAACAGAGAATCAATTTAACATCGAACGCGCACAAACCGCCGTCAAATAAAGTAAATGTCCAATTTGAAAACTTCTCCAAAAAAAATGTCGCACCGAAGTACGACACTTTCATAAACTGACAACGTTTACCCTATTTTTTCTTTTCCGCGGTCGCGATTTTTGATTTTATTCGGTTTATGTCCGTCGGATGCCACAAAAGACTTATTGCGGTTTTCCATGCGCCCAGCGCTTGCGCTAATTTTCCGTTTTGACTGAAGACGTCACCGAGATGTTCGTGTGTCGTTCCGGATGACTTATCGACACGGATCGCCTCCATTAAATTAATTTCTGCATCAGCGAGATTGCCACGTTTGAAATTAACCCAACCTAAGCTATCCAGATAATTCGGATTCATCGGGTCAATTTTCAAAGCGTCAGAAATCAAAATAAATGCCTCATCGAGTCTCACGCCACGATCAGCAAGAAAATATCCGAGATTGTTAAGCGCAACCGGATTCCGAGGCGATTTCGCAAGAACTTCTCGCAGCGTCGATTCGGAAGTTGAATAGTCGTGTGCCTCATGTGCCGCTGTCGCAAGTGAAAATTTTGCCGTGAGCTCTTGTTCATTTCCTTTTGCAAGAAGCAACGCTTTTTTTGCGGAAGCCAGCGCGAGTTTTCCGCGTTTTGCTTCAACATATAAAGAGGTCACGAATATTTGGTTCGAAAAATACGCCATTGCATTTTCGAGATCATCTTTATTCCCGATGCGCGCATTCTCCGCTTCGATCAATGCGACGGCTTCGCCTACCTTCCCAACTTCATTTAACAATTGAGCTTCGAGTCGCAACAAACTCGTATCCTGCGGAAAACGACTACGCAGACTTCGAACCTCTCGCAAAGCATCCGGACGCTGATTTGTTTCGCGAAAAAGTGAAATTAGCGCGCGACCGGAAAATTGGTCGTCTTCTCCAAAAACAATTCGAGCCCGATTGATAACCGACTTCGCATCTTCAATTCGACCCGATTCTTTGAACAATGCAATCATTTTCTCAAAGATCATCGCCGCTAATTCGCGCTGATCTTCGGTAGTAATGGGATCTGTTTTGATTCCGTTGAGTTTTAAAAGCGCTTCAAAAGCCGCGTTTGCCTGGTCCACCCGACCCGCTTCGAAAAGCATTTCACCCAGGACGAGGTACAAGCTGGAGGAGGTTTCGTTGTCGGTTGTTTGACGCGCAATCTGCGCCGACAAGAAACTCACCGCCTGATCAACCTTGCCCGCACGGCGATGCGTATCGACAAAAAGACGAACCAAATCTGAATTGCGGGCATTCGAGTAAACGAGCCTCTGGAGCGACTCGAGAACCGCGGGAGTAATCAGTTTTTCATTCGATTGTAGAAGTCCTCGCAGCAACGCCAACGATTCGCGATCGTCCGGTGTCTCCAAAAGCGTCCGGCACAAAATCTCGATACCCTCTTGTGTCTTTCCCGTTGAAGTTAGTGCCAGCCCAAGTTTGGGCAGTGCGGAATCAGGCGCAAGATCGCGGTTGTTGCCAAAAACCCGGCGGTAAAATCCCGTATCGACCGGCGCTGCAGAGGCGAGCCAACGCTGTAGAGCCTCCAGCTTCGCCGCAGGCTTTTTCGTCGCGCCGTAAAACTCCGAAAGAAATGCCCAGGCTTCGGCGTTTCGAGGATCGAGTCTGGCGACGGATTTCCATTCGCTTATTGCCTTTTCTACAAAAACCAATTCAAGGCGTGATTCAGCAATTCCGCTCTTTACCGTATAGAGACGCGCCAGCAATCTTCGAGCGCCGAAATTATCCGGACTCAATTTCGCGGCTATGTTCGCAAGGAGAATGGCTTCGTCAATGTCGGCGGTAGAAACAAGAGTCGCTAATTCAGCCAACGCCGTATACGCCTCTGCCAAAGTCGGATCGAGTTCGACGGATTTCTGCAATGCCGCGCGCGCTTTTCCCGCAAGCGCGTTAATCTCGACGCTGGTGCGTACGCGCCTCAGCTCCCAAAGGTACTTCTGACCTTCGAGCAATTTTGCATAGGATGCTTCCCGACGTTCCCTCGGAACTTCGACCTCGAGCATCTTGTCAAGGTTTTGCGATAAGACTTCAGAGATTTTTTTCTGGGGCGCGGGCGAGGGACCTACATTGACGGGTTTTTCCTGAGCAATCGCGTCGGAAGTTGTTGATATACCGGCGAGCGCGATGATTAAAACAAAAAGAGCAGACTTCATTTTACTTCAGTTCGGAATACGGAATTACAAGTTAACAAATTGTCACGGTTTTGAACGTTCAGAAATAACGGTGGTCAGGCGTTTGGGTATTTGCGATGTCACAAGCTCACCCTGATTTTCTATTATCTGATCGATCAACTCGAATTTTGACTTGTCAAAATTATCGGTCATTAAAACACCGTCTTTATCAATCGTCATCGGATATACGCCAAAAAACTGATTCTTGAAATTTCCGAGAAAGGATTCTCGTGGCGGCGGTAATACATTTAAGCGGGCCGGATCGGGAGAAGGAATTGTCGCACCCAAAAGCTCAAGTTGCTCTTTGGCTTTTGCGACATAGTCACTGTTCGGAAAGTCCCGAACCACTCTTTGAAAATACTTCGCGGCTTCATCCGTCTCCTCTTCTACAACGTATGTCACGCCCAATTTGAACAAGACTTCATCCGAGAAACTAAAATTCGGATATTTCTCAAGCACTTCCCGGTATCGGGATTGCGCGCCCTTAAGCCCGCCTTTTTTCTGGTCTACAGCAAGCGAATAGTAATAGTTTGCAATTCCGAGATTATGGAGCCCGAGATTATCCTGAACTTCATTGAGTCGCGTTTCCGCATCCTTCTTAAATACCGAATCGGGATATTGCTGGAGCAAAGCTTTCAATCGTTGCTCGGCTTTTCTTGCCCGCGACGAGTCTCGATCCGGCAAACCGATTTGACGCATTTCAGATTCGGCTACTTTTAAGAGAACGCGATCGGCAAGTGGATGAGTTGGAAAAAACGTTAACCAATCCTGGTAGGCAGCCGCTGCCTGTATCAAGGCGCTCGTTGCTCCTTCCAAGTAAAAAGAATCCGCTACCGCGAGTTTTGCCATCGGAAGATATGGTGAGTCTGGATAAGTTGTAATGATTGTCTGGAAGAGTAACCGCCCAACTTCGTAATTGTTTTTTCGCACCTCGCGCGTTGC
>DAITAB010000091.1:0-9616 GCA_036824525.1 Pyrinomonadaceae bacterium
TATTGATGCCTCAAGAATTTCCCTTACGGACAATTTGTTCGCGTAATCTGATTTACCTTGTCCTTAGCTTCGCGAATATGTACCGGTTCACGAAGCGGCACGCGCACGATTTCTTTTCCTTTTTCGTCCATTCCGATTATCGTCTCGCCCGCGCGTTTCCAACGCTCCATAACCATTTCGCTTGAACCGAAAAGTCCCAAGAGCCCGGTCAAATCGTCGTCTTTGTTGGCGGCTGCATTCCGATAAGTCTCAACTGCCTTATCAACTCCCGGACCGAACATTTGTCGGGTAAACGAAGTTGGCACGTGAATCGGCGGAATGTAATAAACATTCGGCTCCAATCCGAATTGCGGAAAAAGTGGCAGTGCAACTTTTTTGATATGGACGAGATAATCGATCGGATTGTCTGCTCGCGCTTTATCTGGCGTATTAATAAATCCCGCCATTCGAATTTTGCCAATGCAATTAACAAAGCATTGCGGCTGAATTCCCTGTTCCATTTTTGGGAAACATGCAATGCATTTTTCGGAAGTGCCGGTCATCGTATTGAAGAACACTTTCTTATATGGACATCCGCGGACGCATTCCTGGTAACCGCGGCAGCGACCCTGATCTACTAACACGATTCCGTCTTCCGGACGTTTGTAAATCGAGCCGCGCGGACACGATGCGAGACAGCCGGGATAGGTGCAGTGATTGCAAATTCGCGCGAGATAATAAAACCACGCCATATCGTGAGTTCCCATCAAGCTCGCGCCGCCATCAACTCCGCCGGCGCAATCATCTTCGCCGACATTCGGATACGCGTAGTCTTCATCTTCCGGTCGCCAACCCATAACTCGTTCGCCGGCGGGAGCGGATTCGAAAATTGTGCTGCCTTTGTAAACCGGTTTTCCGTTATCCTCGCCCCATTGCTGTCCGTCGAGCATATTTAAAAGGTTCAGATCCCAAGCGAGCGGATAAAATCCGTAGGGCTTGGTTTCAACGTTGTTCCAGAGCATATATTCCTGACCTTTTCCGGAAGTCCAGGTTGTCTTGCAAGCCAACGTGCAAGTCTGACAAGCGATGCATTTATTCGTATCGAAAACAGCGGCGAACTGTTTTTGCGGACGCGCTTCCGGATACCAATAAGACATCTCTCTTCCAATCTGCCAGTTGTTTACGCGAGCCATAATGTTTTCTCCTCTTTCTCCGATTCACGCTCTTGCGCGTGAGATTTCTTCTCCCGCCCGAGAGCGAACCTTCTACCCCAAAAATCCGCCTGCCAGATATTTCTTCATCGCTTCGGATTCCGTGCGCGGACGAATTCCTAAATCTACCGGTCGCCAAAGACCTTCGCCTCCGATTCCACCCGGTTCGGCTTTGGAAATCTTCACAAAAGACTCACGCGGCGCACCGGTCGGGCAATGTATATCCGCAGCAAATCCTTTTCCGATTCCTTGTCCGAACATTCCTTTTCTAACGAGCGAATCCGTCATCCAGGTCGGCTTAAGCCAACCGCGCGTTGCCGATTGGTGCGAACCCGAACGAAACATCGCCTGATAATTTGTGCGTGGATTTTTTGCTAATCCGTCTTTTCGTTCTCTCTGTCCTTGTTGCGAACCGGGCGTGGTCGCATACATGTTGAACCACATTCGAGTCACGCCTTTCGGAGTTCCGGGATAATAACGAGCCCGACACAAAAGTCTGGCGAATTCATAATTCTTTTTGTCTTTTTCCCAACCGCGAAACGGTCGGTCTTCAGGATCGGCATCAATCCAGACATAGTCACCGTCATTTACGCCCAACGCCTGCGCGTCTGACGGATTGATATCAACGTAACCTTCCGTTACAAAAGGCGCGCGTTTGTCACGGCGATAAATATCGCCGAATGGTCCGAAGAGAATCGCGACCATATCGGTATCGATCGGCGTAGTGTGCGAACCATGACGATATTTCGGAGTGTGGAAAATAAATTTGTAACCGTCTTTGATGAGCGGATGCGGATGGTTTTTCGCTTCCGCCCAGGTATAAACAACATTGCGTCCGCAACGCGTTTCGCACCTTAAGTCATCTCGCTCAACTCCATAACTTTCCGGACTCGCCGGTCGCAAGGCTTCATGCGGCGGCGCGATGATTACATTCGGTTCATAAAACGTGGAATCAACCGGCTCGCGATGAACGGGCAGATTTTCGCCGGCTTCGATGAACTCATCTTCTTCACGATAGAATTCGAGCCGACCGCTTTTTGTGTACCACGGAGTTGAATCGGTAATTTGATCGTAGCCGACGTTTTTTGGTGTCGTGCGACTATTCATCAAAGCCGGAATTCCCGCGAGCGCCTTGTCATGCAAATCCTTAAATTTATAACCCTTGGTGTTCGTCGAATTATCTAGAATCCGCTGCAGGTAAACGTCCGTGTTGTTTTCGTTTACGAATTTCCAGTAGTCGTTGAATCTCGTATCACCGGTTAACTCCGCTAATTTTGAAGCGACCAACGCATAGACCTCAATATCTCCGATGGTATTGAAAATTCGCTCGATCGGAGTGCGCGGAAAGACCAGCAAGAACGGATTCGTTACCGAAGCAGTCATATCGGGATGTTTTAATTCCGCCCAGGAATCCACACCGAAAACTACGTCTGCCCACTCGCACGAAGTTGACCACCCCCATTCATTCACACAAATCATCTCGATTCGCGGTAGCGCATTTACGACCATGTTGTAATGCCATTTCACATTTCCGAGAATCGAATTTGCGTTCGCGAACCAAAGCGATTTGGTAGGACACGGCATATGACTTTTCCCGGTCAGAAGTTTGTTACCAACGCGCAGCGGATGATCTTCGTGGTTGTAATAGTGGGCGGATTCCGCCCGCCAATATTGTTTCGGCCGCGCAGGTTTTTCCGGATCGAGCTCAATATCAAATGGATTCTCGTTGATGTATTGCGGTGCGCCGTTGAAAAGCGCGGTGCGATAATTTCCCGCGTAGGAACCGATGTTTCCACCGATCTTCCCGACGTTACCGGTCAAAGCGGCGAGCAGAATCGTATCGCGGTCTTTGTTGTCGCTATTGAAAAATTGATTCGGTCCCATTCCGAGTGCGAAAAGAGTCGTACCCGGTTCTTTGGCGAGATGTCGGGCAAGACTTTCTACGGCGGCAGCCGGAGCCCACGTGATTTCCTCGGTCGTTGTCGGATCGAAATGAGCCGCATATTCCTTTATCAAATCGAAAACCGGACGGCATTTCACTTTGCTTCCATCCGCCAAAGTCACTTCCACCGAACCTTCAAGCATTGCTTCGGTAATCTTGGAATTCTTTCCAACCTGATCGCGAGTTAATGCCTGCGGAAGGTTTTTCTTCGCATCCCACCAAGCATAATCGCCCCATTCATTTCGAAGTTTTTCGGCGACGACGTTTTGCGTAGTTTGTTGAATCGGTGTTGGTTCCTTTTCTCCTTCTTTGACGAGAAATGTCGACTTCAATTCAGCCGGTGGACCTCCAAACACTTCGCTTGCCTTTAAATATTTGAGCGAATCCATCCGCACCAGAATCGGCATATCGGTCCACTCGCGAACATACTTCGCATCGTAAAGTTTTTCCTGCAGGATTACATTTGAGAGTCCGAGCGCGAGGGCCGGAGTTGTACCAGGACGTACGACGATCACATCATCGGCTTTTGTCGCCGTTGCCGAATATTCGCAGGCGATGACGACAACCTTCGTTCCTTTCACACGCGCCTCGGTGAGCCAATGCGCATCCGGCATCTTGGTCGTGATCCAATTCATTCCCCAAACGACAACAGTTTTTGCTTGTTCGACGGAATTCAAATCAAATTCCACCGTTTGCTGACCGGTCACCATAGGATGTCCCGGCGGCAGATCTGTGTGCCACGAATAATTATCGAAACCTTTTCCGCCGACAGCTTGATCCGCACCGACTTTCCGAATATTTGCATCGAGCAGAGCAATCGAGTTTGCCATCCGATACATTCCAAAAACGCGAGTCATTCCCAGCAGCGGCATTCCGCCTCGAAACTTCATAACTTGCGTTCCGATTCCTTGTGTCGCTTCGATCGTAGCTTCGTCATAATGCTGTTCTTTCAAACGCCGTTTTCCTTCATCGCCCGTATAAGTCTCCGCAATGTTTTTCAAAGCTGCCGCAACAATCGTTGCCGCTTCAGCGTGCGGCATTCGAACCCATTCATCGCGCGCGCGTTGGAAATATGATTCGTGAGGTCGTCCATCGCTCCCGCGCGGAAATCCCTCTTCATACCAACGCTTGAATCCGGCGCGAACCATCGTTTGATTCACGCGCCGGTCGCCGTAAAACCTCCGCGTCAGAGCCAAGCCTTTTTGACACACACGCGGATCCCAACGATGCGAAGTACCTTTTCCCGTCAGATCCGTTGCCTTGCCGTAACCCATCGTTGGACCGATTCGCGTGATCACACCTTGGCGGACGTAAGCATTCAGCAAACAGTTGTGCGTATCGTTAGGAGCGCAGGTAAACGTGTAGGTCGAATCGTATTTCCACAAATCCCGATAAACTTTTTCCCAATCACGATTCGGATACATCGCGAGCGGATTCGTGATTGCTTCCAATCCCCAGGCACGAGTCGTAGAAGCAACCAATGCACCAAAACCCGCCGCGGAAATCCTCGCCATAAATTCGCGTCTTGTAATTTCTTTTTTCATAACCTTACTTCGCTCCCAAGGACCTTATGAAAACTACGATCGATTCAATTTCTTCGCGCGTTAAAGCGCGACGCACGACCGACGAATTATTGAAACCTTGCATTATCGTGCCGCGCCTGCCGCGTGAAATCGTTTCAACTAGAAAAGTATCTGAAACATTCGACAAAAAGTTTTTGTTGTTAAGCGCGGGACCTTCCAATCCTTCGCCGATTTTTCCGTGACAACCCGCACAGTTCGAGGAGAATAATTTCGCGCCGAAATTCGCATCGCCTTTCGCCCAAACTTGCGGCATCGAATCCGTTTTGTGTTGAATATTTCCGCCGAGTCTGCGGATGTGTGCGATAACGGATTTTATTTCCTCTGCATTCAGCCCGTTTTCCCGTTCGCCCCAGGGCAACATCGGTCTGCCCGGTCTTCCTTTTTGAATCGTAGCGAACAGAAAATCGTCGGAAGCGAGTTCGAGAAAATCCGCGTTTGTAATTGAAGGATTCGGAACCAGTCCCGGAAAACGTCTTCCCTGACCCTTCGCTCCATGACACGCAGAACAAACTGCCGTGAAAATCGTTTCTCCGTCTGACGCGAATTCGCGCTCACCGAAACGCATCGCTCTTACACGGTCTTTTGGCAAATACACATCGGCAAGCGTTCGCCGGCGCAGCGAAAGTGTGTACATTGTGAGTTTCTCAATCTGATCTTCCGTTAATCCCAGAGCCGGCATCTGAGAACCTGCAACAGTCGAAACCGGTGACCGGAAATGCTGAACGATCCAATTTTCAAAAGTGTGTTCGCCACTTACGTTTTTGAAATTAAGTTGATTTGGATCTTTGTAACCCGATTGTGAAAGATTAATTCCGGCATCGCCTCCAAATGTTCCAACAGTATGACAACCCGCACATCCAAGTGAGTTGAATTGCGATTTTGCTTCAATCAACTTCGGCGCGCCCATCTGAGTTTCGAGAAGAATTTTCAACGCGGCGAGGTCCGGTTCGCTGATTTCGCGGAAGGAATTTCTCCAGACCTCATCGGTTCCGGCGAGAGATTTTTGCAAATGCACGACATACCAATCCGCTTTGTAACCCTTCATTCCTACGAAAGAAAGATCTGGTCCTTCCATTCCGGTCACGTTTCCCCCGACGCGAAGTGTTCCGCCGCGTCCATCTAGTCGGTGACACGCATAGCAATCCAAACGTTCAAATGTTTTTCGGGCACGTTCGAGCGTCGGAAGATTCGGAACATTCAAAGGTGTGTGGCAAGTTCCGCAGCTTGCCTGCGCATATTTGGCAGGCAACATCGGCTCAGTCCAGAACTCCACCGTGCCGTGCGCATCTTCTTTCGTAGTTGCTTGTCCTTGTCCGCCATGACAAACGGTGCATCCCATCTCGGTGGTCGAATGAACAACCCGAGGGTGACTGGCGGCGACCTTCAACGCGGAAGTTATCTGTTCACCCGGAGCCATTCCTACGTGGCAAGTCACGCATCGATCCGTAATTTTCAAATTCGGATTGACGATTTGCCGCAAGCGCAAATCAAGCGCGCCTTCAGATGTTTTCGCGCTTTTCTGTATGCCATGCCACTCCTGCATAAAATTTTCCGAGACAGCGGCAACTACCAGGAGTAGAAAAACTCCAATACTTGAGAGCATCAACAAATATTTATTCTTGTTCATAGCTCCTCAATGAGCGTTCCAATCCGAAGGCGACCAGTAAAAGTCCCAATTCGGTCCACGAAAATATGTGCCGATAACGGTCAGCACTACGAAGCCGCATAGAAAACAAGTGAATAGTGCGAGCGCGCCGGCCCGCGTCGAGTTATGACGTCGCACCGCCCAAATCGAATACAGCGCATAGATCAGCGTCAGAACAGTTCCGGGATTAATGAACGTAATAAACAGTTGCGGAATATTCGGAAACCACTCGCGCAGCCAGCCGAAACGAATCGCAAAGGCTTCCACCGCAATTGAAGACAGAAGTCCCACGACGATCGACCATTTCACTAGTCTCCAACCGCCGGGACCACCGAACCATTCGCCCGTTCCCTCAGTTTCGCGATCAAGAAACGGAATCAATCCCAATCCGATAATGCACAACACGGGAATTCCGATTCCGCCGGTGAAAGCTGAGAATGAAACGATTTCCTGTAGACCTAAAAAATACCAGGGAGCCTTTGCCGGATTTTCCGGAACCAGCGGATTCGCCAGTTCTTTTAGCGGCGCATCGGAAATAAACGCCAGCGCGACACAAATCAACACAGTCAGCATCAATACCCCAAGTTCCGCGTAAAAAAGATGTGGCATTGAGGGAACAGTGTGTTCGGGTCCGCTTCCGACCTGCGGAGTTTTTCCTTTTACAATTGCGGCGAGGCTGTAAGTTTTTTTCGGAACTTCCGTGAAAACCGGATAAAATTTTTTCGCTTCCGACGCTACTTTTTCGTCGGCATCTTTTGGTTTGGCAAGTCCGCCGTCTTTCCGAATTCGCCAGAAATGCACTGCCATCAGCGCGGCGATAACCAATGGCAGAATCATTACGTGGAGAAGATAAAACCTGATCAAAGCTTCTTCGCCTACGATGTCTGAACCCAACAGAATTTCGCGTTGCAATCCGCCGATGTCAGCCCAATCGGTAATTCCCAAAGCGTCCGTGATTTCGCGTGGCGACTGCGCGATGTTTGCGCCGATCGTGATCGCCCAGTAAGCGAGTTGATCCCAGGGAAGTAAATAACCTGTGAACGAAAGTCCGAGCGTAACGACCAGCAATCCCCAACCAATGAACCAATTAAATTCGCGCGGTTTGCGATATGCCGCCGTGTAAAAAGCGCGCGCCATATGGAGAATTACCGCAACGACCATAAGGTTCGCCGCCCATCGATGGATGTTGCGTATGAAGCGACCGGTTGGAACAATGAAGTGGATATCTTTTATCGATTGATATGCAATTTCGGGATAAGGCTTGTAATAAAACATCAGCAAGATTCCGGTGATCAAAGTGATGAGAAATGCCGCCGTCGTCATAATTCCCAAACCCATCGTGGTTGACCAACGCAGACTCCAAAGATGTGTGCGAACCGAATGAAGATGAAGAAATACATTCCCGAAGATGAATGAGGAGCGAGTGCGATCTGTTTTAGGTGCGCCGCCACGAAACATCGCACGATAAACATGGCTCGGAATTGTTCGCAGATTTGTCCAGAATTCGTTTAACGCTGAATAGTTTTCCGCGTTCATAATCTAAACCTTCGTTCCCGTTTTTACTTTCGCGCTTTCATCGACTGTAAAAACTCCTCCGTTGTTGGAGACCTTTAACCACGGCAGTGGTTTCGGCGCCGGTCCTTTTCGTACTGAACCGTCTTGCGTAAAACCGGAACCGTGGCACGGACAATCGAAACCATTTGCGCTTGTTTTTACGATGCAACCCAAATGTGTGCAGACAGTCGAAATTGCATAGACTCCTTCGTTATCACGAAAAACCGCAACGTTTCTTCCCGGCGGAATAAACGCTTCGCCGACGCCTAAATTTTCCGGAAGCGCCAAATTAAATTTCTTTGCAGGTGTCGCCGAGACCGCCGCTTTCGGGAGCTTCAACATTCCGAACAACGAAAACAGCAAAGCCGCTGCCATTGAACCGAGCGCCGCAAGTCCGAGAAAATCGCGACGCGGAATCGGCTCCGGATCAAAACGTGATTTTTGCTCACCTGCTTTTGTTGTCATTGCGACCTCCAGCTCGTCGAAAATGAAACTCTCTCCATTGTTATTGCGTCCACCGGACAACGCATCGCGCAAAGCGCACAGCGAATGCAGCGATCTTCATCTTTCAAAATCGCAGAATTCTCATTCAGATCCATATCGGCGCCGAGCGCGTTTTCCATTAGGAAGGAAACGTCACTATCGAACTCCAAATTCGCGAGCGAAATTAGTTTTAGGCACTCGGTCGGGCAAACGTCTGCGCATCCGCCACACAGAACGCAGCGTGTTCCATCGAAAACCGGCGTCACTCCGCAGTCCAGACAGCGCGAGGCTTCGCGCATCGCCTCTTCTTTTCCGTAACCTATTTCCACAACGTTTTCCGGATGTTTCAAACGCTCTTCCGGTTCAATATTTGGAACGCTTACGCGGCGTATTGATTCGTATCCCTGTTCGCGACGATAGTGATCAAGGACGAGATGAGTCTTCACGATGTCTTGTGTGAGAGTGCGTCCCGTAAGGTATTGGTAAATCGAACGCGCTGCCGCTTTTCCCGAAGCGACCGCGTCTATAAGGAGTTTTGTTCCGTGCGCCAAATCGCCGGCGACGAAAACATCTTTTGCAGTGGTTTGTAGAGTCTCTTGGTCAACTTTTATCCAGCCGTTTCCCATTCGCTCGATATCTTTTCCGCCTTCATCGAGAAAGTTCAGCGCCGGCGCTTGTCCTACGGCGAGCAAAACCGTGTCGCAGGGAATTGTCTTCGTTTCATTGTCGTCATAGAGCGGCGAGAATTTGCGTTCATCGTCATATACGCGAAGACATCTGCGAAAAGTTACGCCCGTAACTCTGCCGCTTTCATCGCGATTAATCTCCGTCGGTCCCCAACCGTTCTGACGTTGTATTCCTTCTTCGTCACCTTCAACGATTTCGATCGTATCGGCGGGCATTTCCTCCGCGCCTTCGAGAGAAAATAAATAAACATTTGCGGTTTTTTCTAAACGGGCGGCGGTGCGTGCCGTGTCATAGGCGATTTGACGAACAACTGTACGAGCGACGTCGTATGCTACGTTTCCGCCTCCAATCACGACCACTTCGCTTCCTACTTCGATTTCTTCCCCCAAAGAAACCGACCGAAGCAAATCCACACCGCCAAAAACATTCGGACCATTCTCGCCTTTTAAATTCAAACTTCGCGAAGATTTTGCGCCGACGGAGATAATCACCGCCGCAAAATCTCTGCGTAATTTTTCAAACGAAATGTCCT
>DAITAB010000286.1:0-2888 GCA_036824525.1 Pyrinomonadaceae bacterium
CCCGGCACACGCTCCATTTGGCGGTTACAAAAAATCGGGCTTCGGACGCGAGAATCACAAAATGATGCTCGACCATTATCGCAACAACAAAAATATGTTGGTGTCGTATGACAAGAAGGCGATGGGATTTTTCTAAAGAATTAAGAAAGCGCAGACGAACACAGATTTATTTGTATCAATCTATGTTCGTCTGCAAAATTGCTTTTCCTCAATAAACTTATTTTGGTCGTTGCTCAATACGTAATCTATTTATTTGTTGGTGTGCTGTTTTTTATTTTTGTAGCGGCATATTTTAGTGCTGCCGCAGGATTTGGAACAATGGCATTAGTCCTTTTATTTCTTCCACTCTTGCTTGGGGGTTATGCCACTGGACTGAGTTTATTCTTTCCACGTATTTCGGCAGTTGCAGGAATGATTTTAGTTCTGCCATTTTTTGTTTCAGGAGTTTATTCTATCTTTGCCGAAAATTATGATGTCTTTAGTTCGAGCTATGTTATTGCGCCAGCGAGCCTCGTTATCCTGATTTCAGTTTTCGCCATGCTTTGGAGTAAGCCTTCGGTTTGGTCGCGCCAAGAGGTTTTATTTAACAAAGTTCTTATCGGCATTTTCGCAGCTGTTCCCGCGTTATTGGCAACCTATATGATAATAGGCACTTTGATAAATTTATTTAGGTGAAAAACATACCCAGAGTAAAAGTCACCGGCGAAGCGAAAAAAGTTATCGCCGAACTTCGTGCAAAACACGGCGAATTGATGTTTCATCAATCGGGCGGTTGTTGCGATGGTTCCTCGCCGATGTGTTATGAAGCGGGCGAATTTTTGGTTGGTTCGAGCGATGTTTGGCTTGGAGAAATTGACGGCTGCGATTTTTATATGGCGAAGGATCAGTTTGAGTTTTGGAAACACACGGAACTCACAATTGACGTTTCGCCCGGACGCGGTGCTTCTTTCTCGCTGGAGATTCCGTTGGGCGTGCGTTTTGTTACAAAATCGCGTGTCTTTACTTTTGAAGAATCGCAGAACCTGATTGCGACGCGCGCCGGCGAAATGGTTTAAGCAAATTTTTGATCCACAGATAAACACGGATAGACACAGATACTTTTTTGATTCTATTATCAAAAATCTGAGTTCATCCGTGTTTATCTGTGGATTAATTCTTCCCTGTTTATGAAAAAAATTACCGTTTACGAAAAACCTACCTGAACGACCTGTCGCAATCTTGCGCAGTTGTTCCGTGAGAACAATATCCCGCACGAAAAAATAAATTATTTCGAAGAGCCGCTGACCGAATCGAAAATAAAAAGTCTTTTGAAAAAGCTCGGAATGTCGCCGCGCGAGATTCTTCGTACGAAAGATGAGCAGTACAAAGCCCTGATCAATGAGAAAACGTCTGACGAAAAGATTGTCGAATTAATCGCGAAAAATCCGAATTTGCTCCAACGTCCCATAATTGAGATCGGCGATCGCGCGATCATCGCGCGCCCTGCCGAAAAAGCAATTGACTTCATCAAGGCGAATTCCTGAAAGAGACATGAGCAATATCGCAAAAACTCCAAAGCCGCCATATTACGCCGTGATTTTTACGTCGCTGCGAACCGATGGCGATCACGGCTACGACGCTATGGCCCAACAAATGGCGGAGCTTTCCGCCGATCAGCAAGAATTTCTGGGCATGGAACACGCCCGCGCGGAATTGGGAATTACGATCTGCTATTGGTCGAGTTTAGAAGCTATTGAGAACTGGAAGAACAACCTTGCACACAAAATCGCGCAGGAGAAAGGACGCGAAATCTGGTATCAGTCTTATGCAATTCGCATCTGCAAGGTTGAACGAGACACGTATTTTGAACGACAATGAAACTTATTTAGATCGATTGCCGACATCGAATCACAATGGAAGATCAACCAACGCAACTTAATTTCGATTTCGATACCGTTAAACCGGAAATATTCGCCGAGTCACACGATGTATTGAAACTTCAGCTTGGCGAATTCGCTGGTCCCCTCGATCTGCTTTTGTTTCTGATCAAACAGGAGCAGGCAAATATTTTCGACATCCCGATCGCCAAGATCACCGATGAGTATTTGCGCTATGTGCGTCTGATGGAAGGGCTCGATATTACCGTCGCGGGAGATTTTCTCGTGATGGCGGCAACTCTCATCGAAATCAAATCGAAAATGCTTCTTCCGCAAGAAAAATCCGATGAAGCTTTAGAGGAAATTGAAGATCCGCGCAAAGAATTGGTCGAGCAACTTCTCGAACATCAGAAATTCAAAAATGCCGCCGAAATGCTTTGGACGCGCGCAACGGTGGAGCAAGCAGTTTTTCCTCGCGGAAAAATCGAGACCGACGACAATAATGGCGAGATCAACGCAACGGTTTTTGATTTGCTCAATGTGTTTCAAAAAGTCGTTGCCCGCATGAAGGAAGAAATTCAATATGAAATCGAACGCGAAGAGATGTCGCTTGCTGAAATGCTGACTTTTCTTCGTGAAACTATCGCCAAAAAGAAATCGCTGAACCTAAATGAATTTTTCGGACAGTTGCGCTCGAAGCGCGAACTCGTTTTGGCATTTCTCGCGACTCTCGAACTCGTAAAAGAAACCGTCATCAAACTTATTCAAGAAGCTGTATTTGGAGATATCATCGCTAAATCCGCGTAGATTCCGCGTGACAATTTTTTACAATGAAGGCAAAAGAAAAAAAAGACACCGCCGCAACCACAGAGGAAACAGGAAAAACTTACGATACGCCCGCGCCGAGCCAACGATCAATGTCGGAAGTCTGCGCACTTTGTGAAGCCTTGATTTACGTTTCGGAAGAACCGATCTCCGTAAAGCTGCTTGCCGATGTCTTGAATGAAGATAAGTTGACGATTCGCGCCGCAG
>DAITAB010000287.1:0-2880 GCA_036824525.1 Pyrinomonadaceae bacterium
CATCGTAAAAACGCATGAGCAGATTCGTCACGGTGGTTTTATCCGAACCTGTTTGACCGACCAGGGCGATACTTTCGCCCGGCTCAACCGAAAACGAAACGTCTTTCAAAACCCAATTTTCTTTTTTGTATGCGAACCAAACATTTTCAAACTCGATGCGACCTTTGGCGCGACCGCGTCTGGCTGCGACCTTTGGCGTCTCGATCTGAACGGGCAGATCAAGCAATAAAAATACGCGATGCGAGGCGACAATCGCGGCTTGTAAGATATTGAACTTGTCCGAAAGATCGCGAATTGGTTGAAACAACAAACCGGAATATTGAATAAAAGCGGCTAAAATTCCGACGCTAAGCGCGCCTTCGCTTGCGGAAAATTTCATTAGGTGTGCTGAACCGAAAGCGAAAATTACCGTGGCTATTCCAATTGCGCCGATAAAATCAACTAGTGGATAAAAAACAGAGTAGTAGTAAATGGTCTCGATATTTGCGTTGCGATAATCATCGTTGATGTCGTGGAAGCGCTGCTTTACTTTTTCTTCGGCATTGAAAAGCTGCACGGTTTGGGCGCCGGAAATATGTTCTTGAAGAAAAGCATTGAGTTTTGCGGTTCGCGTTCGAACCTTATCGAAGCCCGCGCGTGCATGTTTGCGAAACCAGTTCGTAGCGGCAAAAAGCAGGGGAATCGTAATCAGCGAAATGATGGCGAGTTTCCAATCCATCCAAAGCATCATCGCCACGATTGCAAAAATAATTACAAGATCTCCCATTACATCAATCACACCGGAAGTGAAAAGCTCATTGAGCGAATCCACGTCGGAGGTTATGCGGGTAATAGTTCTCCCGACCGGATTTTTGTCGTAGTAGGCAACTTCCTGACGCTGAAGTTTGGTGAAAATTTCCGTGCGCAAATCGAACATCACTTTTTGCCCGACGTTGTTAAGAAGAATTTCCTGAAAGTACTGCAAGAGAAAACGTGCAAAGAAAAGTCCGAAAAATGACAAAGCAAAGGTCCAAAGACCGACCGTTTGCTTGGGTGTTATGAAATCATCAACCGCGTGCTTCGTAAACCAAGGTTGGAGACTTCCGAGAATATTCAGAATGAAGGTGAAGAGAAGGGCGACCGCGGCAAATTTCCAATAAGGTTTGATGTAACGAACGAGCCGGCGCGCGACCCTCAGGTCGTAGGTTTTCCCGATCGCTTCCTCTTCGTGAAATTTATTTTTGTCGTCGGACATTTAGCTTTGATATTAGATTCTCTACCGAATGCGTGCAATGTATAATCGCCTTGCCTTACCACCATTGCGAACTCTATGAATCGTTTCATCGATGAGCGGAAAGATAACTGGCAAGAGCTCGAAGATCTCTTAAATATTTTAGAGACATCAACGCTCCGCCGATTACCGCGCGTTCAAGTCAGGGAACTCGGCGAGCTTTATCGTAGAGCGGCGGCAGATCTTGCGATTGCGCGGGCAGAAACGCGCGATCCGAAATTGATCAACTACCTAAATAGTCTCGTCATACGCGCACACGGAAAAATTTATCGTGCGAATGGAAGTGGTGTTAACACCGTTTGGAAATTTTTTGCCGAAGATTTCCCGCGTACATTCAGAAAGCGAATTAACTATATTCTCACCGCGTTTTTGTTGTTTACGGTATTTGCGATTATTTCCTTCGCGCTTTGCTTTTATGACCAGAAGTTCTCGGATGTTCTCGGACTTTCGCAGATGGAACTTTCAGCTAAGGCCGGCGAGCGATGGTGGCTTGAACTCAACGATGCAAATCAAATCGGCTCGAGTCAGATTCTCACCAACAATATTCTCGTATCGTTAATGGCTTTCGCTTATGGGGCTTTTTTTGGCATCGGCACGATTTATGTGTTGATCTCCAATGGACTTTCAATCGGCGGAGCACTCGGGGTTTGTTTCCGCGCGAATCCCGTTTTCGGAAGTGACCTTGTGACCTTTATGGTGGGTCATGGAGTGATTGAACTTTCTTGTATCTTCATCGCGGGCGGTGCCGGACTTCTGATCGGTTACTCCATAATCAATCCGGGAAATCTCTCTCGCGCCGATGCACTAAAGCAAAACGGATTGGAAGCGGTGCGACTGGCTATCGGATGCGCGTGTTTGCTGGTGATTGCGGGAATCATCGAGGGGTTTCTTTCGCCCGCTCCGATTGCGCGGGAAATAAAATACGGCACCGGAATTCTGACCGGAGTCGCGATGTATTCCTATCTTTTTTTGGTTGGACAAAAAGCCGACGATCCTCTGGTTTGACACACGATGAAAATTCCCATGAACACAGAAGACACGACAAAAAATGTAGTTCAAAAAGCCGCGCCTTCGGTGATGATAATTTTCGGCGCGACCGGCGACCTTACCAAACGAAAACTTTTTCCGGCGCTCTATAACCTCGCTAAAGAAAAGTTTCTGCCGGAAAATTTCGCGATCATAGGCGTTGGAAGACAGGAAATGCCCTCCGAAGATTTCAGAAAATCCGCGCTCGAGATTTTGAAGGAATGCGCCAATCATTCGACTGACGAAAATATTCTCAAATGGTTCGAAGAACGCACCTTTTATACGGGCGGCGATTTCGATGAGGACACAAAATTGTTTTCCGATCTAAAGGATTTGTTAGCGGAAGTTTGTCGAAAATTTTCAATTCCGGAAAACTACTTTTATTATTTGGCGACTCCGCCTGATTTGTTTGCAAAAGTAACGGAAAAGGTTTGCCGAAACGGGATGGGCGCAGAGTCAAACGGGAATTGGCGCCGCTTCATTTACGAGAAACCCTTCGGTCGCGATCTTGAATCGGCGCGCGCTCTCAATGCGCAACTTCTCAAACTTCTCGATGAAAAACAAATCTATCGGATAGATCATTA
>DAITAB010000092.1:0-9558 GCA_036824525.1 Pyrinomonadaceae bacterium
TTCTTTGCCATGAACTCGGTCATTACATCGCTTGCAGAATTTATCGGGTTGACGCGACCTTGCCATATTTCATTCCAGCGCCACCGATGATGGGACCGGCGGGAACACTCGGCGCATTCATTAAAATAATTTCGCGACTTCCATCTCGGCGCGCGACTTTCGATATCGGAGTGGCGGGACCAATCGCCGGTTTCATCGCTTTAATTCCGATAGCAGTTTACGGCGTGTTGACTATGGAGGTGATTCCCGCAGATGCGATCGGAGAGCCTTTTCTGATTCTCGGCGATCCGCTCTTGATGAAAGTAATCGCATACTTCGCCGATATTCCGCTTGAACGCGCCGTGATTAACCCGTTCTATTCAGCCTCTTGGATTGGTCTTCTGGTGACGAGTTTGAATCTTATTCCCTCCGGGCAACTCGATGGCGGACACGCAATTTACGCAGTCTTCGGCGAAAGATTCCACGATCTCACCGGAAAATTTGCGTTTGCGGCGATGGCGGCGCTTTCAGTATATGGAATGGTTTATTACGGAAGTCCGGGAGGAATTCTTTTCGTTGTGATTTTGCTGATTATGATGAGAATCGGTCACCCGCGCCCACTCGATGAGACTCCGCTCGATTTGAAAAGGAAACTGATCGCGCTCTTGACTCTCCTGATTTTTGCGCTGTGCTTCGTTCCTTTTCCTTTTCAAATTCCGAAATAGTTAACCGGCGGAAACGGTTTGCGGTAACAAGCCTTTTAGTTCTCTGACTATTCGCTGAACTTCTTGCTGATCTTTCAGTGAGACCATAAAAAATTCGTAGCCGGTTTTGAAACAGACCAATCCGTTTCCAAATAACCAAATGCCTTCAAGAACCGGATTTCCGCCAATGATCCAACTGATAGGCGCGCCGGTAATGGTTTTTGGATCAAACATATTTGCCCACATCATTGCGCCCGCGCCACACGAAAACGCGCCGAGCAGTGGAGCGCCGACGTATTTAACGATTTCGCGTTCGAACTCAATTCTTTCGGCGTCCGCTTGCGAAAGTTCGCCGTGTGCGATGAGTTCTTGTTGTTCAACCAAATAGTTTTGAAACTGTTCGCTGACTTTCTTAACGCCCCAAAAAGGTAAAGCCGAATTGAAGAACCAGTGCGAACTCACCAACGTAAATCCGGCACCGAGCGTTCCGCCAACTACGACGGAAATTCCCGTCGCCGCAGCGTGAAGCGGCTTCTCCGCAATCCAATTGGTGGTCTTTTGAAAAACGCCAATGGCGGCATCGATCGTGCGCGTCCAACTCGCACCGAGTCCAAGAATATTTGCGGCACGATGTGCGGTCGTCTCAGCGGTTCGATAAGCATCACCGAAAACTTCCGATGCCTTATCCGCCGCAGTTTTCAAAGTGTCACCTGCGTCAACAGAAGCTTCGCCCGCCGCATCGCGTAAAGGTTCACTCGCCTCCCAGGTCTTCTTCGCAGTCGCTTCTGCAGTCTTGAATGTCTCTTCGGCGATCTTTACGGCTTGTTTGCCAACATCGGACTTTTCCGCCTCGGCTTTAATCTTTTCTACGCCCTCCTTGAAAGTCTCCGCGCCTTTTTGCGCCGTTTCTTTCAAAGTCTTCGCGCCTTCCTCGAATTTGTCTTTCAAGCCAAGCTGCTTGTCAATTTCCTCGAATTTCTCTTTTGCCGAGCGTTGCCAATTTTCGAACTCTTTTTTGTAATCAGCCATTTCTCAAAACCTCTGCATAAAAAGCTACATTGCCAATACGATCAATCAAAACGATTTGTTCACCTTCGATGAGCAATTCGCCTCATAAGTTCGTATGATTACACCTGCGTAAAAGCCGGTCAACAGGTTTTCTTGAATCCGGTGACCTCGCAGGCTAATATTGCGAAATTATGCCTCTGGTTAAGTGTCCAACGTGTAAAACCAAAGCCGAGTATCAGGGAAATCCCTTTCGCCCATTTTGTTCGGAGCGCTGCAAATTAATCGATTTTGGTGCTTGGGCGGATGGCGAATTCGCCATTCCCGATATTCAAAATTCTTTGTCGGAAGAGGATCTTCGGATGATTGAGAAAACCATCGCCGAAAAAGAAAGCCGGGATTAGATTATGGAAATTGGTGCCGTAGTTCTTGCCTTGATCGTAATAGCGGGAGCCGCTCTCGCATTCGTCATATTAAAAAAGGTTCTTAAGATGGCAATCCGGGCGATAGTTGTATTTTTGATTTTTTCGATCGCGATTGCCGGCGGAATTGCCTTCTATATGTTTGGGAAAACAGGTGAAACGACTCCGCGAACGACTACAAACAAAACCGCGCGCTGAGTTGATATTTGATGCGCCAAGCATTCTCAAAATATTTTTCGCGTTATAAGAAACTTCCGCGAAATGTTTTCCTTCTTAGTTTCGTAAGCTTACTCAACGATACTTCCAGCGAAATAATTTATCCATTAATGCCGGCGTTTCTTGCGCTCACCCTCGGTGCTTCGCCATTCGCGATCGGAGCGATCGAGGGCGCTGCGGAAACCACCGCAAGTTTACTTAAACTTTTTTCCGGCTATCTCAGCGATAAATTTGCCAAACGAAAACTCCCGGTTATTTTTGGTTACGCGCTCTCGAGTTTAGTGCGTCCTTTACTGGCGCTCGTTACCAGTTGGCGACAAGTCTTGTTTGTTCGACTAACGGATCGAGTCGGTAAGGGAATTCGCGGCGCGCCGAGAGACGCGCTTCTCGCAGCCGATGTCGATCCCGATCAGCGCGGATTGGCATTCGGTTTCAATCGTGCGGCAGATCACCTTGGCGCGGTGATCGGACCACTCATCGCATTTCTGCTGATTTCATTTTTTGCCTCAAATGCGGAAATTCCTTCTGCCGAAGATTACAAATATCTCTTTTTGATTGCGTCCGTTCCGGTCATCATCGGACTTCTGGTAATTGTTTTCTTTGTGAAAGAGGACGGGCGACGCGAGATCGAATCGATACGCGAATCAACCAGAATAAAATTTTCGCTTGCTGATTTCGACTCTAATTTCAAAAGATTTCTCGTTGTTATCTCGGTCTTCACACTTTCAAATTCGACTGATGCATTTCTCCTCCTTCGTGCTCAGGAAACGGGAATCGCACCGGCGATGCTGCCATTGCTTTGGATGGCTTTGCACATTACAAAAGTGGCGAGTTCTCTTATTGGAGGAGATTTATCTGATCGAATCGGGCGAAAAACTTTGATTGTTGCGGGCTGGATTTTGTATGCGCTGGTTTATCTCGCATTCGCGTTTGTTCAAAGCGCATTTCAGTCATGGTTGCTTTTTATCATTTATGGAATTTATTTTGGTTTGACGGAAGGCACGGAAAAAGCTCTGGTTGCGGATTTGGTCCCCGACGAAAAACGCGGCACCGCTTTTGGACTATACAGTCTTGCTTTTGGCATTACGGTTCTGCCGGCTTCGTTGATTTTCGGCGGATTATGGACGACATTTGGTGCGAGCGTAGCCTTTACCTTCAGCGCCATATTATCAATCATTGCGGCGCTTTCTTTGTTGACCATAGACACAAGGCGAAAAATTTGACATTTTTCTTTTACGATTTGAAATTGAGTTACAAACTATATGACACAAGAAGCGGCGCTTCCCGCACCCAATCAACAGAATCTTGAAATACGCTCAACTCCCCGCGCGGAGATGAATTTATTTCCACTCGATACCTTTTTATATGAGTTCCCGGGCAGAGAGATCAAAATCGAATTTGAAATGCCGGAGTTCACGGCAATTTGTCCTTTTTCCGATTTTCCGGATTTTGCGACAATCAAACTCGAATACGTTCCGAATCTTCGCTGCATCGAACTCAAGAGTTTGAAACTCTACATAAATTCATTTCGCAATGTGAAGATTTTCCACGAACATGTAATCAATGTGATTTTGGAAGATTTCGTAAAGGCGTGTGATCCGCTGAGCGTCGAACTCGAAGGAGATTTCCATATACGCGGAAATATCAAGACCACAGTAAAGGCGAAATACAAAAAAGACAGCAAGTGACGCCTTGCCCGATTTGCCTTATCTTTTTGATGAAATTACTGATTTGCGGTCAAAGATTTTTCGATTGCGGATCCGTGCTTTACAAACGCACGTGAGAGGTTCTTCTCAACCTTTTCCAAAACGATTGATTCCGATTCCCGACAAACAGTTGCAAGTTCCGAAACGACCAAAAACTTAGCCTTCTCGAGCATTGCTTTTTCACGAAACGAAAGCGTTTTTACTTTGGTGAGAAATGTGAGCTGTTTCAAGACGTCTGCCGCCTCAAAAATGCAACCGGTCTGAAGTTTTCCCAGGAAGTCGCGAGAGCGTTCTTTCCAATCCGTCTCTACCTCATTGAAATCTTTGGCAATAAATCGAAGCACTTCGTGACATTGCGGAGAAGTGATAATTTTTCGGATGCCGATGGCATCGGCATTCTCCGTTGGGACGAGAATGCTGGACTGATTCGCTGCCACGCGCAAAGAATATAATCTAACTTTTGCGTCGCCGACCTGCTTTTGTTCGATGCTTTCAACAAAACAAACGCCGTGGTTCGGGTACGAGACCTTTTCACCGACTCGAAAGCCCATAATTCCCTCCAACTATTCGCAAGCCGATAAACGGCGCTGAAAAAACCAAATTGAAAATTTTTTGGTATGAGGGATTGTAACAAACTGCGGGTCGATTGGAAATGCATTTTTGAGAGAGATTTGAGTCGGCTGGTAGAGAAAAAGAAATTTGTGACCACTTGTGAAATTGGTAACGAATTTTCCGCAGTTCTAACTCGCAGGTTGAAAGGGTTTCCCGTAGAGCGACTGAAAAACCCAGCCCAAAAAACGAACTTCCGCGGTGCTCAATGACTCGATCCAGCAACTCAATAAATAAAGATTTTGCTCCGAGCGACTGGGAATCAGCAATGATTTTTCGACTTCGGATTTTCCTTCCTGCTCGCCGAGACGATAGCTTTCGGCGATTTGAGAATTCATTTCTTTGGCTTGATGAAGCGCCGATAAAAGATCAGTAATCCAAATTTGAAGTTTCGCTTCCGAGTTATTCTCGAGGAGTGCTTGAAAAACTCCCACGGCAAACCGCGCTTCGGCATTTTCAAACGGGAAAACCTTCGTGCCCTTTGCAGTGTCATCCGCTTGTTTCCACTCAAAGAGTTCTTGCACAAAAGGATGCCGCACGATCGCAACTTTTTGATCGTTGTTAAGAAACCACTCAAGCAAATTTGCGAGCGAAGTGGGATTCAACTGCCCGTCGTCATTTCGCGTGAGCGTCGGCGGTTGTAATTTATCGGTCATCAGTTTATTTCCAATCTGAACTTCGCCGCGACTTGTCCTATTTCATCGCCACGTCGATTCTTGAGAATTATCGGCGCGAATTCGCGTAGCGATTCGAATCCGACTTCGTCCAAAATCTTAAGTTGTCGAAAAATCTCGATAGCAGCGACTGCGCGTGCCCGTTTGTCGTCGCCATCTTCAATCTTGATCGCGATTCCGAGTCCGCGTTTCCATTTTTGCGAAGGCAAAACTCCGGCGCAGTAAATTCCCTCGGCTCCAATCTTCGAAATAATTTTTCCGTGCATCGCTTTCATCAACATCGTATCCAACCGCCGCGTTCCGCCTATGTATTCCGGATAAGCGAGCATCGCCGAAACTATTCTCCGGCAAGCCTCGCGCATTTCCGCGTCAAACTCCTGCGGCGGAAAAACGATTCGGGCAAACGAGATTGCCATTCCAATTATTGGCAGCGCGAAATTCGGTGCAGCGCAGCCATCAGGCGCGATGTTTATTTCAGATTCATTAATCGAAGACAACTTCGCGATTATCTCGAGAATTTTTTTCTGAACCGGATTGTCGTTTGCTTCATAAGTTTTTAAATCCGCGCCAATGTGTTTGGCGAATGCGAGCATCGCGCTGTGCTTGCCGGAGCAATTATTGTGAAGCTGCGTAGGTTTAATATCGGCGCGAATCATTGCTTTCGCGGTCGAATCATCGAAAGGAAAATGCGTGCCGCATCTGAGATCTTCTTCGCTCAAACCGCACTTTTCAAGAATCGCGCGCGCCGTTTCAATATGAAATGCCTCACCCGAATGCGAACCACAGACAAGCGCGATTTCGTGTTCGAGAAAACCAAAACGCTCCGCCGCCCCGCTCAATACAAATGGCATCGCCTGAAATGGTTTTGCTGCACTGCGAATATAAGTGACGAAATTCGGATCGCCGAGTGAAGCGATCAAATTCCCGTCGCCGTCAACTACCGCCAAATGCCCGCGATGTATCGATTCGGTGAGTTTTCCACGAGTGACTTCAACCAGTATTTGCGGATTCATATTTCTCTCAACGGGCAGCGGCGATCATTTCCTTTGCATGCTTCCGCGCTGTCGCAGTGATTTCTCGCCCTGTAAGCATTCGCGCGATTTCTTCTACGCGCTCTTCCTTCTTCAATTCGCGTACGAAAATTTCCGTCCGGTTTTTTGAAACGCGTTTATCGACGAAGAAGTGCTGATCGGCGAGCGATGCTACCTGCGGTTGATGCGTAACGCATAAAACCTGTTGCGATTTCGAAAGCTCTTTGAGTTTTAGCCCGACGGCTTCCGCGACGCGTCCTCCGATGCCTACATCAACTTCATCAAACACCGCTGCCTTATCATCATGTGAAATCGTGGCAACGGTTTTCAATACCAGCATCAAACGCGATGCCTCGCCGCCGGAAGCAACCTTCGCAATTGGCTTCAGAGATTCACCTACGTTCGCAGAAAAATAAAACTCAACATTGTCGAATCCTCGCGCCGAAAATTGTGCGAAGTCCTGATCATTTAATTCGTCGCCAGTGGGCGATTCGATTCGAACTTCGAAACGCGATTTCTCGAGCGCGACGCTTTGCAGATTTTTCACAACTTCTTTTTCGAGTTTGCGGGCGGCGGTTTTCCTTCGCTCGCTAAGCTCGCGGGCAAGCGCGATGTATTCGCCTCGCCGTTTGGTTAACTGTTCGCGGAGTTCAGCTTCACGCAAATCCGCAGTTTCGATATTTCTTACGCGTTTTTCCGAATCTTCAAAATGTGCTAGGGCGCTTTCGATCGAGCCGCCATATTTGCGTTTGAGTTGAGAAATTTGCGCGAGACGATTTTCAATTTCTTCCAGGCGTTCGGGCGAAAATTCCAGACGATTCCGAAAATCGCGAATACTGATTGCCAACTCATTCAAATTCGCTTCGGCGGAATTTAGCGCTTCATTGAAATCGCGAAATGAAGATTCGTAACCGGATAGTTCATTGATGCGCTTTGAAATCTTTTCGAGCGCCGCGATTACCGCGTGTTCATCGTCGTAAAGCAAGGAATAACTTTCATCGCTTAAAGTTGAGAGTTTTTCGACGTTACTCAGACGGCGTTTTTCGTCCTCAAGCTTTTCGTCTTCTCCGGTCTGTAAATTTGCCGCGGCAAGTTCGGCGATTTGAAATTTCAAAATATCAACAAGCTGAAGTTTCTGCGCTTCGTCTCCACGCAAATTCACCAATTCGGTCTTCGTTTTATTGAGTAGTGAAAACTCATCTGCTACCCGCAGTCGCAATTCGCGTACTCCGGCAAAATCATCAAGCATTTCGAGATGTGTAGAAGGTGAATAAAGCGAAGCTTGTTCGCCTTGTCCGTGAATATCCAACAGAAATTCGCCGATGCTTCGCAGAAAGTTCTGCGTAACGAGTTGATTATTTACAAAGACGCGATTTTTTCCGCTCGAGGAAAGTTCCCGCCGAACGATCAATTCGATTTCCTTGGAGTTATCGGTCTCGATTCCACCTTCATCAAGAAGTTCGAGCAATTTTTTGTTTGAACGGAGCAAAAAAAGACCTTCAATTCGCGCTTGAGTTTCACCTTCTTTTATCAAATCGGATGAAATGCGTGTACCGGAAAGCGCGCCGAGTGAATCGACAATGATGGATTTTCCCGAACCGGTCTCACCCGTAAGCAAATTCAGTCCGGCTGAGAATTCGACTTCGATCTCCGAAATCAGCGCGACATTCTTAATCTTAAGGAGATTCAGCATAAAAGGGTTTCTTTGGGAGAGATTATACGGTCGGGTTGGAAGAAAACGGAAAACCCTTTTTTGAGCACGACAAGAAATCAGCGCAATTTCTTGAGGAGGTTTTCTCCGGTAAGCCATTTACCGCCGACGAAAATCGCGTCCGGTGGAAAAGCTTTTTCGAAATTCGGTGCAGTGAAGTCAATCTTTCGATCTTTTTTGTAAAACATAAAATCACCGCTCGAACCGGTGTGAATAGAACCGACCCGATTAACCATCAGAAAATTACTTGCATCATATTCATTCAATCCGTTATTTGAATTAAGATCGCCGATTTCCTGTATGAAGTGCGGCGCGTATTCGTTTGCGCGCCTCCGTTCGCGGTTAATAGCGACATCGGCGAGGGAGCTTGTGGTAGTAGTCGCAAAGTTGACTATCGAAGCATTTCGAAAAATCGTGGTGTACAACTCGCCCGAACCATTGAAGGGAAGTCGATCGTAAATTGTTGCGTCAGTTTTTTCTTCGGATTGATCAACCAGCGATTGAAACGCCGCGAGATAAGCGATGAAATTCAGCTTGACCAAAAACATTTCATCTTTGCCGTGGAGTCCGCCGGTTTCTACGAGAATCACCGGTGTTCCCCATTCGGAAATCCGATCGCCGAAAGCGCGTGGATTGTACGTATCGTCGTAGCGAGCGATGTTTCCCTTTATGAATTGTTCAAGTGCTTTTATCATGACCGCGCAAATTCGCTTATTGCGAATTTGACCCGCATTCGCCTTTCCTTCCGGATCGCCCGAAACAGCAAGAAACGAAATCGTCGCCTGACGCGGTGTGTCTGCAACGGTTGTAAGCACGCCCTGATTGTGGAGATTAAAACCGATATCCGGCGACCATTCATCACTGAGAGTTTTTAATAGCCGACCTTCAGGTGTTTGCAGCGCGCGCGCATCGCGGTTGATATCTACGCTCTGAGCATTTCTACGCTGAAAAACCTCAGCGCCATCCGGGTTAAGCATTGGAACCGCGCGAATCGTGATTGCGGATTCCAAAGCCTTTACCCAAGGAATTTCGGGATTTGTTTTGAGAAACGCGAAAAGGTCTATAAGCGCGCTGGTCGCCGTCGGCTCATCGCCATGCATCTGCGACCACATAAAAATCTTCAAAGGACCTTTTCCGTATTCGATCTGATAAATTTCGCGACCGGAAAATGAGCGCCCGACTTCGTCAACTTTTATACCGAGTTTTTTAAGCTGTTCCAGATAATTTTGAAGGTCTTTGTATTTCGCATTGGAGGGAAGAACTTTGGTGAGGTGTTTTTTGTCCCACGCTTCGGCAAATTCTTTCGGAGATTGAGAAGAAATATTTGTTGACATAAATAGTACGAAAAATAGCAATAGGGTAGACGAGAGTTTCATAGGCGATGCGAATATGACAGAAAAAAAAATGGCAAGCAAAAACTGCTTGCCGATCCAATCGATGGTGGCTGGGGGGAGACTCGAACTCCCGACCTTGGGGTTATGAATCCCACGCTCTAACCAGC
>DAITAB010000288.1:0-2877 GCA_036824525.1 Pyrinomonadaceae bacterium
TCGTAGTCGAGATTTTTCGAGGGAATGTAAACCGGCGGCTTTTCCGCGTCGCTTCGATTCTGACCTTTCGGACGTTTCACATCAGTTCCCGAAACGACAATCGAGGAAGCTCTCCCGTGATAACCGATCGGCAGATATTTGTAATTCGGAAGTAGCGGATTATCCGGACGAAACATCGAGCCGACATTTGTCGCATGAAAAATTGAGCAGTAGAAATCGGTGTAATCGCCAATTACGGCAGGAGTATCTTCAAAGACACAAATATTTCTATTGTGTAAAAACTCTGAAATCGTGTTTTTCTTAGCGAAGCCTTCTGAAAGTAATAACTGAACTTTTCTTCTTAGTTCAGCTCTTTTTTCAGATGTAAATTCCATCAGACCATCAAGACCCGACCACATTCTTTGGCTACCTAAGAATTCATTGAGCGCGTTATCAAGAAAACCGTTATCAAAACAAGCGTCTAAATCTAAAACAAACTCGCCAATAGCAACTCCAATGTGAATTTCGGCGTTTTTTTCGTCAATGTAGAAAACGCAAAAAGGCAAATTCTGTATCGGAAAATCGGTGTTGGGATCGTTTGCGGATTCGACCCAACTCTTGAGATTCGGATCGTGGGTTTCGTTAATTTCGTAAGTCATAAATATTGTAGCCCGCCGCTGGTCGTGGGTTGAGTTTGCAAAAACGCAAACGATAAAAACTATGAACAAGTCACAGCAATCCCAGTTTCTGTAAGTCCTCAACCGGCTCTTCGAATGAGCAAGAACCGAAAGATTTCGCGGTGCGAATCCGTAGCTGCTGCAGCTGGAAATTATTTACGAAGTTTTCCTTGCGCCACCAAATTCCCGTGTCGTCAAAACGGAAGTCGGCAAGGTTCTCATCTTCCAGAAGTTCATTGATCAGTTGCGGTTTAACTCCCTGACGCAGAAATGCCGCGGCTAAAAAGACGTTTAGAAACCCGTGCATCATCGCGGTTGGGGAATCTTTCTCATAGGTCAAGGGTTTAACGCAGCGCAGCGGATGATGAAGTCCGGCAGTGACTTTGAATGGAACATTCGCCGCGAGACATGTTCGAATAAACCGCGTTATATCTTCGGCTTTAGGAAAAGCGTCAGGAGTAATTCCGCCGGTGCGAAGTTTGGCGCGTCGCTTATGCATCGCCAGAGCGGAGATTAAATCGGCAAAATTCTCGTTCGGTTGAAGCTCAAAATAAGTTGGAAGATTCGGCGGAAGAACCTGCGAATACTTTTCCAACAAGATACGGGTATCCGCTTTCACTTCGAGCGTTTCGATCGAAAAACGTTTAGCATTCACCGCATCAAACTCAACCACCTTTTTGATCGTGCCGTAAATGTCTTCGCTCGCCAATACACTTAGTCGCCAAGGTTCAATATTCACATCCGATTGAAGAGCCTTTGCTGCTGAATCTAGTTCATCAAGTCGATTGACCGGAACGATAAATCTTCCCAGCATCCACGAGAATCTTCCTTCGCGGTATTTGGCGTATTTTGCGACCGCTTCTTCCATGGAAAGTTTCGCCGGCGGAAAAAGACCGGCATAGTCGATCAGGTCGGTAAGAAGCGCGCGCAAAGATTGCGGAATTTCTTCAGTCATTATTGTGTTCGAATTTCTAATTTGTTGGCTGAAAAAGTTTTTGTCAATTCTGCTTACGAAAAATTACTTTGTGAAATGCTTTTTGATGCCTTGCCAACACTCGAAATAATTTTTCTGAAGCGCCGGAGTTTCCATGGCGAATTTGGTCGGACGAATTATGTAACGCGATTCAAACATAAACGCCAACGTGTTTTGGAGTTTCTGCGGTAGCAGTTTTGCGTTTGAAGCTTTTTCGAAAGCTTCAAGATCAGGACCATGTGCGGACATGCAATTGTGGAGCGAACCGCCGCCGGGCACGAAGCCTTCCTCTTTCGCGTCGTATTGTCCAAAAACGAGCCCCATATATTCGCTCATGAAATTCCGGTGATACCAAGGCGGACGAAAAGTATTTTCGGCGACGAGCCAGCGGTCCGGGAAGATAACGAAATCACAATTCGCGACTCCGGTTTCGTGTGACGCGGAAGTGAGCACTGTGAAAATCGAAGGATCGGGATGATCAAAAGAAATCGAGCCGATGGTGTTGAATTTTCGAAGGTCATATCTGTACGGTGCATAGTTTCCGTGCCACGCAACGACGTCAAGCGGCGAATGATTGATCTCACACGCAAAAAGATTTCCGCTGAATTTCGCAATCATTTCGAACTTGCCTTCGCGGTCTTCATACCAGGCGACCGGAGTTTCAAAATCGCGCGCATTAGCTAAGCCGTTTGCGCCGATCGGTCCGAGCTCCGGCAGACGAAAAATCGCGCCGTAGTTTTCGCAGACGTAGCCGCGAGCTTCGCCCTCGGGAAGTTCGACGCGAAATTTCATACCACGCGGAATTACTGCGATCTCTCCTGCGCCGATTTCGATGATTCCGAGTTCAGTCAAAAACCGAACGCGGTTTTTCTCCGCGACGATGAGCATCTCACCATCGGCATTGTAAAAAAAGCGATCCTGCATTTCTTTGTTACAGGCAAAAATGTGTATCGCGATTCCGGTTTGCGAAAATAAATCACCGCAGCCGGCGATCGTCGTCAAACCTTCAACAAAGTCTTTTTTCTCCGAAGGAAATTCCAGCGCATCCCAACGAAGCTGATTCGGCGTCGTCGGAATTTCATCAAAAGGTGTTGAGCGAATCAGACCTTTTTCAATTTGCCGGAAAGGTTTGTGAAGAACCGAAGGACGAATGCGATAAAGCCAACTGCGCTTATTCAGCGCGCGCGGTGTTGTGAAAGAAGTGCCGGAAAACTGTTCGGCATAAAGTCCAAGCGGCGCTTTCTGCGG
>DAITAB010000289.1:0-2869 GCA_036824525.1 Pyrinomonadaceae bacterium
TTTCGCTTCGCGAATTAGTCGCAAAAAGAACTTAAAGTATTTGCTCGATCGGCTTGCACAAGTCCCGAAAGGGAAAATCATTCTACAAATTGCCGGACCGATAGAAGATGCCGCATATTGGAAACAATGCGAGCGGGCGATTTCGCGTCTGCCGAAAAATATTGAAACGGAATATTTGGGCGCTCTCTCGAATAATGAGGTCTTGCATCATTTATGCAATAATCACTTTTTTGTGTTGCCGACTCTAAACGAAAATTTCGGCTACGTTTTTCTTGAGGCGCTCGCCGCAGGCTGTTTGGTGTTAACAAGTGATCGCGTACCGTGGACGGATCTGGCGAGTAACGGCGTCGGTTGGTTGACTGAACTTGAGAATCCGAAAAGTTGGGTCGACAAAGTTCAATCGTGTTTAGATATGTCCGATGAAGAATTTCGGCACTTGGCAGAAAAGGCGCAAACGCTCGCCCGAACTTGGATAAACGACCCGGTGATAGAAGCAGCAACCTATAACGTTTTGGAGATTGCCATCAAACGATGAGAGTTCTTGTCTTTGGCGGAACCGGAATGCTTGGGCACAAACTTGTTCAGGTGTTTTCAAAACAGTTTGAAACTCTAACAACCACGAGAAATCGCGTGGCGGATTTTCCGTTCGATAAAATTTTCAAAGACGTTGAGGTGATCGAGAATGTTGATGTTAGAAATGAAGTTGACCTTCGAAGGGTTTTAGAAAAATCTTCTCCCGATGCGGTAGTGAATGCCGTCGGAGTCGTTAAGCAAGTTTCAACCGCGCACAATGTCGAAGAGACTTTACTTATTAATTCAATTTTTCCGCACCGCCTTGCGACCGCCTGTGAGCTCGCAAATGCTCGACTTATTCACGTAAGTACTGACTGCGTTTTTTCCGGGCGACAAGGAAGCTACTCCGAAACTGACGAAACCGACGCGACGGATTTGTATGGGCGAAGCAAGCAACTTGGTGAAATCGTCTCGAAAAATTGCCTGACGATTCGAACTTCGATGATCGGTCGCGAACTACGCACTTCACACAGTTTATTGGAATGGTTCCTTTCTCAGCGCGGAGGTTCGATTAAAGGATTTTCTAAAGCAATTTTTTCAGGATTCCCGACTATTGTTCTTTCGGAGATAATTGCTGAAATTTTGGAGAAGCATCGAGAACTTGAAGGATTGATCCATATCGCCAGCGAACCGATCAACAAGTTCGCTTTGCTTACGCTGATCCGAGATGCATTCGAATTGAAAATTGATATCGAGCCCTCAAATGAAATTTCGATTGACCGAAGCCTCGACGCTACTCGTTTTCGTGTGCGAACGGGCTTTGTTCCGCCGAGCTGGCGCAATTTGGTAAATCGCCTGAGTGAAGATTCGCGCGCTTATAGTTCTGCGGCGATGAATTGATGGAATTACAAGAATGTTGAATCTGGAAGGTAAAAGAATTTTGGTAACGGGCGGAACCGGTTCGCTCGGAAAGACGCTGACTCGCCGACTGCTTTCCGGTGAAATGGGTAAACCTGCGCGCATCACTATTTTTTCCCGCGATGAAGCGAAGCAACATTATATGCGCTTGGAATATCTCCAACGCAAAATCGCGACCGACGATGTTATCTATCAAGCCGCAAAGAGCGTTTTGAATTTCCGTATAGGCGACGTGCGCGATTATTCGTCGCTGCTCGCAGCCGTTCGCGAGTCGGATGTCGTCTTCAATGCGGCTGCGTTAAAGCAGGTTCCTTCATGCGAGTACTTTCCTTACGAGGCAGTGATGACGAACATCAACGGTGCGCAAAATCTCGTGAGGGCGATTAAGGAAAACGATACGCCGGTGAAAAAGGTCATCGGAATCTCCACCGACAAAGCTTGCAAGCCGATCAACGTGATGGGAATGACCAAAGCGATTCAGGAAAGAATTCTTATCGAAGCGAATCGCGATTGTTCAGAAACGGAATTCAGCTGCGTAAGATATGGCAACGTAATTGCGTCGCGCGGATCTATAGTTCCGCTATTTGTAGAGCAAATCCGCAACAAGCAACCGCTTACGATAACGCTAAAAGAGATGACTCGGTTCTTGTTGAGCTTGAATCAGGCGGTTGACACGGTCTTCGCCTGTCTCAGTGAAGGACGCCGCGGCGAGACTTATGTACCGAAAGTGACATCAGCAAAGATTGTTGACGTTGCGAATGCGCTGATGGGTGAAGAGAAACTGGAAATAAAGTTCACGGGAATTCGCCCGGGCGAAAAGATCCACGAGATAATGGTCTCCGAAGAAGAAATTCATCGGACCATTGAAAGGCGCGGTTATTACGTGATACTTCCGGTTTTGCCGGAGCTTCGCGACGAGCAGAAACTTACACCATGTTTTTCGGCGGAATACTCTTCAAAAGACAACAACATTTCGATCGATGCGCTCCGCGAATTGCTTGCGACGTCCAGCACCGAGATCGAAGATTTCATTAACGAATGATATGAGAGTAATGACGATATTCGGGACGCGACCGGAAATAATCCGTTTGAGTCTCCTGATGAAAATTCTCGACGAAAGCTGCGAACACACCACAGTTCACACGGGACAGAATTACCAGGAAAGTTTGAGCGATGTATTTTTGCGTGAGCTGGAAGTTCGCACGCCGGATTTTCATCTCGGCATAAGATCAAATTCCTTCGGGGAACAAATCGGACTGATACTTCAGAAAACGGACGAAATTCTCGAAAAAGTTAAACCCGAACGTATTTTGATTTTGGGCGATACGAATAGTGCACTTTCGGCGATCGTTGCAGCAAGGCGGGGAATTCCGGTATTTCATATGGAAGCGGGAAATCGCTGTTATGACGATCGCGTCCCGGAGGAAATTAATCGCCG
>DAITAB010000290.1:0-2860 GCA_036824525.1 Pyrinomonadaceae bacterium
CTGCGATCCGCGCGGACAAATGCTCGCGGTCGGCACTCGCGATAAAGATGAACTCGTCGTGGCGGATTTGAATATGGACGTGATCAAAGAAGTGCGAAACACCTGGCAGTTTTTCCGTGACCGAAGACCAGATGCATATGGACCGATTGTGGCGGATTAGTAATATGAGAGGAAGACTACACGCTGCAATCTTTGCCTTGCTGTTTCCGGCACTTTCCCTACTGGCAGTCGCTCAGAGTCCACAGGAAATTGAGCGCGAATTAGTTCGAAATATTAACGAGGTTCAGAAGTATTCGAACTACGGGAGCAATTACGACGAGGAAAAACTTTTAAAAGCGAATGATGCTTTTGAAAAGGATCTTCTTAAATACACCAAAATCGCCGGAACACTCGCTTACAAGTTTCCACTATTAAACAAATTGTTGATGATCGCGACCTCCGAGGATGGAAGGTTTCGCGTTTATTCCTGGGACACCGAAACCGGCGGGACGATGCACGAATATTCACGCATCTACCAATTTCAGGGAGCGGACGGCAAGGTTTACTCAAAGACCGAAGATAACTCGGCGATGGATGGCGGCGCAGGAAGTTTTGTATATGCGATTTACATGGTCGATGACAAAGACGGAAACATATATATCGTCAGCTCTAACTTTATCGGCTCAACCCAAGATCATTATCAATCGGCGGCATTGTTCAGAATCGAAGGGAATGAACTGAAAGATAAGATAAAATTGATAAAGACGAGTTCGGGAATGACTGATGCGCTCAATTTCGAATATAACTTTTTCTCGGTTGCTGATCGCACAGATAGACCAATTAAGTTGATTCTCTTTGATAGAAAGGCGAACACGCTGAAGATTCCCGTCGTGGTTAACACTAAAGAGTTTCCAAACGGCAAGGTGACGAAGAAGTTTATTGATTACAGATTCGACGGGAAATATTTTGTGAGAGTAAATTGATCATATGACGGAACTTTCAATCGAGCAGATAGAGAAAAACTTTTCCGATATAAATCCGGCGTTGACTCAAGCCGAAGCCTTGATCGAAGCGAATCGCTGTCTCTATTGCTACGATGCGCCGTGCACGCGCGCGTGTCCGACACACATCGACGTTCCTTCGTTCATAAAGAAAATCGCTTCGGGAAATTTGCTTGGCTCGGCACGTGTGATCTTCGACGCGAATCCGATCGGCGGGACCTGTGCGCGCGTTTGTCCGGTTGAGGATTTATGCGAAGGCGCGTGCGTGGAAAAAACGCTCGTGAAGAAACCAATCGAGATCGGAAGATTACAAAGATACGCAACAGATCACGCGATCAAAAGCGGCAAGCAAATCTTCGTCGCCGGAAAATCAAACGGAAAATCAATCGGAATTATTGGCTCTGGTCCCGCGGGACTTTCGTGCGCGACATATCTGGCGCGAATTGGTTATGCGGTGACTATATACGAAAAGAAACCGCTCGCCGGCGGGTTGGATACCTACGGAATGGCGGAATATAAAATGCCGCAGAAGGTCTCGCTTGATGAAGTAAAGATGGTTGAGAAGCTGGGCGTTGAATTTGAGTTGAAGACCCAAGTTGTCAGCGACGCGGAGACGCGGAGACGCGGAGACACGGCGCGAGACTCATTGGCGTCAGCAAAGGCGTCGAACGTTACGCTTGACGAACTTTTGAAGGCGCACGACGCGATTTTTCTTGGTATCGGTTTAGGTGCGACGAATGAAATGAAAATCGCAGGCGAAGATCTCGAAGGCGTTATTGACGCGCTGCACTTTATCGAAAAAGTAAAAACGCGTGACTGGAAATCCGTGCCGCTCGGAAAGACTGTCGCTGTGATCGGCGCCGGAAACACTGCGATTGACGCGGTGACACAGGCGAAGCGTCTCGGCGCGGAACGCGTGATGCTGGTTTATCGTCGCACGGAAAAAGACGCGCCGGCGTATGACTACGAGCTTGAGCTTGCGAAAAAAGACGGCATTGAGTTTGTGTGGGAGACTTCCCCGCTGGAAATTGTCGGCAATGGACGAGTCGAGAAACTGCGCTGCAAGAAATCAGACGGAAGCGAAGTTGAAATCGCTTGCGACATGGTGATCAAGGCGACGGGACAACAAAAACAAATCGAGTTTTTGAAACAGATCGGAATTGCGTGTGATGAAAAAGGTCGCGTAGCGGTGAATGAGAAAATGCAGACGTCGAATCCGAAAATCTTCGCGGGCGGCGATTGCGTTAATGGCGGCGCGGAGGCTGTTGATGCTTCGCAGACCGGAAAACGCGCCGCGCAAGGAATACATCTTGCGATTTCGGGAGAAGAAATTAATTTCGCAGGAAGCGAGATTTCCTGAATCGGGAAATTGATCGGATTAAACTCGGCGAGCGAAACTTAGTATTCATCAATGTTGTCATCCTCATTCGGTTCTTCATCGCATTCTTCATCATCAAAGCCATCGCCGTCGTCATCGTCTTTGAAACACATCGGACCTTCGCCGTCCCAATCGCCAAAATCCATTTCGTAGTTGTCGGCTTTTCCAATATCGAGTTGCTCCTGTTCGTAAACAGGCTCGCTGCCATCCGCGTTGATGCGTTTTAGTTCTATGTTGTATTTGTCTTCGTTTCCGTCGTCGTCTCGCATAAAGAGCTTGCCTTCTTCGAAGTCAAAATCGTAATACAGCGTTTTGCTTGGGCTGAGTTCGACTCCGCCAATCGTCGCGATATAACTGGCTTCATCGTCATTCTCCGGATCAAATGCGTAAAAAATTTCGGGTGTTTCCGTGTCCTGAGCACTAGCGGTAAAAGTAATTGTTTCACCATTCCTGGAGAGAGTCGCGATAAGAACTTCATTCGGGTCGAGTCGAATTCCATCAA
>DAITAB010000093.1:0-5448 GCA_036824525.1 Pyrinomonadaceae bacterium
AATCGAAGGGTTTAATAGACAAACCCCGATTCATTTTTGCACATCAAACCAAAGTCGCACGTTTTTGGAAGCACCGTTTATTGAGTAAGTCCTTGCAACAGGTTGCTTTAATTCGTAAAATTTGGAGCTTGAAGCAATTTCATACGAGTTTCGATTATTCTAGTTTATTGTCCCCTCGATGCTTATTGGCTTAGGTTGGAGGAATTAATGCGGAAGTATTTTTTTGTATTGTTTATTTTAGTTTTGGTCGGATTTGGCGTCAGCCTACCGGTGGACGCACAGGTCGATTCTATTGTCGGACAAGTATCCTCAACCATTCGTGAGTCATTCGCGGGCGGCATAAGCGGAGACGGACGGCTTGTTGTTTTTGAATCGACGGCGAATCTCGCAACGGAAAATCCCCGAAATTCCGACAACAACAACGAAATTTTTCTTTTTGACTATGCGCAGCGAAGAATTTTTCAAATAACCAATACTAAGAGTTTAAAAATTACCTCCACCGGAACTTTCTCTTTCGATAACATAAAGGTTGATATAACGAACGTCCGTCCGGTCTTAAGCAATGGAGTAGATTCAAGCGGTAATTATTGGATAGCCTTTGGTTCAAACGCAACCGTTTCATATCCGGGCGGATCGCCGCTTCCGGGATTGCCTTCGCTTCCGCCAATCGTCAGCAGTTCGAATCCCGGAAATTTTGACGCAAATTCTTTTACCGATTCGATGGGTAACAATTCGCTGGTCAATGATGCAAACACGGAAATTTGGCTGTATCGAATTCCGACTCTTCCGCCCGCCGATCTTTCGAGCGGCGCAGAAATTCCTTACCTGGATTTGAGCACAGGTGATTTTATTCGCGCTACTAATACCACCGCGAGTCGGCTTCCGGTTCCGGGATCGACCTCCGCAACTCCGATTATCGCTGACGATAATTACAATGTGAGCATCAACGACGACGGAAACGTTTTGTCGTTTGTCTCAACACGGGATTTGGTTCCCTGTTCGACGACGCCGACGGCAACGTGTGGAAATCAATATCCGAATTTTGATAACCCTGAAATTTATTCTTTTGTTCGCGGCACCAATTCGCTTGGTCAGATAACCGCGACTCCGCGAGGCACAATTTCAGCCCCAATTTACAATTTGAATCCTTCGATTTCGGGTAACGGTTTGCGGGTAGCATTTCTTAGTAATGCGGATAATCCCATCGTGAGCATGACGGGCGGGAGTAATACCGATCGGAATGATGAAGTATTTGTTTCCGACTTAAACGCCTCGGGAATTCCAACGGGGACAAAACGACAGGCAACGACTACGACCTCGGCGTTCGCGGGACAATCGATCAACATAATGAGTCCGGGAAAACGGATTAGCCGCGACGGACGCTATATCGCTTTTGATTCACTTGCGGACCTTACAAACGAATCATCCGGCGCGAATCAGACCGGATTTGCAACGTTTGTAATTGACCTGAGCGCACCGGTCGCTTCCGCATTCCGACGCGTTAACCCGAGAAGTTTGGCGGACTCCGCCGTATCGGGCGGTGACATTCTTCGTTTCCCTAGTTTCACCGATTATGATTCGATGGGTACGCCGCAAACGTTGATTTTTTCTTCGCGCATAAATTTCAAGGCGGATGGAACTGTTCCTACGACGGCGACAGATGGCTTGAATCCCGATGCTTCGAGACCTTCGCAGATTTATTCTTACCCGCTGGCGGTTCCGGTTTCGCCGGCGACCTCCAGCATTACGCGTCTGACGAAAATTCCATCGGCTGTATTCGGCGGAGCGATTCAGACACATCCAAGCAACTCTCAAAAACGAATTGCATTTAATTTAGCTGGAAGCGATCCAGGCACGGGAAATACCGACCTTGGGACCGAGATTTTTTATCTTTTTCAACCTACGGTGGTATCCAGCGCGCCGGCGGTTCTTTCGTATGCTACCGGCGCGAGCCTGATTCCCGTCTCGCCATCACCGGTTCCGACACCAAGCCCGACAGCGACTCCGACTCCAACACCGACTCCGAGTCCTTTGCCGAGTCCGACTCCTACGCCCACGCCGGTAACGCCGCCGGCAGTTCACGGAATCTCGCCGGGAATGTTGGCTATCGTAAATATCGATTCAGGAATTGTCCGTCCGATTACTCCGGCTACGGCAGTTGGATCGATCACGCGATCGTTTAATTTGCCGATGGAACTCAATGGACTTTCGATGTCTATCAACGGAGCAACTGTCGGACTAAAATCCATCAGCCGACGACAGATAACTTTCGTGGTGCCAACCGGACTTCAGGTGAGCGCGGCGGGGAATTCTCTTCCGGTGGCAATTTACAACAACGGTCTTGTTTTCAGAGGTAATGTGACTCTCGTGCCGGCGCGCCCGGATATTTTCCCAAAACCGCCGCTGCTCGGACCCGGTGGAAGAGCGCGGATGGAAAATGTCACAACGCGGGTTCATACCGTTGAACCTTTTTCAGTAAAAACGATTCCTATACGTTACGGAAAACTTGTGCCATCGGTTTTGAGGTTATATGCCACGGGAATTAATGGCGCTCCTCCGAATGTGATCGAAGTAAGGATCGGAAGCCGGACGATAATCGGCGCGCTTATTGTGAGTTCGGCGGTTTTGATTGAACCCGGCGTTTACACCGTTGACTTTCAGTTACCGACAGAATTGGAGCATGCGGGCGATCAGCCGGTAATACTGACTATTATTTCAAACGGCGTTAGATATGAAAGCCGTTTGGACGATACTTCAACGCGAACGCGAATAAACTGAGGTTTTATTTATCGGTGAGAAACGACGGAACGGTTAGCGCTTCCGTCGTTTTTTGCATATGCGCGTAAGTCGTTCAAATAGAGAGTTTCTTGCTTACACCAGGTCCTTCGATTATCATTTTCGCTTGATCATCCCTTGGTTTATTTCCAGAAATTCAGGGCGTTTCGTGTTTTATTTTAGTGGCATTAGTTCGTTTCGAAACGCCAAAAGGACCGGTTCATATTTATGTCGAAAAATGAAGTGAGAACGGCGCGTGTCGCGCCAAAAGTTTGGCGCAACGGTGAATTGATTGATTGGGATAAAGCGCGTGTCCACGTAATGACACACGCCCTGAATTATGGTTCCAGCGTCTTTGAAGGCATTCGTTGTTACAAAACAAAACAAGGCTCCGCGCTTTTCCGACTTCGCGAGCATATAAAGAGATTAATGAATTCGGCGAAGATTTACCGCATGGACGAAAAATACTCGTTAGATGAGCTTTGCGAAGCATCGGTAGAAGTCGCCCGACAGAGTGGTTTCGATGAATGCTATCTTCGTCCCATAATTTTTCGAAGTCTTGATGAAGCGAAACCCGCTTTTGGCGTGAATCCTTTTCCGAATCCGGTGGATTTTTACATCGCGGGATGGGACTGGGGAAAGTATCTTGGAGAGGATGCGGTTGATAGCGGCGTTGATGTTTGCGTTTCTAGCTGGACGCGCATCACGTCGAATTCGCTTCCTGCCATGGCTAAAGCGGGCGCGAATTACATGAATTCGCAACTTATAAAAATGGAGGCGATTCTGGGAGGTTTTGCGGAAGGAATCGCACTTGATGATCGCGGCTATGTTTCGGAAGGTTCGGGCGAAAACATCTTTTTAGTTAACAACGGAAAATTGTACACGCCGCCGCTCGGTGCATCGATTCTTCCCGGTATCACCCGTGACTCTGTAATTCAGATCGCTCGCGACATGGGAATTCCCGTCGAGGAAACAACGGTTCAGCGCGCTGCTCTTTATCTTGCCGATGAACTTTTCTTTACTGGAACAGCGGCTGAGATTACGCCCATCAGAAGCGTTGACAGAATTAAAATTGGCATTGGTAAACGCGGCGAATTGACTAAAAAAATTCAGGAAGCGTTTTTTGAAACGATTCGCGGTGAAAGACCTGCGCCTAATGGCGCCGCCTGGCTCACCTACATAAATCAGGCAAGCGCCACAACCTTTAAGAAATGAAATTCTTTTTTTGATGGAAGAAAAAAGCGACCTAACCGGTCGCTTTTTTTATCGAAGTCCTTGTCCGATCTGTTCAGTACCGAATGTTCCGATTCCATTAAGTCGAAATCCAAAGACCACTCTGTTTTCGCGTCTAACTCCGACGTCAAAAGTGTATGTCTGAAGTGTCAGAGCGCAACAGTCATAGGTGTATCCAACTGTTACAAGCGAACTGATCAACGGATGATCCATTTTTTCGCGTCGGTTTTGAAAATCAAAAAACAACGAAGTGCCGCCGAACCAACCACTATCTCTATTACCGAGCATTATTGAAGGATTCCATTGAGAACCGCGCAACGTTCCTGCCTCTTTTCCAAACGAGTTATTAAATTTCTGAAGCGAAGGCAAAAGCGTTACGGCTTTGGTGTAATAAAACGTTTGAAATATCTTCAAAAGACTCGTGTCATAGCCAAGCGTCAATGAAATGTCACGAAGTCCATCGCCCTGAACTCCATAATCGAATCTCGTATTTGCGAAAACCGTTCGCCGCGGACGATAAGTTATGTCGAAATTCAAAGGCGAGAATCTCCGTGGAATTCCCCCGAAAGTAAACGCCGTAAGGGCAGTGATCGGAGAAATCTCATTGCGAAGTCCCGGAACAAGCGCGCCGCCAAAATATGGATCGATGAAATACTTTCCGCGTACGGTTACGACTAGAATTTCATAGGGTTGAATTTCGGGAGTGCGACCGGTTGTTGCCGGCTCTTGATTGATTCTCTTTTTTGCGTCGGCGCTTACGACGCCGGAGTATCTGCGTCCAAAGAAACGATTTGTTAATCCAAACTCAACTTCGTTCGTGTCTGAAATTGTATCGCGATAGTCATAGCGAATCGTTCGATAGAAATCGTTAACTCCGGTTCGAAGTCGATAAATAAAGTAAGGCTCGATGGTATGACGAAAACGAAACTGTCCATCCTTTCGATAGAAATTCTTTGCCAACGCCACCGGACGAAAATCCAACTCGAATTCGCCATAGCTACGAAGTAGATTTCGTCCGACTACTCGTCTCATTCCATCAAGCGAATCCGAATAAAACAACGCGCGAAAAGCCGCACTCGCAGTTAAGCTGACATATTTTGTAGTGAGCGGAATTTCAATGCGCGGATGAATATCAAAACGCTGACCAATTGCCGGAGTGACGATTGGATCGCTTCCGTTCAACGCCCGATAAACATCAATATTATCGACTGCTTCGCGCCTGCTCACTCCTTCGAGGCTGGTGTCAAAAGAAAAATAGGCGTGCTTGAAAAAGCTCAGTTTCGAAGGTCGTTTGTCGAAGTTAATTCCCGGAAAGTTACTTGTCTTAACCCGCACATTCGGAATCGAAATCACCTGCGAGCGTGTCAATATATTCATCGTGTAATTTGACCAGCTCTTGTTAAGAAAGGCTTGCGAGACTTCGAGCGGTGAAATTATCTG
>DAITAB010000093.1:5548-7035 GCA_036824525.1 Pyrinomonadaceae bacterium
TAAGCGGTGGAAATCCGAAGACCTTTGTTTGGCGAAAAACTGAATGTAGGCGTTAGAAAACCGGATCGACGATCCTGCTTAGCAATCGGAATGGTCGCAAAAGGCAGCGCGATAATCGGAATGTCTTTTACGCGAAAACGCGGGCGTATCAGTTTCACCCGATCGTTCGTCTTTATGCTCGCTTCATCGGCGGTGAAACTCCATTTGGGAACCGAGTCTTCACACGACGTAAATTTTCCATCGCGCACAATTATTTCTGTGAGGCTAACTCTTTCAACTCGCTTGGCGGTAAAGTAAACGACCGTGCCGTCGTTCGTTTGATTGGTAAAACCGGTCGATTCTTCAAAGGAACCCAATTTCGTTTTGTAATTCCATTTCGCCCGCGCTCCCGTAATGCGCTGGTCTTCGCCTTGATCGAAAATAACATTGCCTTCAGCGATGACTTCATTGGTTTCTTCCGAGACCGTAATTCTGTCCGCCTGCAGACGGTAAATTCCGTATCGAAGATCAACGTTTCCGAGATGCGTAACAACCCGTTTGCCTTCTCCGCCTTCGGCAATCTGCTTTTCCGAATAAACAACAACTTCACCATCGCCGCCTTCTCGAACGTAGCCGGTGTCAACTTCCCGTCGCGAAGGAACTTTAATATCGTCTTCCGGCGCAATCGGATTTACATTTGGTGTATCGGTAAGCGGATTTGAGACTTGTCGGTCAACGGGATTTGTCTGCTGTGCGGGGGCGACACCGCGCAAACAAACGCATACCAGAATAATCAAGACCAGTTTGAAAAGTTGATGATAATTCATTCGACCCAGATGATGTTTTTATGCTAACACGCCGACTTAGGAAACCTAACGATCGCCCGATTATTACTTAAGCAAAAGACACCTCAACGCGTAGGTATTTGCCGAAACAATTTGCAGCTAGGCTTCGACGATCTCGACTTTTGTCTCGATCAAGGTCTTCGGAAGAAGTGCCGGGAAGAACGCCATGATTTCCTCGACCTTCGGACGTCCGCCTGCAAAACCCGTCACCGCCGGCGGACCGGTGAGAATGAGCGGCGCGATTTCCTTTGTGAATCTTTCCACCGAGTTTTTATCTTGCCCACGCACGCCGATTCGCAATTGAACTTCGGGAATATCTTTTGAAGGCTCGCCCGCGAGATGTCCGTGCGTTGCATTCACTCCGACGTACTCCGTCAATATCAAATCGAATTTCAATCCGAGTTTTTGAAGTCGCGCACGCAGAATTTTGTCCGCCGCCTTCGCTTTTTCGTATGCATCGGGATACGCATAGACGAGAGTGCCGACCGCTTTCCAACCTGCAGAATACGCGATCGAGACTTTATAAAATTCCGTGTTGGGATTTCCCTTGATGCCAAAAACTTTTACACGATCTTTTCCGTCGTCCGCGAGATTGATCGAGGTGAAATCTGCGACGACATCCGGTGTGATGTAACTTTTCGGATCGCCCATCTCGTAAAGCAA
>DAITAB010000093.1:7135-9495 GCA_036824525.1 Pyrinomonadaceae bacterium
CTGCGACGACATCCGGTGTGATGTAACTTTTCGGATCGCCCATCTCGTAAAGCAACTGCTCTTTGATTGACGGAATATTTATTCGTCCGCCGGTTCCGTTATGTTTGGTGATTACAAATTCCGCATTGGGCGAAGCTTCGACGATGGGAAATCCGACGTTCGCGAGATCGGGAATGTTCTGCCAATCGAACTGGCAATTTCCTCCCGAGGATTGTGCGCCGCATTCGATTATGTGTCCGGCGATTGTTCCCGCCGCGAGTTTGTCCCAATCTTCAAACGTCCATGCGAATTCATGCATCAGTGGCGCAAGCGTCAAACCCGTGTCGGTTAATCTTCCGCCGACGACAATCTGCGCGCCTTTATCGAGAGCTTCAACAAGCGGTTTCGCGCCGATGTAAACATTCGCCGCCGTAACTTTTTCGCGAATCGTCGCGAGCGATTCGCCCGTGTCCATGTTCGTGATCGCGATTCCCTTCGCGAGAAATTCATCGAGGCGCGGCAAAACGTCGTCGCCGGTAATGATTCCGATTTTAACTTTTCCCGCGAGTCCGATTTCGCGTGCCGTGTCGCTAATCGCGTCGGCGCAGCCGCGCACGTTCACTCCGCCGGCGTTCGACAATACTTTTATGTTTTTCGCAACGCAGTCGGGCAAAATCTCGCGCATCAAAGACACAAAATCGCGCGCATAACCCGCATTCGGATCACGCGCGCGTTGCTTTTGCATGATGGACATCGTCACTTCCGCGAGATAATCCAACATTAAGTAATCGATCTCACCGCCGCGAACCTGGTCAACGGGCGCCGATAGAAGATCGCCCCAAAAACCTTGTCCGGCTGCTACACGAACTTTTTGCTTCATGGAGCAAGTCTAAGTTTCAAACACTTTACAAGCAAATTCGCGCCGAGGGGAATCGCTTTTTCCATCGCCTTTGTAGTTTGCGCCGCCGTAAACATGGCTGCTCTCGGCATAGTCTCAAAGACGAAAGGAACCGCGACTCTTTTAACCATTGGAATTAATAATTCTTTCCCGATCGGTCGGGCGATTTCAGTAGCGACAAAACTGGCGGTCTTCCACGATGCCTTAGCAGTTTGACCTACAACGATGACCGCGACGTTTTTCTTTCTGGCGCGAATCTCCGTCTCGCGAGGTTTTGTTTGTTGTGCAGCAACCGAAGCCTGCGCAAATAAAACGATGCCAATAATCAAAACGCTTTTCTGTATTTTGACAAACATAAGATCCGGATTCGATCGGAGAAAAGTTTCAGTTAAGGAAGGAATAACAAAATGAGGGCTGATGCAAAATCAACCCTCAAAAGTATAAACAATTTGTCCGCGTTTTACCGAACTCTTTTTACGGTCCTAACTGTCACGCGCTTTGTTCCGCGCCAGCCTTTATGGCTTACACGTCTGCTTGTGCGCCAGGACCTTTTACCTACCCGGCGACCCAAATACCAACCTTTATGCAATCCGCGATTTGTTTTCCTTGCGCCGACGATAGTGGTTCGTTTCGTAACGCGATATCCGGTTCGCGTTCCATGTGCCGTTTTCACCGCACCTTTCTTCACCACAGTCTTTGTACGAGTTATCACTTGCGCCGACGCAAATGAGCCCAACGAAAAAATGACAACCACGCATACAATCGCGACGCGCATCCACGCCCTTCTCATCAATTCATTTTTTACATTCATAATTTCCTTTCCACTAATTGCGATCTCTAACATTCTTTCGTAAAAACTCCACGATATCTTCGGTCGAAGTTCCTGGAAGAAAAACCTCCGCGATACCTTGCTTCTTGAGCGGCTCGATATCTTCTTGCGGAACAATTCCTCCGACGAGAATCAACGTGTCATCCATTCCATTTTCACGCATCAATTCTATTATTCTCGGACACAGAGTTTTGTGCGCGCCGCTCAGAATCGAAATTCCGACTGCGTCAACGTCTTCCTGCAACGCCGCCGAAGCGATCATTTCCGGAGTCTGACGCAAACCTGTGTAAATAACTTCCATTCCGGCATCCCGCAGCGCGCGCGCAATCACCTTCGCGCCGCGATCATGTCCATCAAGACCGGGCTTTGCCACCAACACGCGAATTTTTCTTTCGTTCATATTTTGAATTAAATTCTAATCGGCATCACAATGCGTTAATCAACGTCAAAATGTTGCAACCAACATCTCAATGCTTTTGCCAGAGTCAAACTGTGTCAACAAACATTTCAACACCTCTACCAGAATAAAGCCACGCCGCTTTAAACAACACCACACAATGCATTAACGAATTTCCCAATGCCGATAAATTAACGGCCTGCCGCGAAGCGGCTACAAGATAGTAGCCCCAGGTGGAGCGAAGCGAAACCTGGGGT
>DAITAB010000291.1:0-2854 GCA_036824525.1 Pyrinomonadaceae bacterium
TGAAAGGAACCGCGACTAGAACGAATTGCAATATTGCAAGTCTGACCCCATTTCTTTCCATTGCAAGTCTGACCCCATTTCTTTCCAAATCATTTTCGGCAATCGTTGCCCGATAAATTTTCTTGCCTTAATCTAATCGCTTAGGTTATATTCAAATTGATGCCACAAGTGTTCAGCTCGAGCGGATTTAGTTTTTATGTCTACTTTGATGATCATTCACCGCCGCATGTTCACATTTTCAAAAGCGGCGAGGTGATCATTAACTTGAAAGGACGACCCGAGATTCGAGAAAACCGCGGAATGGGTCGTAAAGATCAAAAACAAGCGTTGCGACTGACTGCGGAGTTGCAGGATTTTTTGTTACGAAAATGGAGTGAAATAAATGGCTAAGTTAAAAGCTGGAAAACATCAATATTCTGAAAAAGAACTCGAAAAAATGTTTGCGGTTGCGGAAAAACGCGGACGAGAAACTTTGAAATCGGATTCGAGAGCAAAGAAAGCGCACTACGACGCCAGGAATAAACGGCTGGTCATAGAACTTGTGAACGGCTGTGTATTTATGATTCCCACACGAATGTTGCAAGGATTGAATGGCGCGACGACATCGGAATTGGCGAACATTAAGTTAATGCCGTTTGGATTGGCTTTGAATTGGGTTGATTTGAATGTGCAACACAGTCTTTCGTCTTTGTTAAGTGGAAGTTTCGGAAATACCCGTTGGATGTCGGAAGTTGCGAAGTTAATGGGCAGGAAAGGTGGTTCCGTAAAATCGGAGTTGAAAGCGAAGTCGTCTCGTGAAAACGGAATGCGAGGCGGACGCCCAACTAGAAGAGTCGCCTAGTCACAAACTCGGGCGCAGTTCAATTAAAGTCTGCAGCCGGAGCAGATCGCGCTCGGCAACACTCAAGCCGCGACCAATCTTCTCAAACTCAATTTCGATTACGGCGAGTTGCAAACAAACGGTACAGTTGATCCGTTGAAAAATAACGGCAACATCGCCAAGCAGACGATCACTGTGCCGACAGTCGGTCAAGCAACAGGCTTCACCGCCGTGCAAACTTATTCGTATGATTCGTTGAATCGAATCAAAGAGGCGAAGGAGTTAATCGCAACAACTCAGACGTGTACGCAGACTTTTGTTTACGACTTCCGCGCGAGAATTCCCGCGGCAGCGAGTCCACCGAGAAACCAACCGGCGACGATGTCAATCGCGACGCCGATCACAAAGGCAGACGGAAAGCTGTACCAGTTCCATTCGGATGCGCTCGTCTGAAACCAAGCGAAAACTCCCATCAGCGCGCCGACGACTCCGCCCATCAAAAGTGATGTATTCATTCTCAACAAAAACAAAACGAGAATAAACGCCCCGAACAGATTAAAGACGAATTCCCTAATCATTTGCCCGGCGGACATTGCCTCGCCGCCGCTCAGGTTGTAAATCAAAACTCCGTTTGGTCCCGCGGAGTACTTCTTCGTCCAGGCTTCTTGCTGTTCGGGCGTGGCGTTTTTCATATCTATCGCCGGGAAAAAGTAAAAACCGCTTTCCGTCACATTCGACTTCATCGCAGAGATAATGGCGTTTTCCTTTTCGCCCGGAAACGTTTTCATGCCCATCTCACCGATCGGCGTTAGCATGTGCGTTACAAAACTCGCGATAAAAACAACAACCGCACAAACGACAACTGCAATGAGCGTTTTCATAACTCTCTCCTCTGTTTCGGATAGATGTTGAAATTTTCTTTTTGCAGTCGGGATCATATTCCCGCGAGCGCCATTTATCAATGGCAATGTTTGAAAATGAATATTGGAGAAACGGTTGAAATCGCTCGAGGTGTGCGATAATTAGCGTTCGTTTTATGTCTCGAAGAATTACCGAAAGCTACAAACAGAAGCTCGCACGCGAGGAAGGCTACGTCGTAAAACGCGGCGCCGCGCTTCGAATTGCGTTGTGTTATCCGAATACGCATGCGATCGGTATGGCGAACCTCGGAATGCACACGATGTATGAGCTCTTCAACAGCATCGCGGACGTTTCCTGCGAAAGAGTTTTTCTTCCGGACGAGGAGGAGCTTCGCGAATACGAAAAATCGCGTACGCCGCTTCTCTCTTTAGAAACACAATCACCGATAAAAGATTTTGACGTCGTCGCATTTTCGATTTCGTTTGAGACCGATTATCTGAATATGGCGCGGATGCTGCAGCTTTCGCAAATTCCCGTCTGGTCAAAAGATCGAAATCATTTTCATCCGCTCGTCGTGATGGGCGGCGCGGCTTCTTTTCTCAATCCGGAACCGATCGCGGATTTTACAGACGTGATCGCGGTAGGCGAAGGCGAGATTCTCGCGTTTCAATTGGTTGACGCAATTCTCGCAAACGAAACGAAAGAAGAAATTCTTTTGAGTCTTGCGCGAATCGGTCGCGGATTTTACGTGCCGAGTTTGTACGACGTTGTTTACAACGAAGACGAAACCGTTTTCGAATACAAACCGAAGGAAGAAGGCATTCCGCGCAGAGTCGGACGCGCGCTCGCCGCCGTGAATCCAAAGGAAGGAACTCTGCGCCGCGCAATGAAACGCGGCGAAAAAGAACTTCAGGAATTTCTTCTCGATCAGGATGTGTTTTGTCCTTCAACTTCGGTTTGGTCGCCAGACGCGGAAATGGGCGATCGTCTGCTCGTCGAAATTTCGCGCGGCTGTTCGCAGGGCTGCAGATTTTGTTGGGCAGGTTACAACTACTATCCGCCGCGCGTCGTTCCGGCAAAAGATATTTTGGCGAAGGCGCGCGAATGGCGCGAGAAAACCAACAAGATCGGTTTGGTCTCCACCGCGGTTTGCGATCATCCTGAAATCTCCAC
>DAITAB010000292.1:0-2846 GCA_036824525.1 Pyrinomonadaceae bacterium
TTGAAGTCGAGATTCAAGATGTCAGCCTCGCGGACGGCGCAGTGCTAAACGCATTTCTTAATGGAAATTCCATTGGAACAATGTCGGTTTTGGCTCAGCGCGGAAGGCTCAAACTTCGTACGCAAGACGGGCAGACCGTTCCGTTTGTTAATAATGGCGACACGGCGCAAGTTCGCATGGGCACGACGGTTTTGGTAAGCGGTGTTTTCGGCGGTGGTCCCGGACCGACACCTACAGTTTCACCTTCGCCGACTGCATCACCTTCGCCAACTGCATCACCTTCGCCAACGGCATCACCTTCGCCGACTGCTTCGCCTTCGCCAACTGCTTCGCCTTCGCCGACTGCATCGCCGTCACCAACCGCATCTCCGTCGCCGACTGCATCTCCGTCGCCGTCGCCCGGCGAAAGCGAAATCTACGCGATTCTTTCGGGCTCAATAGTCAATGGAGTTTTGCCTCGCGGTTATGCGGAGTATGAGATTCACAGCAGCCGACGTGAACTCGAAATTCGAGTTAACCAGGTTAATTTACCAATCGGAACTTTGGTTGATGTTTCCGTTCAAAATGTCTCGGTCGGTTCGATGACTTTGATGAGTGGCGGAGAAGGTCGCCTCAGACTTCGCACAGACAATGGACAGACGGTTCCGAATATCGTGGTTGGAAATTCCGTTGAGATAAAAAATGGTTCGACAACGATTTTATTCGGAGTGTTTTCCGCAGCCGGTAGTCCGACTCCTTCACCTTCGCCGACTCAAACTCCGCAAGGAAGATTTTTCGAGGCGCACATGAATGGCGCGGGAATTACGCCGCCGGTTTCAACAACCGCTCGCGGCGAACTCAAAATCACGTTGAATGCCGCCGAGAACGAAGCCTTTGCAATCGGCGAATACACGGGACTTTCGAGCGCACAAACTTCCACGAAATTGGCGGTCGCGATCGGTAGTATGGTCTCGGTGATCTACGATTTCGGCGCGATGGGCGGAACTGAACGTCATTTCTCAGCGACCTTTGCGGTGACTGCTCTGCAGGTTCAACAACTGCGCGCGGGACTCGCATTTGCGTCCACGAGTTCAGTGAATAATCCGGGTGGTGAAATCGCGGGCATTCTTCGCATCGATAATCACAATAGCGATTTCGATGGAAACGGTATAAACGATTTATCCGTTTTCCGTGCGACCGAAGGAGTGTTCTATACCCAAAACAGTAATGGTTTCGGATATCAGGCTCTAGGTGCGGTTGGCGACAAAATCGTCTCCGGTGATTACGACGGAGATGGAAGAACCGACGCGGCTGTTTTCAGCAACGTTAACGGCAGCGGTATCTGGACGATTCGTCGAAGCGCCGATGGCGGAACAACCGCAAAGCAATTCGGATTCGGAACGGACATTCCAGTCCGCGGTGATTTCGATGGCGATGGTCGTAATGATATTGCGGTGTTTCGTCCTTCGACCGGTGAATGGTATGTCGAAAAGAGCGACAACAGTGGCTACATCATCGTGAAGTTCGGATTAAACGGTGACCAACCGATCGCGACCGATTTCGATGGCGATGGAAAAGTCGATATAGCGGTTTTCCGTCAGTCCGAAGGAAATTGGTATTGGATCAATAGTGCGAATGGTTCGATCAGCGGCGCACATTGGGGCGTAACCGGTGACATTCCGATCAGCGGCGACTTCGATGGCGACGGACGTTCGGATCTCGCGGTATTTCGTCCGAGCGACGGAGTCTGGTACAGCTTCCGCAGTTCCGATGGTGGTGTTGATATACGCCAATTCGGCATCAATACGGACATTCCCGTCGCTGGAAATTACGATGGCGACGAAAAAACGGATATCGCCGTATTTCGTTCGAGCACGGGTATCTGGTACATCTGGCGAAGTATCGACAACACTTTCGAATATCGACAGTTTGGCGTAGCCGGTGATATTCCAACCGCCCGTTAGTAAGTTGAAATGAAAATGAGACCGGACGAAAATCCGGTCTCGCTTTAGACAACATTGATTCCGACTCCGGCATCAAAAATTTGCTTTAGTAAAATAAAGCATTTGACTTGGAGTCAGAATGAGCCTTGGCTGTTTGGCCCTCCTCGCAGCCAGGGCTTTTTTCGGCGAAATTTTTGAAAAGGAAATGCGTTACCAACATATTTCTTGCTGCCGGTAAAATCACGACGCGGAGAATTCTATTGATCCCGCGTGTCTAAATTTGCTGAAGATCTTAGCTCTCGAATTCAGGCGGTGGCGGCGGAGAACTATAAACGGGCTCATCCGGAACCTTTCCGAGAAATCTGAGGATTAGTAATGTCGGGATAAAACTTGCGACGACGGCAACAACCGTAATCACACTCTCAAATTTATCCCAGGCATTTTCCGGCCAACCCCAAAAAGCGATACCCAAACCGACAATCCCACCAACTCCCATCGCTACCAAAAATTGAGTGCCGATATACGTTACTCCGGCGATGAAAGCCCAAAGAATCGGTCGGCGGTTTGTATCGCTCGCGCGTCGGTATGCGACCCAAGCTGCTATGAGTGCGAAGAGCATATGTATTATTTCCGGTCGAAGCTTCTTTCCGAAGAAAAATTAATCTGCTATATTTTGCCCGAAACTTTACAAATCCAAAACCTATTAAGGAAAAACATGAGCGCTGTTAGTGAAACAGGATTCGACAAATCCGGCAAAACTTTTTTCGGACATCCGCGCGGTCTAGCCACACTCTTCTTTACGGAAATGTGGGAGCGGTTCAGTTTCTATTCGATGCTGGCGATGTTCACCCTTTATTTACGTGATCCAAATGAAGGCTTTGGTTGGACTGCAACTGAGGCAACTTCGCTTTATGCGAATTACTT
>DAITAB010000094.1:0-5418 GCA_036824525.1 Pyrinomonadaceae bacterium
GCTCGAGTCTGCCCACGCGATTGCACATTCGTTAAAGATCGCGCGTGAAATGAACCTTTCCGAAACCGTGTTTGTAGTTTCTTCCATGGTTGCGTTGCGTCGTTTACGAATTTTTACGCCGACCCGTGAGCTACCTCTCGCAGGGCATCCTGTCGTCGGAACTTGGAATTTGCTGGCTCGACTCGGAATCTCGCCTAAAGTTGAAAATGGAATTGTCGCCATTGAACACGAACTCGGAGTTGGCGTGTTACCCGTCGAGATTGAATTCCGCGATGGAAATGTCGTGTGCGTAACGATGACTCAGGGAAACTTCTCGACCAAAAACGTACGGCAAACCGACGGCGAGCTAAATCGCCTTGCGGATGCTCTTGGTCTGCAACGAAAAGATTTTTGCGACGATAAAAGATTTCCGTTTCAGATTTCTTCAACGGGAATTCCCGCGCTGATAGTTCCGGTGAGAAATCTCGAATCACTCGGACGCTGTAAAATAAATTCGTCGTTGCTCGCAGAGATTTATAGCCAAATGAACGCTATAGGATGTTACGTGTTCACTACAGAAACCGTCGACGGTGGAAATTCCCGCGCTCACGCGAGATTCTTTGCGCCCGACGACGGTATTGCTGAAGATGCGGCGACCGGAAGTGCCGCGGGTTCTCTCGCCGGTTATCTCGTTTCAAACGGCGCGATCAAACCTGCCGAAAAAGATTCCCAATTCATCGTCGAACAAGGCGATTTCATGGGACGACCCAGTAGAATTCGTGCATCAGTAATGGGTTCAAAAGGAAAGATCGAAACCGTTAGAATCGGCGGAAATTCCGTGTTGGTAGCGGAAGGATTTCTCACCACATAAGAAAGGAAGCCTTACCGACTTCCTCCATTTGAAACTTTGTTGTTCACCCAAAAATCACATACGCGAAATCAAATCGCTGACGCGTCCGGTTCCCGGTTGACGTTCCATTTCTTCTTTCGCCTGCGCTGAGGAACTATGAATTCCGGCAAGTCGCAAACGAAATTCATCCGGATTACTTGAACCGCGGAGCGCCTCTTCGAGAGTAATTAGTCCTGCTTGATAAAGATAAAACAGTGACTGATCGAATGTTTGCATTCCGTACTGCGAAGTTCCTGCCGCTATCGCGTCACGTATCTGCGATGTCCTGTCTTCATTAAGTATGTAGTCACGAACCAGCGGCGTCGAAACCAAAACTTCAACTGCGGGAACTCGCGTTTTGCCTTTCGTCGTTTTCATCAGGCGTTGTGAAACGACCGCTCTTAATAAACCTGCGAGCTGAAGTCGCACGGATTTTTGTTGGAACGGCGGAAACGTAGAAATAATTCGCGAAAGTGTTTCAACCGCATCGAGCGTGTGTAAAGTCGAAAGCACAAGATGCCCTGTCTCGGCAGCGACCAAGGCGGTTTCAATAGTTTCAAGGTCACGCATTTCTCCGACAAGAATAACATCCGGATCCTGACGCATCGCGCCTCGCAGCGCCTCTGCAAACGATCTTGTGTCGACGTCGATTTCCCGCTGTGTGATGAATGACTTTTTATCTTTGTGTAAAAATTCAATCGGATCTTCAATCGTAACGATATGCGAATTCCGGTTCGTATTAATGTGGTCAACAACCGAAGCCAGAGTCGTAGATTTTCCTGAGCCGGTCGTTCCGGTTACCAGGATCAACCCGCGCTGTTCTTCCGCTATCTTCGTAAGAGCCGGCGGGAGCCCGAGTTCGGAAAACGTTCGAATGAAATCCGGAATCACACGCGCGACAATTCCCACCGAGCTTCGCTGTTGAAAAATATTTACGCGAAATCTTCCGAGCCCGGCAGCGCCATAACCAATATCAACTTCAAAAGCTTCTTTGAAATGCTGCTTCTGTCGATTCGACATCATCGAGAAAGCCATTTCCAATGTTTCTTCCTGCGAAAGACGATTCACGCCGGAAAGTGGACGTAATTCCCCGTTGATTCGAATTACCGGAAATGAACCTGCGCGCAAATGTAGATCTGATGCGCCAAAGCTCATCGCCATGCGAAGTAGATCGTCAATTCTTTCCGACATAAAAAAGAAACTGGAGCGAAGAAAATAACCGGAACCGATTAAAAATCAAACGTTAACCTATATCGAATTCTAACGTCGCGTTTACTTGCCGTCAATGAGTTTTTCATTTACACGCTTTCGGTGCGGAATCGATGAACGAGTCTCTTAACGTGTAAGATACAAAATGAGTGGGGCGCCTTTCACCTTGACTGAGTATTTTTTTCGCCTCTAAAATCGAATCACTATGCTTACGCGCTCAAAGCGTCAACGCGAAATTTTGAATTTCATATCGGGATATCAAGACGCAAATGGATACCAGCCGTCATACAGCGTGATCGCGCGTGAATTTAATCTTTCATCGCGCAGCACGGTTGCAAAACACATCGTCGCGCTTGAGCAACAAGGGTATTTGATGCGGCACCGGGAAAGCGGTTCATTTAGTTTGGAACTTAAATCAACTCATAGCGGTCCGAATGCTCTATGCGAAATCGAATGGATCTCCCAAGAGAATTACAAAGAGTCGACGGAAAATGTCGAGACAGAAAAACTTTTGGTTCCGAAACTGATGATAGGTTTTCTTGATCCGAACAAAATAGCGGCGTATCGCGTTACGAACGATGCGATGATCGACGATCACATCTGCGAAGACGATATCGCGTTGATCGAAAAAAGAAGTTTGGTTCGCGATGGCTCGTGCGTTCTGGCTTTGATCGAAAAAGAACGTTTTGTCTTGAAACGTTATTTTCGTTCGGGAAAGAAGATTGAACTTCGTCCTTCCAATCGCAACTACGACTCGGTCGTATTAACTGCAGACAAGGTTTCTATCAAGGGAATCTTTCGCGGTTTGTTGCGACCCGTCGCTTGAGCAGTAGTCAGTTTAAGAAAAATAAGTTGAAGTTAATACGTGCATAAACAAATAAAACCCAGCGCAAGCTACAGCGTTACTCTACGCGTAAAAATTCAAAACAATCCGGGAAAACTCGGTGAATTGACGACAGCAATTGGAACCGTCGGCGGCGACATCGAAGGCATAGATATTGTCAGCGTCGGTAAGGATTTTCTCGTTCGCGATATCACCGTCAACGCGTCGTCGGAAAAACACGATCAGGAAATTATTACGATCGTAAAAGACATCGATGGCGTTGAGATCGTCAATGTTTCCGATCGAACTTTTTTGATGCATTTGGGCGGAAAGATCGAAATAGTTTCAAAGATTCCGCTGAAAACGCGAGCTGATCTTTCGATGGTTTACACTCCGGGCGTCGCTCGCGTCTGCGAGGCGATACATCAGGATCCGGAAAAAGTTTTTACACTTACGATTAAGAAAAATACCGTTGCCGTTGTTACCGATGGAACCGCAGTTCTCGGACTCGGCGATATCGGTCCAGCCGCGGCGATGCCGGTGATGGAAGGAAAGGCGCAACTTTTCAAGGAGTTCGGCGGTGTGGATGCATTCCCGATTGCTCTCAATACCAAAGACTCACATGAAATTGTTCAAACCATAAAAAACATCTCAGTTGCTTTTGGCGGAATAAATTTGGAAGACATTTCCGCGCCGCGATGTTTCGAAATCGAACAACGCCTGAAGGAAGAACTCGATATTCCCGTATTTCACGATGATCAACACGGAACCGCCGTGGTGGTACTCGCCGCATTGATCAATGCGCTGAAAATTGTCGGAAAAAATATAGAAGACATTAAAGTTGTTGTGAGCGGAATCGGCGCCGCCGGAGTTGCCTGTACCAAAATCATTATGGCGGCTGGCGTAAAAAACATCATTGGTTGCGATCGCGGCGGAACGATTTATAAAGGACGCAAAGAACACATGAATTGGGTTAAAGATTGGTACGCTCAAAATACCAACCCCAACAATGAACGCGGAACTATTCATGAGGTAATCAAAGGAGCAGATTTCTTTCTCGGACTAAGTGTGCCAGGAACTATTACCGAAGAGGATTTGACCAAAATGGCAAAGGATCCGGTTGTGTTTGCGATGGCAAATCCGATTCCCGAGATCATGCCGGAAGATGCCGCACCACACGTCGCGGTTATGGCAACCGGGAGAAGCGATTACCCGAATCAAATAAACAACGTTCTTTGTTTTCCGGGCATTTTTCGCGGGGCGCTGAATTGTCGTGCTTCGCGAATCAACGAACAGATGAAACTCGCGGCGGCACACGCTATCGCCGGAATAATTTCGGTCAATGACCTACATCCGGATTACATCGTTCCTTCAGTTTTCGATAAACGAGTCGGGGAAGCAGTTGCAGTAGCCGTAGAAGAAGCCGCTTATCGAACGGGAGTCGCGCGACGCGATCGAACGCATGCCGCAACCGAGTTTTAAGAGATGTTCAAAGCGACTTTGCGGGTCTTAAAATAAGCAGACAAAGAAATCATTGAAATAAACTTTTTCAGAATTTTGATTTTCTTACTTTTCGTATTTCGTTAGCGATTTTCGGAATTATTTTTCGTGGAAGTTTAATCGCCGCTTGAATGTGACGCGAACGCGTAAAATGTCCGGCAACGAAAACGCCGGGCACATTTGTCTCAAACGTTTCTTCTTCGTAAACCGGAACTTCACCGTATTTGGACATCTGAGTGCTCACATCAAGATTTTTGAGCAGCGTAAGGTCCGCGTCTGCACCGATCAGAATAAAAACGACATCGTTGTTCAGAGTGACCACATCGCCGCTTTCGTGTTCCAGCACAACTTCTTTTTCGCGTATCTCAACCACACGCTTTAAGAAAAAAACTTCGAGACAATTCTTGGCGAGCTGCTCTTCGAGCGGCTGTTTGACCCAATGTTTTATACAACCTTGCTTCGGATCCGTTTCTTCCCAGTCTTTTCGAAAAGTCGCGAGCGTAGCGTACGCGCCGACTTCGGCGAGAAACAACGCCGCTTCGCCCGCCGAATTTCCGCCGCCGATCACCAACGCGTTTTTCTTTACGTAAGGAAAAGTTTCGAGAAAGCGATGATGAACTTTCTGCAAGTCTTCGCCGGGTACATCTAAGCGACGCGGAAAGTCCATCGCGCCAATTGCGAAGAGAACTTTGCGTGACTCATACAGCTTCTTATTGGTCGTGATCTTAAAGTGACCTTCTGAAACTCTTTCGACTTTCAAAACGATTTCTTCCGTACGAATATTCAGCTCGTTCTCGAGGGCAAAGTGTACGTAGTAATTGAGAAGCTCTTCTCGAGTGGGTTTTTCTCGCGCAGGGTTAAGATCGCCGCGGTTAAATTCGAGCTCATTGGTGGTAGAGAAAACGGTAAGTCCAATCGGATAATTATATATCGTGTTGCCGATCAAACCTTTTTCGACCACGACGTAATCAAGTCCGAGCTTTTTAGATTCATACGCCGCGGAAATTCCGGCAGGACC
>DAITAB010000094.1:5518-9422 GCA_036824525.1 Pyrinomonadaceae bacterium
TCCATTCGGCGAAGTTCTTCGGCAAACTTCTCAATCTGCACTTTCGTGTTTTCGAGATTGCGTTTTGATTCTAAATATTTTTCCCATTCGTTTGTCGTAGTCAGCGCTTTTGTCACATCCTGATCCAGCGCATGCGCCATTACGACAAGCAGATCGCTCACTGCTTCGTTGTGTGCGAGCAGCGATTGAATAATCGTGTAAGCGAGTTTCGCGTTCGGAAAATCCAAGTCGTTTTCGTTGTTGTGTATTAAGTCATTGTCCATCTTATTTTATGAATGGAAGCGTCATAACTTTCACCGAGTTTTGTCCGATTCGTAATTCCGTTCCCTCCTGTAAAAATTCGTATCGAACGAATGCCAGCGCAACGAACTTTCTAAGGCGCGGCGAGAAAGTCACAGAAGTGATTCGTCCTGCGTTCTTGCCTTCTGTTGACGCCAAATCAGCGTTGCTTCCATTGAGGGCAAACGTCGGGATTGCAGCCAGAGGTTCATGTCCGCCTTCGTTTAACCAACGATTCCAATTTTCATTTTCCACCGACTCAAAAACTAAACCGGTGAGTTTTTTCGCAACGTGTCCCCGAAAGTGAATTCGCGCGATGATCTCCTGTCCGATGTAGCAACCTTTTGTGAAGCTCACTGCTTCATCCAAGCCGCTTTCAAGAACGACGGTAGTTTCGTCAACGTCGATTCCATAAAGCGGAATTCCGTTTTCAATTCTCAAAACATCTCTCGTCTCCTCCGAAAGCGAAACGCCTCCAAACTCCGACAATTTACCGTTGAACGAATTCGCAATATTTTTTGAAACGACGAACATGAAACCGTTTTTCACTCGCCGCAAATCGCGAAACGCGAAAACTCGCCCGTCTTGAAAAGTAAATTCCGGAACATCCTGATCTTCTTTCGGAAGTTCCATGGAAATTCCTAAAATATTTTGTCCGTTGATCGAAACAACACACAGATCCGGACTTCGATCGGTGACAAAAAAATCCCCCGCCAAAACAAAGCGCGTAAGATTTTGCATCACCTTATCGTGAGTTTGTTCATCCGTAATGAAGAAAAACCGCTCACCAAAACGAATCACTTTCACGAAAGCCAAAAGTCGCCCTTGCGCGTTCGGCAACGCTGCAAGCATCCATGAATTGTCCGGGAGTTTTGCAACGTCGTTACTGATCATCCCATTGAGAAACATGACGGCTTCTTTTCCAGTCACCTCTATCACTCCGCCGTTAGTTTCAAAAAATCCAAATCCTTTTTGGGTTACGAAATTATATTGTGAACGCGATTCGGTATTCATTTTTATTCGGGTGAAGTTCTCAGGACGCTGCGGAGTATTTCAAAATCTTCCAACTGTTGATTCATTCGTCTGTGCGAAGCGAGGACCTGTGGACTCGGATGAAACAATGGAACGAGCGCTCGTTTATTCCAAGGCAGAACCTCGCCAACATTTCTTAAACTGAATTCGTGTGGCTCGACTAACTTTATCGCATCCAGCGCGACGGCGCCGAGTGTTGCGATAACTTTAGGATTTATCAATTCAATTTGCCTTCGCAAAAAGTCCGAACAGTTTTTCATTTCCGACTTCGTCGGTTTTCGATTCGCATCGGTTGCACTTCGCGGACTGCACATTACGGCATTTGTAATAAAAATCTGGTCGCGCGTGAGTTTTATTGAAGCCAGGAGACGTTCAAAATTCTCTCCGGATTTGTCGCCGTAAAATGGTTTTCGCGTGCGATCGGCGCCTTGTCTTCCCGGCGCTTCCGCAATGAAAAACACTTTGGGTTGAATTGTTCCGTTAAGCTCGCTCAAGACGGCGGTTCGTTCCGTCATTGCCGGACACCTTACGCATGCTTGCGCTTCGATGCAAAGTTCTTGAAAAAGCTGTATCCTTCTCGTTTTAGACACTAGCGAAATTCTAGCGCGTAAGCGCATCTTATGGAAAAACAAGAATTGAGCCATTTGTTGTCGGTCATGTTTCAATCCCATCCGTGGCACGGCGTATCTCTCGGCGAAAATGCGCCGAATACGGTTAACGCGTATATCGAAATTGTTCCGCGCGATGTAGTGAAATACGAACTCGATAAATCTTCGGGGCACCTTCGCCTGGATAGACCGCACAGATTTTCGTCCGTGTGTCCGACATTATACGGGTTTGTGCCTCAAACTTTTTGCGGCGAAAAGATTGCGGAATTTTGTATGGAGAAAACAGGACGCTCGTCAATCGCCGGTGATGGAGATCCGCTCGATATTTGTGTATTGAGCGAGAAGACAATCATGGCGGGAAATTTTTTCGTCAACGCAAAACCAATCGGCGGCTTGCGGCTTCTCGATCACGGCGAAGCGGACGATAAGATCATTGCCGTTTTGGAAAAAGACCTCGCGTTCGGCAAAATTGAAGACATCAGTCAATGTCCGAGTGAGTTGATAGATCGTCTCGCGCATTATTTTTTGAGTTACAAACAATTGCCAAACGATACGCCGCGAGCGCTCGAAGTCACCCACGTGTACTCGCGCGAAGAAGCATTTGAAGTAATAAGGCGCAGTGCCGAAGACTACCGCACCAAATACGGAAATCCCGAAACGCGTTCTGACGAACTGCGACGACTGATGAACGCGGAGACTATATAGCGCGATCTCAAAATTCGATTTTGATTTTATTTTTATGAGCCAATTAACTGAACAGATTATTCTCGATTCACTCAAAGCAATCATCGATCCCGATTTGCGAAAAGATATTGTCACGCTCGGATTCGTACGCGATGTTGCGATCAATGGAGGCGACGTTTCTTTTCGCGTCGTGCTTACAACTCCGGCGTGTCCGGTAAAGGAACAGATGGAAACGGAGGCACGCGAAATCGTGTCCGCGCTCGAAGGCGTTTCATCGGTAAGAGTGACGATGGATGCCGAAGTTCCGAAGGGTCGCGGTATTGCAAACAATGTGGCGGTTCCCGGTGTGAAAAACATCATTGCCGTTTCGAGCGGAAAAGGTGGCGTTGGGAAATCTACAGTTGCGGTTAATCTTGCGGTCGCACTTTCACTTCAAGGCGCGAAAGTCGGATTGATGGATGCCGATGTATATGGTCCGAATGTTCCGCTGATGCTCGGCGTAGCATTAAATCAACCGGTTATTGAAAACGGGCAGCTCCTTCCAATCGAAGCACACGGCGTGAAGATGATTTCAATGGCGGTACTTGCGCCACCGGACAAGCCGATGGTTTTGCGTGGTCCGATGCTCCATGGAATCGTTCGGCAGTTTTTAACGGACGTAAATTGGGGTGAACTCGATTATCTTATCGTTGATATGCCGCCGGGCACGGGAGACGTGCAGCTTTCGCTCGCGCAATTGGTTCCGGTGCAGGGCGCAGTTTTGGTAACTACACCGCAGCAAGTTTCGCTCGCAGATGTTCTTCGCGCATTGAAGATGTTCGAACAAGTTTCCGTTCCGATTCTCGGCGTTGTCGAAAATATGTCGTACTTTATTCCGCCCGATATGCCGGAGAAGCGTTACAACATTTTTGGCGAAGGCGGCGGTTCGAGTTTTGCGGAAAAATACGGCGCACCGTTCCTCGGTGAAGTTCCGCTTGGGATGGAGGTTCGTGAAAGCGGTGATGCGGGAATTCCCGTCGTGATATCGCGTCCGGATTCACCACAGGCGAAGGCGTTTACCCATGTAGCGGAAGAAGTCGCGCGACAGGTTTCCATCGAAGCAATGAAACCCGAGTTGAAAATTATTTCTCGGGCAAAGTAACAATTTTGTTTCGCGTGCGGCGCGCAAGCCCTCGCCGATGCGACACGGAGATTCTTTATAAACAAAAAAGAACGCTTCCCCCTCTTAGGAAGCGTTCTCTCCTATTACTGCCTTGTGTCCTTCGCTTTAGTGCATACAGGCTGTGTTGTCGCCATTGACC
>DAITAB010000293.1:0-2801 GCA_036824525.1 Pyrinomonadaceae bacterium
GGGATAGATACAGGCGGAACTCGTGTAAAGATAACGGGAGATTCCATTCTCGCGTGCCGCTTCAAGACTGTGAAGATTGATCAAGGAATTATTGTAGAGAATCTGCGCATGGTGATTTGAGATGAAACCCATTCCGCCCATATCGGCGGCGAGCGCGTAAACCTCATCGATTCCCTTCGTGGCTTCAACGCAGTTTTCCCAACGTCTAAGATCGAGCAACGCGAATTCATCAGCATCCGTACGCGAAAATTCCGGATTCTTTATATCAACGCCGCGAACCCAAAATCCTTTCTTCTTCAAATAGGTAACGAGATGGCTTCCAATAAAACCACCAGCTCCGGTGACCAAAACCCGTGTTTGTTTTTCCATAAGGGTATTCTTGTTCAAATTCGAAGAGCGGTCGCGATGCCCGAATATCAACTAATCTTCAGAGAATCGCAAACGTCATTTCAGCAGAAAATTCACTATTCGTCTTGTCGATAATAATTTCGATGGTAATAGCTCTGATAGTAATAGGAATTATCCTGCGAACGAGGATTCACATTGTTCAAAACCACTCCGAAGACTCTTGCGCCAACCTCCTGAAGCAACTGCCGCGATCGGCGCACAATCTGACGCGAACTCTTTCCCGATTGAACGACTAGAATTACCCCATCAACCATTGATGCAATCAACACACCATCAGTAAAAGAAGCAATTGGCGGTGAATCGATAACGATGTGGGTGAAGTGTTTCTGCAACATTGTAAGTAACGTTGTCATTTGATCGGAGCCTATTAGCTCAGCCGGATTTGGAGGAATCGGTCCGGAAAACAAGAGATCGAGTTTAGTCGCCTCGTCAACCTTAATAATGCTTGAGACATGTGATTCGGTTATCGCTGAAGCGAGAATCGTGCTGAGACCTTCGATATTTTCGTGTCCAAAGACAGTGTGCAATCTCGGTCGACGCATATCGGCGTCGATAATCAGAACTTTCGCTCCTGTTTGCGCCAAACTGATCGCTGTATTTACCGCAGTTGTTGTTTTTCCTTCAGACGGAAGACTCGATGTAACCAATAAACTTTTTGGCGCGTGTCCTGCAGTAGAAAGCAAGATCGATGTGCGCAACTGGCGATAAGCTTCAGCGAGAGACGAACGTGAATCGGCTTTGATTAACAACTCGGAGTTCGGTATCTCATCAAGTTCAGCATCAGCTCCAACAAGTAAAAGTCGCCGTTTTGCCATCGAATCGATGGTTGGAATTGCCGCCAGAGCCGGTAAGCCCAAAAGATTTTCGATTTCCTCGGTGGTCTTAATTGTGTCGTCAAGGTACTCAAGAAAAAGCGCGAGACCAAGTCCGAACAAACCGGACAAAAATAAAGTTGCCAAAACCGTAGTAAGTCGGCGCGGCGCGATCGGAACTTCCGGCGGAATCGCGATATCAACCACACTCACGTTATTGTCTGTACCGCGAGCAATCACATCATTCTCGCTCTGCTGCTTGGCAAGATTTTCTAGGAAACCGCGGTTGGTATCGACATTCTGTTGAAGAAGACGAATATTAATTGAAGCCTGATTTTGTCCTTGTGCCTGATTGTATTGTTTATTGAAATCCTCGCGAATTTTCTGTTCTTGTTCACGCGCTTGTTCGAATCGCGTGCGTAAGTTGCCGATGATGGTCTGCTCCACACGACTGCGGTAATTTGCAAGGTCACTTGTGTCTTTGGCGATCGCCTTATCCACCGCCGCCGAAAGTGCTGAAATCTTTTTATCGTATTCCTGAACCTCCGGCGCGGATTCGACATACTCAACGAGTAATTTCGCACGCTCCGCCTTCAGATCGGCAATCTTCTTATTAGTTTCGTTAGACAAAGTGCGGATATCGTTTTCGCGTTCGGTTATGTATCGAGCCATTGTCTCTTCCGATAATGCGCGAATCTTCTCAGGGGAACTCTTAACCGCATTGTATTGCGCCTCGGCATTTTTGCGTTGATTCTCAGCGTCCAGCAATTGTTTGTTTAGTCCTGAAAGACGATCGATAACAATGGTCTGTTCGCCTTCGCCGGTACTCAAAATTCCGGAACTCCGTTTTAGCTGAGCAAGTTTCAGCTCATCGCTGCGAATCTGCGATTGCAAACCGGCAACCCGTTCGTCCAAAAATGTATTGGTCTTTCGGCTCGAACCGGAACGCTTTTCCTGATTCACACGGGTAAAAGTCTCCGCAATTCCATTTACGACGATCGCCGCAAGTTCCGGATTCGTATTTTGAAAATTGATGTCGATCAATCGCGTATCTTTGAAACTCACGCGCGATTCTCTCACCGGTTCGACACGTAATTTCTTCCGCAGCAGATCAACATATGGCGCCAGCTGAATAGCTTCTTCAACCTCACTGGAAGTTGCGATTCCCGAACTCGCGACCGCGGAAGCTTCAGCGACACCCTGCGATTTTTTTTCTTCCGGTTTGCTTGCCAAACCGACTGCGCGCAAAAAAGACTGAACTGTCGATACAGAATCTTCGTTCTTTGCGACCTCAAATTCCTTGATCGAATCAAGCTTGTGTTCGCTGACCACTCTCCGCAAAAGACTGTCGCTGGTTAAAAGTTGGAGCTGCGTATTGAAGTAAGCCGGATCATTTACCGTCGGCAGTCGACGGTCGGATGAAATAAGATCAGGATTCGCCTGTTCGAGATCAACTTGAACTCGCGAGCGCGCCTCGTAAACATTCGGGCGACGCGCAATGTAAATCGCGGACAGTGTGGTGGTGAGAACGGTAATTCCAAGTACCAACCACAGTCGTTTACGCACCGCATTCCAGTATTG
>DAITAB010000095.1:0-9226 GCA_036824525.1 Pyrinomonadaceae bacterium
CCGATCAGCACACCATCACTTACCATCACTCCATCACCGAATACTGTCCGGTCGGATACGAGAACTCCATCGCCCAATAGAACACCAACGCTCTTGAAGAAAGTGCCATCGCCAATCAATACGCCGTTGCTGGTCATGAGATTATCGCCGATCAAAACGCCGCTCGACATTTTGGCGCCATCGCTGATTAAAACGCCGCTCGTCGTTAGTGTCGTGCCATCGCCGATCAATACGCCAAGATCATAAATTTTCTGGTACTTCGTAATTAGTTCGAGTCCTTTTCCGTAAGTTTGGTCCATCACTATTCCCTGTGACCATTGAAAAGTTGTTCCGCTAACGGTTGATTGCGCAGTAGGCGGTGTCGCTGAAGTCAACATCGAAGTTCCCAACGCCGTCCCCGACGGCAGCGTAGTTTTGATTGCCTTTGCTAAACGAACAGCGCCTTCAATATTAAGTTGCCCTGCGCCCTGATCGAGAATGTTGTAATTCGCAAGCTGTTGTGCGGTGTACATTAAAATCATCTTGACCATATTCGGTCTCAGATTCGGATTTGCTTGTAGTAATAAAGCAGCTGCGCCTGCGGTAACCGGAGTCGCCATCGAACTTCCGCTCATATACATATAGCGGTAGTTATTTTTCGCTGCGCCGTAATCAAGGTTAGGATAGGTTGCCACCACAAGATTGTTGTCCGCTTCGGCAAAGATGAGTTTATTACCTGGAGCCACCAAATCAGGTTTGACCAAGTTGTCGAAATGCTTGACGCCTGAAGTATCGGTTTTATAACTACGCGTTGGTCCGCGCGAACTATAAGTTGTAACAATATCGTCCGTACGCACGTCGGTTCCGAACGTGTTGCTTGCGCCTACTGTGATTGCCGATGGTTCATTACCGGGTGAGTGAATCGTACCGTATTGCTTTACGCCGGAAGAGTTTTTCCCATCGTTTCCCGCGGCTGCGACTACGACCACTCCGGCATCGACGAGTTTTCTTACCGCGATGCACAGCGGATCAACCGTAAAGGAATTGATCGCCGGCGTCCCGAGACTCATGTTTACGACGCGAATGTTATAAGTTGCTTTGTTGGTCAACACCCAGTTAAGCGCATTGAGAAGCCCCGAGGTGGTACCGGTTCCACCAGAATTCAATACCCGAAGATTAATCAAATTCGCGTTCCACGCGACACCTTCATACAGATTGCTCGAAACTCCCGCGACTCGATAACCTGCTGCCGCTGTGGCAACGTGAGTACCATGACCGAATGGATCATCCACACGGTTTTCGCCCGTGAAGTCTTTACTAAATTTGATTCGACTCACATTCGCCGCATTCAAAAATGCTTTATGGGTAGAGAACATTCCGGAATCAACGACGGCAATTCCGATTCCCGTCCCGTCGAGCGTATAGCTTGCGCCGGAAGCATTTACTTGCGCGCGAACTGCTTCAGCGCCGGTCGTATTGTTTACGTGTCCGAGTGAATTTATCGGGGCGTCGTAAACAATCGAGACAACTTCGTCCATCGCTGCCAGTTCATCCACTACATTCAACGGTAATTCGACGGCAGTCGCTTCCAGCTTATCGAAATGTCCTTTGAGCTTGACTCCATTTCGCTTTAGCAACGCCACCAATTGATCACTCTTCGGACCATTTCTCTGAATAATTACTTTCACGGTTTCATCGGTTGACGACCGCAAATTCATTTTGTCGCGAAGTTCCGGCGCCACTTTGTCCTTTCGCACTTCCCAATTCTTTTGGGCATGTGCGGCGAAGCCGAAATTCGCGCTGCTCTGCGGGATGAACATCACCGCTGCAGTAAGTGCAAACAATACGAAACCTGCGATCACGATCCGGTTGGCGTCTTTGATAAAGTTGGTTTTCATAAATCCTTTTCTTGCGAACCTTAAATAATTCTTAGGTCGTCAGTCACAATTGACTGCGCAATTAGTTATTCAACTTATATGCCGTAGGACTAATTGATGAAAATAAGAGGTTTAGGACGTACTCAACGCGCTAGTGGGCGGTCAAGTTCGGTCAGATTGAATCAATTCGACGTTCAGGTTGATTCAAATAGGTTCAAATGTTGGTTTCGATTTCAGGACTATCGAGACGCAGGAATTCTCCGCCAGGTATTACGGACGGTTTCGCCCGTTGCTGAGTGAATTTCTGTATTTCTTGCACGATTTGCTTATCAAAACTTTTAGACGTGCAACTAATTGCTTGAGAATTTACTCGAAGATTCGTAATATTGATTCGAAAGTAAAGATTCGCTTGAGCGATAAAGTTTTAAGGAGAGAATAAAAACGAATATGTCAGCAGTTGCAGCACCATCCGTCGAAATGAATGTTACGCCGGCGGCGATTGAAGAGATTAAGAAATTTTTGTCGAATGAATCGGATCTTCCCGAAACAGCCGGACTTCGTGTTCGCGTGGTTCCGGGCGGTTGCTCCGGATTCCAATACAGCTTGAATATTGAAGAGGATTCGCGATCCGGTGATCATATTTTGGAAAAGGGTGGAGTTAAGCTTTTCGTCGATATGTTCAGCGCTCAGTATCTAAACGGTATTACCGTTGACTACACATCGAATATGATGGGTTCGGGATTTACGTTTGAGAATCCAAACTCGACAGGCGGATGTGGTTGCGGAACATCCTTTTCCGCTTAATTGATCCCAACCAATTTTTTGTAGAATCCCTGTGTTGAATAACACGGGGATTTTTTTCTGAAAGCACGTTTCGATTAATCCTCTAACAGGTTATCCAACAAAGTTGGCAGTCGCATCGGAGAAGGTTGGGCGGGGGAAACGCTCATACGTCCTTTCAACCAACAACTGTCGCCACTCTTCTCTCGTTTAAGTGAATTTTTCTCAATTCATGATTGCCGATTTTTGAGCAAAAAGCGCCTTTTATAGGTTGTTTCGCTTATTTTTGCCTACCACAGTTCATTCGCTCTCGGTTATAATTTGAGTGGCGATTTGATTTTCTTGCCGTTTTAGGCAAGAATCTTGCCCATAAAGCGAAGTAGCCCAGGTTAGAAATCCAACCCCCAATTGGTTTTCGCTTACCGTTAGGAAATAAACTACCCAAAATTTTCTGTTCGAAGACTGAAACCGCGACAATGCGGATTTCTGCCCAGTCGAATCAGTATAGGAGTTTTAATTGATGAATTTTGGAAAAATATCAAAGAAGTGCCTGTTGTTGTGTGCCGGCGTATTGATCACCTGCTCTTCGACTTTGATCGCCCAGGAAAAGCGCCCGCGAATTGTGGTTACGACACCCTCTCAAACCCAGGTTGCTTCTTCTACTTCTTCCGTCAGGACCACGCGACCAGGACTTACTCAGCCTATAATTATCGTGGGACAACCCAAGGCCAACGCCGGATTAGTTAAGAAAACAGTAATGTCTGCGCCGATTGGAGACGTGCCATACGATATCTCTCGCCTTGCTTACGGCAAGTCTGTAAACGAGAGACTTTTTAACGCGATACAAGCTCGTTTGGGCATTCGATATCGGTACGGCTCATCCGGACCAAACAACTATGATTGCTCCGGATTGGTTTGGAGCGTATTTCGCGATGCGGGGTTAAGTTTTGATCGAACGAGCGCATCGATGTTTTGGCGGAATTTTGAACCGGTTTCGGGTGATGAAAAGTATGAGTTTGGTACGCTGGTGTTTTTCAATAAACTTGGACACGTCGGTATAGTTGCTAACGAAACGGGTTTTTACCACGCCTCGAGCAGCAAGGGAGTGACCTTTTCGCCATTTGCCGGCTATTGGGAAAAGCGAATTGTGGGCTTTAGGAGAATCCCCAAAAGGAACTCCTGACATCAAAGACCTCGAAACGTAGCAAAAAGCGAACGCTATTTACGGTTCGCTTTTTTGTTTGCCTAAAACAAAACCCGGTCGTTGTGATTGCTCCTTTACTTCCCAAATGATCGCAATCTTGTTAATAGCAACATAAATGACTCGTTCATTCTCATCACGAAGATGGAGCAGCTCATCCGTAACTGAAACGACGTCGCCGCGCACAATCGAATCGTTGCCACACGAAATATCCACTCTTTTTCCCATCAACTGTTTCAGGAATTTTTCCACTGGTTGTTTCCGTCCTATTTCGTTTACGTCGTCGTTAAACGAACTCGAAAAGCCGTTTACGCAAGAATCGACAGCCGCGGTGAACGATGTTTAATTTCTCAACTGCGGAAATTTACACTACTCCGTGAAAAAACAACTACATTTTTCTGCAAATCGAGCCTCTTTAAACATCTAGAGCTACCATACGAAGGAACTTTTTCGGGCTTTGATTGCTGCGACAGCATCATTTGACCGAAAGCAAAAATGACTGTATGCGGTTTATATCGTTATATTTACGTCGAGCATTTGAGAAAGTTATGGACAGCGTTCGGAATAGTGTGCTACAAACAAGTCATACTTTGCGTAAATTGAGTTAATCGTGGCACTTAGTTTGCCGTTGGAGTTCTGTGAAAAAACGAACTCGAAGGTTCCGCATCTCAATGTTTTTTACGCATTGGTTTGCTAGAAGTTTTTTCGAATATGAAATTGGAGGATTTAATGAAAACCCTAACCCCTGAAAAAGCAATCTTGAAATTTTTACTGCTCCCATTTATGTTGATTGCAATTAGTCTTGGTGCTGTTTCGAGTGCCAACGCACAATCGAAATCGAAGTCAGCTTATGTTTTTGCGCCGGAAGCGGCGGCGGCTGACGTTGAACAATGTCAAAATGGACCGGCAAGTGCTCCCGTTGGTTGTACACTCGGTGGCGAATGGGCTGGAGGTAATTCCGGCGACAGCAAGTCACATTGGGTCGAAGGACAATCGATTCCTGACCGCATTATCATGACGGGACTTACACCTGGTGCAGGACAGACGATCCAGTTCGACTGGGATACAACCAAATCCGGCAAACACGCTTTGGATTATTTGACTTCATTTAATCGCAGTCTTGCTTCGGCAGATCCGTGTGCCGGTATAGCCGGATGCGGCTCGCCGTCCACTTTTCCTATCCCAACTGACCCTAATTTGGCTCCGGTAGTTCCCGCACCGGGAAACTTCACGATGTATAACGGCGTGATCACTGGAGTTTCCGCATATACGCTTTCGGGACTTTATTCGGGAAACAGTACGACAGATATTACCGTTACTTTTACTGCGAACTCGTCAACTGTTGTATTGGCTTTCGGTATGCACATCGCGCGCCGTGCAGATTGGGGTCTGGGATTTTCCGCTATTGATATTTCCGGATCGCCGTTCCACACGGGATTAGTGACTCTGAACGGTTCCTCAACAGGTACGCGCGCGGTTTCGCTTACCGCTGGTGCTGCGGTTTTTCCGGCTTTGTTGAAAATAACGGAAGACTTTGTCGGCGGAACTGGAAACAGCTCGCAAGACTTACAATTCTCCGCTTCGGCAAATGCGAGCCCGATTAGTTTCTATCTAGACGATGATGCGGACGGAACGCTTTCGAATTTTCAGATCGTAGGAAATTCAGGATTGACACCGGATTTAGTTGGCAACATCGTAAATTTCGGGGCGGCAAATCAAATAACGGTTCAGCAAATTAACGTAAGTTTTCCTTTTTTCTTACAAGGAGGTTCATGCGTTGAAGATCCGGGTGGCGCTCCTCAGACGGATAACTCGACTTTCAGTGTCGCATCCAAGACTGCCACGATTATTGCCGAAGAAGGTGAAATTATTAATTGCACCTTTTCAAACAACGTAGTTCTTGCAGCGTCGGCAAACTTATCCGGTCGCGTTTTGACTTCCGATGGTTCGGGAATCTCTAATGCGCGTATAGTACTTACAGATTTAGCCACGGGTCAGTCCGTTGTGACTTCAACCGGAACTTTCGGCTACTACCATTTCGAAGGTATTTCGGTAGGAGCGATTTACACGGCGACGGTTTCGCACAGACGATACACGTTCTTAAACAACACGGCGACGTTTTCGCTTTCCGGCGATCTATCGGACGCGAATTTTGTTGCCGCGCCGGGAGAATGAACGTAATCGAAGTTAAAGTGGCGTAACGGATAAATAACTTCAGGTTCTTTTATCTTCCGCCCCTACAAAAGGAGAATGAGCCGTTGGAAATCCAGCGGCTCATTATTTTTATGCCGAGAAGAAGCACCTAAATTCTATTTCGTAGTGCAGCAATGCGGGCAGCTTTAGCCCATTTTGTTTCCTTAATTTGAAACGAGTGAGATTGTGTCTGAGGATTTGCATCGGCAACGGCGAGTGCCGCCGCAATCAAAGCAATGTCTCTTTCTTCGTCGCTATTTCGGAAAGGTAAACGTCGCTTCTGCCAGCGCGGTATAAATCCGGTGTCGATTTTACCTTGGTTGAATTCAGAATCTTCGATAACCTCACGAAAGAACGGAAGCGTGGTCTTTATTCCGCCTATCTCGTATTCACCGAGCGCGCGACCAAGACGCGCAATCGCCTCAGCACGTGTCCTGGCGTGAACGCAAAACTTCGAGATCATCGGATCGTAATAAATTGAAACCTCATCACCTTCCCTTACACCGCCATCATCGCGAACACCGTTTCCTTGCGGAATGCGAAGTCGCGTAATCTTGCCCGGCGAAGGAAGGAAATTATTTTCCGGATCTTCGGCATATATACGACATTCGATAGCATGTCCGTTCCATTTCACATCGTCCTGCGTAAACGAGATCTTCTCGCCCGCCGCGACACGAATCTGCTCGCAAACCAAATCTACTCCCGTCACCAATTCCGTTACCGGATGTTCGACCTGCAGCCGCGTATTCATTTCGAGGAAGTAAAATGAACGATCAACATCCGAAACTAAGAACTCGACCGTTCCGGCGCCGACGTAATTCACCGCGCGAGCAATGCTCACCGCGCATTCGCCCATTCGTGCGCGGAGTTCGGAATCATTGATCGGCGAAGGACATTCCTCAATCACCTTCTGATGACGACGTTGGATCGAACACTCGCGTTCGCCAAGGTGGATGTGATTGCCGTGAGTATCGGACAAAACCTGAATCTCAATGTGCCGCGGTCGCACGACCGCCTTTTCAACAAAAACCGAATCATCCCCGAATGAAGAAAGCGCCTCGCTCTTCGCCGATTCAAAAGAAGTTTTTAATTCACTCTCATTACCGACGAGCCGCATTCCTTTGCCACCGCCGCCCGCGGATGCCTTTAACATCACGGGAAATCCAATTCTTCGTGATGTTTCAAGCGCATCAGAAAAATCCTTGAGCGGTTCATTGGCTCCCGGAACTACCGGTACACCGGCGTCGATCGCAATTTTTCGTGCCGAAATTTTTCCGCCCATCGCTTCCATCACTTCAGATGGCGGACCGATAAATGTAATGCCGGATTTTTTAACTTGTTTTGCGAAATCGGAATTTTCCGAGAGAAATCCGTAACCGGGATGAATCGCCTGCGCGCCACAGGATTTCGCCGCCGCGATTATTTTCTCACCGCGAAGATAACTCTCACTCGAAGGCGCATGACCAATGTGCACTGCCTCATCCGCCATTCTCACGTGAAGCGAATTTGCATCGGCATCGGAATAAACTGCAACTGTCCGGATCTTCAAATCGCGACAAGCCCGAATCACTCTGCACGCAATTTCACCCCGGTTCGCAATAAGAATTTTGCTGAACATAAATTTATTCGACTACGGAATTTCCGTGTTGGCGTGGATCAAAGCGGATACCGACGTGAGCGCCCGGCGCATATTTCGCGCGCTGCTGACGCTGGAATTCCGTTAGCAACTGCGACGACTCAAAGTCGGCACCGTGTACGGAATATGTGTAGTAAACAACTTCACCTTGATCGGTTAGCTGACAGTCGAGAATCGTACCATCGGCGATGCGTCCTTGTCGCAAGAGCTTCTCGCGGCGTTCTCGCTCGAGTTCTTCGGCGCTTTTACGTTTGAAAAAATCCAAAAGTCCCATATCAGTCCATCAAAAGCGGTGGCTTATTGTAACGCGCTCGTAATTTATTTACAGATGAGAGAATCGCCGGTCGCCTTATGAGCCGCGCTTCAAGCGGACGTTTTCCCGGAATATCCATCAAAATCAACCCAATCAATATCGTCAGAATCCCTTGACCCGGACCAATTAACATCGCTATTCCCGCAATAACCAGTAGAAGTCCGGCGAGGTTTTTCAATATCAGTGCCCCCCAACGGACAATCCAAGTTGATCCGGGCAAAAAGTCATGTTGATAATGACTGCTGAAATAGTGTGCCGGTATATTAACCATCACAACGCCCATGACCAAGATGCTCAACACCACCGAAACAATAAAAAGCCCCAGCCCCAAACCAAACCGCCCCCAAGTAATAGATTGAAAAAAATCAAAAATAAATTGCATCGTGATTAAATAGTGATTAACTAATAGTTAATAATGAAAAATGTTCGTGTTTCGTGTTTCGTGTTTCGTGTTTCGTTGTTCGTCGCACTTTCAATTTCCGGTTCAATACTGCTGCGTTGTTCCTGCTTCATCCTTCATCCTTCATCCTTTTTCCACTGCGGCATCCGTAGAAAGCCATGTGTGATACAAGCGATGGATGAATGTCCAAAACGAACCGATCGCGAGCACCCACAATACCTGCGGCATACGATTAGCAAAGAAATTCGTTGATTCCCAGTGGGTAGAAAGCGCGCCGAGAATAAATAAAACTACTCGTTCCGGTCGCTGAAGAAAACCAACGTTCGCTTTTACTCCTATCGTCTCTGAGCGCGCAGTTGTGTAACTCACCATTACCGAACCCATCAGACCAAGCCCGGCAAGAAAAACATTTAGAATCGAATGTTGAGGTGTATTGCTTGCGTAGAAAATCATTATGCCGACAAATACAACCATGTCCGACAAACGATCGAGTGACGAATCCAAGAAGCCGCCGAACGACGTAACGCGCCCGGTAAGGCGCGCAACATTTCCGTCCAACATATCAAACAGATTCGCGAAGATCAGGACAAGTCCGGCATAAAAAAATTCGCCGATACCAAATAAAACACCGCAGCCGACGTTGATCGTCACGCCAATAACCGTCAATACATTGGGATTTACTCCACCGAAAGCGAGCCAACGGACAATTGTGTCAATTATCCGCGTTGCTCCTCGTCCGATGCTTGCTCCAAACATTATTGAATAAGTGCGCTTTCAACGATAATCTATTTCGCCGATTCGTTTCCGGTACATAATTAATCCGGGCAAGCGAATCAAATGGTCATTT
>DAITAB010000096.1:0-1428 GCA_036824525.1 Pyrinomonadaceae bacterium
GTTCGCTGCGCTACGTTTCTCTGTCCTACTAAAAGCGCACCATCCTGATCGCGCACTTCGATCGAACCGAAACCAAAAACTTTATCTTTAACGAATGGTCCGCCGATTACGCCGGAATATTGTTGGCGATCAAAAGGCGGTGCGGGCTGGCGACGATCATAAGTTGCGGGCAAGCCTTGAAGTTTCTTATCACGTTCGAAAAACGAAACTGCTCCGCGTAAATTATTTGTGCCGCTCTTAGTAACGATGTTGATAACCGATGAGCCGCTGCGACCATATTCGGCAGAGAAACGATTTGTCGCGACCTGAAATTCCTGTACAGCATCTTGCGAAACATTTATCAGCGCGCCGCCGACGACATCATCGTTGTTGTCCGTGCCGTCAATCGAAACATTTCCGCCGCGACCGAGTTGACCCGCCGATGAAATTAATATCGTGTTGGTTTTTGTAGGATCGAAATTCGGAGCGGGAGAATTTCCGGGCGTGAGCAACGCAAGCTCCAGAAAATTACGACCATTGAGCGGGAGCGAATCGATCTCCTTTGTCGCAATTACGGAATCAACTTTCGAAGTTTCAACGTCGATGCGATTTCCGTCGTAGATGTAAATCGGATCCGCGAAAGCCTTGCCAACACTTAGCGAAACATTGAATGTAAGCGTTTGCCCGACATACAGCGTAACCGGCATTATTTGAGTATTAAATCCCTTCGATTCGGTTTTCACCTGATAAGTTCCTGGCGGCAGATTGGTTACAACATAAACTCCAGCGCCATTTGTCATTACCATGCGTGAAAAATTTGTCGCGTTATTTTTTGCAGTCACGGTCGCACCCGCGATCACCGCGCCGGTTTGATCAGTAACAACGCCGGTCAAAGTGGCAGCAGCTTGTTGCGCCAAAACCACATTCGAAATTGAAATGCTGAAAACGAAAACCAATAGAAAAAACTTCATATAAATTCTCCCGCAGGAATTCCCCTGATTTCTGAATATTCTAATTCGATTAACTTGAACTAAAGAGAGGCGAACGATTGCCTAATACAAAACGAAAGCAATTCTCGTAAAGCCATCACCATTGCACTTCGAGGTTTGCAAAAGATCGCGCGTAAAAAACCAGCGTAAACATTTTTCTACATTTGTCGATTTCATTGCGAATCATCTGCCTTATAAACTGTGAAAAACGATTATACGTTTCACAAAATTTTGGGCAAGGTTCGAGTCGATTTAGACGCAGAAATGCCCGGATCGTGTGACCCGGACATTTCGTTGGTTTGATTGGGCATTTCCAAACTACGGAAGTGCAAACCTAATTGTTTTCTCCTTCTTTTACAGAAATCAAAAGATCGGAGTTGCGGTCGAAGTTGCCGTCCTTCCGGCAGAATCGAGCACCTTCACTTTTAATCGAAGGAGATTTCCCTCCAATGCGACAAGC
>DAITAB010000096.1:1438-9214 GCA_036824525.1 Pyrinomonadaceae bacterium
GTAAATCTCGATTCAAGTGTGCTCAACTTTGCAAGTCCCAGCGTCTGACCATTGGTGACGCTCGCGCCGCCGGCGGTTAGAATCTGACTCAGCACCGATCGCATTCCCGCATCAGTTGGTCCGTAAAGTTGAATCTTGCGTTTTGAGTAATCGATTTCCACGCTAGAGATACCGTCCGTTCGCTTAGAGAATTTGACTGAAAACGAATTCGCACCCGTTGGAATTTCCATAAGCCCGGTTACCGAAGAAAGTGAATTAGTACAACCCGGCGCCCCGCTATAAACGGTGGTGAACACGCCCTCGGTATTGCTTACTCGAACGTTTCGTGTCAGCGAAGCATTCGCGGTCGGCGGTTTTGCATCTGTAACGGTTAGCGTCGCCGAACTCGACGATTGCGCGTTGTGGTTATCGGTAACGGTTAAGGTGACGGTGTGAATTCCCGCACCAAATGGTCCGGAAGGACTAATCGAACGGCTGATCGTATCTCCCGCATCGGGATCATATGACCCATTGTCGATATCACTCGGACTTATCGAAACGCTGCACGAACTTATCAGCGAACGACTTATGTTTCTCGTTATTGCTACCGGCGCATGATTTACAAGACGTAATGTAAAGTCTGCGTCTAACCTCGGCGGAGGAATGATCAGCGCTTGAGTAATTGCAAAAGCATTTCCGGTGAAATCATCTATATATCCGGATTTCTCAACGCGCACTTTGTAATATCCGGGAATTACGTCCCAGCCATATCTGCCGTCGGCAGCGGTCGTGTCAGGATTGTTTCGATTGCTCGACCTCATAATGAGACTGCCTGCAGGAACTTGTACGAATGGACCGCCGATTGTGTCTGATCTGAAGAGTGTTACGGTTGCACCCGGAACCGGATTTCCGTTGTTATCTAAAACTCGTCCGCTCGGATCGATGTAAACGTCAAACGAGGTTGAGTCAACTGAAGAATTCGGACAAGTGACAGTAATCGTGAACGTAACAACTCCCGTTTCCGGATAAAATCTCGGAACGGTAGCAACATAGTGTCCCGTTCCGCTGCCTATTTCGGTCAACGAACCGGATCGTGTTGCATCACCGGAAACAACATAAGTTGCGACACCGTTTGCGCAGGAATCGCGGGTAAGAGTAAGGTCATTGCCCCAATAAACAACCGGTCCGTTTGAAGAACCATGGAATGGAGTAAGACCCGTGCCCGGTCCAATTTCGGACCACGGCGAAAGTGAAATGTTAATACCCGTCATGGTATTTCCGCCGGAAATACTTACAGGTGCGTAGTCGGGTCGCAAGCCGTAAGCCGGCGGAGGATCCGCACGAACTTCGTAGTTCCCATCGGGAAGTGTCGATAAAACATAGTGTCCGTTAACATCCGAAAAAGTATACGCACACGGCCATCCCGAAGATGCGCAGGTGGTAACTCCCGCACCGGCGATCGGAGCACCTGAACTCTCAATCAGGATATGTCCCTCGATATTTGCCGTCGGAACGTCAATTGCGATGTTCTGACCGGTGAGAGTTTCCATTGAATTCAAAATTATTCCGCTGATTGTTGAATAAGCGGTTGGAGTTTGAGCGGTAACGGTAAATGTGCCCGCCGGCAATCCATCCAGAGAATAATTTCCTATCGCGTCACTAAAGACATAACGACCGCAAATCGAAGTCGAACATGCCTGCACTTTCGCTCCTGCTAGCGGCGCGCCCGAATCAAAAACGGTAATTTGCCCCTGGATCGTTCCACCGGCAATCAAATTAAAATCTGCATTTGTAATTCGATTTCCGTTCAGAATTGTGAAGGTCGAGGTTGATGAGTTTTGAAGTCCGGAACCTTGCGGAGCGGTGACGGTCACATCCCAATTATCATCTTGGAGAAGTGTAATTGAGTAGTGTCCGCTATTGTCGGTAACGACGGTATTGCATCCATCGAGCACCTCCGAACAATACTCAACGGTCGCACCCGAAACAGGACTCGACGACGTAGGACCGGTTACCGTTCCGGAAATTTGTCCGAGCTCATATAGCTGCACATTTTGTACAAAGGCGCTATCGGAAATCTTCAAATTTGGAATTTCCGTGTTGCCAAATCCGGCGCTCTCTCCATCTACTTTGAGGATGAAGTCACCATCGGGTACTCCGGTTAAAGAATAATTTCCGTTTGCGTCAGAACTTGTATACCGGCAGTCAAAAGATATTGGTGAACAAATCTTTACGACTGCGTTCGCGACAGGTGGGTTTCCCGGAACCAATCCCGTAACTGTGCCGGAAACCGTTGCCGGAAACACTGCATTACTATTCCTTATTTCGAAAACGTATCGACCATTGAGTCCGCCGGAGTTTCGACTTCTTGCAATTAACGCGTTTGGATTCGGACTGTTGTCCGGATTGTTGTCGAGAAAAGAACCATCTATCGCAGACCCGCTGATTTCCGTCGTGTTCCTTTCCAAAACTCCGCCACCCAACGCAAATCCAACTCGCGCGGATGGGCAGCTTACACATGAATCGTCTAGCGCGTTATCCCACTGAATCTTGTCGTAATTGAAAATGATGTCGAAATCACCGGAAATTCCTGTGTCTGATGAGCGATCGACCAATAGGACTTGAAACTTATTTAACTTGTCGGAATGAGCGTTGAAATATCCGACGCCGTTTCCTGTGTCAGTTCCCCAAGTCGCGCTAAAAGCCGGCTTGCCTTGAAAGATTACATTTCCATATTTCACTACGTCGGAAGCCGGATCGGACGTATCGACATTCGCCATAAATGGCGCAATTATCTGGTAAGACGAAAACGATAGCGGAGCGCGATTGAACAACAAAGAAGGTGAATCAAAGGTAATGTTCCCATTGTTGTTCACATAAACTGAAGTGAATGTATTTCCACTCACCGAAACCGGAAATCCTAAAGGAAAGGGCACACTCGTTGAATCTTCATCCAAAGCCGAAAGTGAGTTGCTATCCCAATTTGCAGGATAGACCATCGCGGATTGCGCAGGCATCGTCACCGCCGGAATTGCCTGGTTAAATGTGAACGAATTCGCCATTGTGTTAATCGTCCAAGTTTTCTGAAAATCACTAAAGGCACTAAAACTCGCCGAATTAACTGTTGAGGCGCCAAACGTAATTAATGTAGTTGCGGATGCAAATGCAACAAGAAGCGTCGCACACATTTTCCTTAATCTTGGTTTATGAGATTGATAGAGGTTCATTTTGTTCTCCTTAGAAATGTCTTGAGTGCGTAATTGAGAAGACGCACTTATTGGAATTGAGGTGGATTGACTCGGAGGAAGACAATCCTCGGAAATTCAAGAGAGATGAAACCGGTTCAGCTCTCAATCGACAATCAATTTGGAAATTCCTTTTTGAAGAATGAGGAAAATTATCGTCGCTAAAGTGATGTTCAACGATAGTGTGAGAGTGCAGAAAGAGGAGTGAAATTTCCTCTTGGTGCGCTCGGAAACATAACTGCCGATCAGTTCCAATTCAAGGGTGAATTCAAAGTTGAACCAAAACCACGACGAACAAATACTTCCTAACGCTTCATCGGATAAGTGCGAAAACGTGAGTCGTTTTCTTTAGCCGCGGATTGGGGGACAACCGTGAGTAAAATCGAATCCCGCCGGCACTAATACCAAATATGAGGTCATCATAATCCTCTTAAATAAAAATGCAAGAACTTTTTCGAGTCTTTTTGAAAAAATCGCGAGCTCAAAATATGTCCCATGTATTTACGGAATTTTGGTTACTCTCGTTTTTTGAAGTCTAGATATTTTTTGCCTTTGAGTTTTTCGGGGAGCAGGTCGTTTTTCGTGTAGGGATCGTAACCTTCGCCGTAGTTCAGGTCTTTCATCAAACCTGTCGGAGCATTTCTGATCTCAAGCGGAACGGGAAGATTGCCGTGGGCGCGCGCGTCTTGCAGAGCTGCGTTCAGACCATTGTAGGCGCTACGGTCCTTAGCGCAGTTCGCGAGATACGCAACTCCATGTGCGAGATTGATCGCACACTCCGGATAACCGATCGTTTCGACCGCACGGAAGATTTCATTCGCGACGACAAGAGCCGTCGGCTGTGCGAGACCGATATCTTCTGAAGCAAAAATCACCATCCGACGCGCGATGAATTTCGGATCTTCGCCACTCTCGATCATCCGCGCAAGATAATAAAGCGCCGCATCGGGTTGACTCGCGCGCATGCTTTTTATCATGGCGCTGATCACGTTGTAGTGCTCTTCGCCTTGTTTGTCGTAACGAAGGAATTTCGTCTGCAAAGTGTTTTTGAGATTTTCGATGTTGATCGTTTTGTAAAGCTTCGCGGTGTTTTCGATCATCGTGATCGCCTGCCGCGCGTCGCCATTCGCCATCGCAATCAACCAATCTTTTGCGTCGCCGTCCAACGCGAATCCGCAACGATCGATGATCACGGACATTTCTTGCGGCGATAATTCCTTCAAAACGAAAACGCGCAGACGCGAAAGCAACGCCGGAATAATTTCGAAGCTCGGATTTTCGGTAGTTGCTCCGATGAGAACCAGCGCGCCGCTTTCAACATATGGCAAGAGAAAATCCTGTTGCGCTTTATTGAAGCGATGAATTTCATCGAGAAACAAAACGGTGGGACGTTCTTCCGTACGGTTCTCGATTATTTTTCTGATGTCGGCTTTTCCGGCGGAGACTGCGGAGAGCTCGTGAAAATCCGCTTTGATCGCATTTGCATAAATTCGCGCGAGTGTCGTTTTCCCGGTTCCCGGCGGACCCCAAAGCGCGAACGAGAAAACATGCCCCTGCTCAATCGCAAGACGAAGCGGCATTCCAACGCCAACGAGATTTCCCTGCCCGACAAATTCATCGAGCGACTTCGGGCGAATTTTATTTGCAAGCGGCTGCATAAATATCATCGCAAAAACAAATACAGTGAAAGAAAAAAAGTATTGCGATGCAGAAACAATAAAGCTACCATAATCGAAGTTTCTATTGGTCGAGCGACCTCTAATCAGATGACGATTTGATTCTTTTCGTCGTCCGTCAAGCCACCTAAATCACCTTGGGCTCTAATCTACTACCATAGCCAACGACGCAAAGGCTTCCAATTTCCGACTCGGGTTGTAAACGTCGTCGAGGAAATTGCGGATCTGGAAATCGTCTCGGATAAGTACGGACATTTTTTCGAATATAGAATTTTTGGCAGGTACTTTGACCCTGCCCTTTTTTTGTTTCCAAGAATTATCAAATTTCTTATTCCGCAATCCCTCTAAGTCTCGCCTTCCAATAAAGGCTCGAGGCTCAATAACAAATCAGCTCGCCTCGCGAATTTTTTCGGTGTATGTGGAATTTTCCACCGCATTTGCGTAAATCTTCGCTCAGCTGCGGTATTTCGCGGATAATATACGCCGTAAATCCTTTACAATGCTTGGGAACGCTAATTGCCCACTTCTTATCAAACGATGTGATTAAGGCTGATTTTCGAAATGCCTTAACGTCATTTATAGGGAGAGTTCATTTATGAAAAAGTACATTTTAGGATTTATGTTGGCAGCATTCTTTATGGGTTCGGTGAGTCTTCTGACACCCGTATCCGTTCAGGCTCAAACTCGCTATGTCGCGAGAGTAGTTGATAGAAACGGACGCGTACGTTGGGTCCCGGTTAAAAATCCGAGTTACTATCGTCGTCATAGAAATCGTATCAATATGTTGGTTGGAACGGCAGGCGGAGCAATCGTCGGCGGTCTCATCGGCGGGAAGAAAGGCGCATTGATCGGCGGTGGAGTCGGTCTTGGAAGCTCGGCGCTTTACAGCTACCAGCTCAACAAAAAGAAAAGAGTTTACCGAAGGGTAACCAACTACTAATTCAAAACTGCAAAGTTTTTGAGAATAGGCGTGAGGAGAAAAGTCCTCACGCTTTTTTTGTAAACGCATAAACTTCCGCCGAATCGCCAACGCCAACTTTCGGGGCTTGCAATCGTGCAAATATCTTTTCCAAGATTATCCAAAGTTTGCCCTACGAGTTTCTCGCTTCAGTATCTGACGTTCTGAAAAGATTATTAATTGAAAACCGCTTCACAAAAAGTTTAATAATTTCGCCTTGTTTTACACACTTTTGCAAACTAAAATCAACTCTCTCTTTGGTAAACGGATTAGAAATCCCCCAATATTTTTGTAACCTAAATTTTAATAAACGTATGGCATCAGGAATTTTTGCAGTTTTAGACGATATTGCTATGTTGATGGACGATGTTGCTTTAGCCAGCAAAATCGCCACGAAAAAAACAGCCGGAATATTGGGTGATGATCTCGCGGTCAATGCGGAAAAAGCGACGGGTTTTGTTTCTTCGCGTGAACTGCCTGTCTTGTGGGCAATTACCAAAGGCTCGTTCATCAACAAGTTCATCATCGTTCCCTTGGCGTTTATTTTAAATGTGATTTTTCCGCCGGCGATTATTATCGCGTTGCTCATCGGAGGAATTTATTTGGCGTATGAAGGCGTTGAAAAAATCCTTCATTGGATATTTCATCGCAACGATCATGCTCATCACGTTTCAGAACCGCATCCCGAAGACAGCGAAGCGGAAGAAAAGACAAAGGTTAAATCAGCCATCTCAACCGATTTTATTTTGTCGGTTGAAATAGTCATCATCGGTTTAGGAACCGTGTTGGATAAGCCGCTGATCACTCAAATACTTACTGTTTCATTCGTAGCTTTGATTGCGACGGTCGGCGTTTACGGACTGGTCGCCATGATTGTCAGAATGGATGATATCGGCTATAAACTCATCGGTTCGGACGAAAAAAAAGGATTTTCCCCCAAACTTGGACAATTTTTGGTCAATTTATTGCCGAAAGTTATCCGTCTGTTAAGCGTCGTCGGCACCATCGCTCTGATTCTCGTCGCCGGAGGAATTTTTGCTCATTACATAGATTTTCTTCACCATCTTCTGCCGCAGGTTCCTTCGATCATTAAGGAAACAGTCTATGGAATTATCGTAGGTCTGATCGCGGTCGGTGCGGTAACGATAATCAAGAAAATTGTTTCATCATTTCGTAAAACCGAAAGCTGACTTTTCAAATTGTTAATTGTCAATGGTTAATTGTTAATGATGAATTGCGATTTTGGAGCATTAACAATTGGTGATTAACCATTAACAACTGTTCTCACCGCATAAATTTCCGCCGGATCGCCAACGCATGCATTCACGCCACGGAGCGCAGGCTGCCAGGCGCGCAACGAACGCGCAGCGTTCGAAAAAACATAATGATCATTCAACGCAAATCTTCATCGGCCGCTTTCGCGTGCTTCGCACGCATGCAGGCTGGCAGCCTGCGCTCCATCAAATCGGAATCTTGACTTTGTTTTTCTTCGCAAATTCGATCGCTTCTTCGTAACCGGCATCCGCGTGTCGGATGATTCCCATTCCGGGATCGGTCGTCAAAACTCTTTCGATTCTGCGTGCGGCTTCGGGCGTGCCGTCGGCGACGATTACTTGTCCGGCGTGCAAGCTGTAACCGATGCCGACTCCGCCGCCGTGATGAACGCTCACCCACGTTGCGCCGCCGACCGCGTTTATCATCGCGTTGAGATAAACCCAATCGGCGATTGCATCCGAGCCATCTTTCATCGCTTCGGTTTCGCGATTCGGCGATGCGACCGAACCGCAATCGAGATGATCGCGACCGATCACTATCGGCGCTTTCAGTTCTCCGCTCGCGACCATTTCATTCAACTTCAAACCTGCGGCTGCGCGTTCGCCATAGCCGAGCCAGCAAATTCTCGCGGGCAATCCCTGAA
>DAITAB010000006.1:0-29320 GCA_036824525.1 Pyrinomonadaceae bacterium
AAGATACTTCACATGTTCGGTCATCTGATCGGGACCGGTTCCGCAATTCATTCCAATGATGTCAATCGGAAAGGGTTCGAGCGCGGTGAGCGCGGCGGAAATTTCCGTGCCGTTGAGCATCGTGCCGAAAGTCTCGATGGTGACTTGCGCGATCACGGGAAGTTTTGTTTTTTGTTTTTCGAAAAATTCGAAGATCGCCGCGAGCGCCGCTTTTGTTTGCAAAATGTCCTGACAGGTTTCGACGATAAACATATCGACGCCGCCATCGAAAAGTCCGCGCACCTGTTCGCGATAAGAATTTTTCAGATTGTCGTAAGTTATGTGTCCGAGCGTCGGAAGTTTCGTTCCCGGTCCCATCGAACCGGCGACAAAACGCGGTTGAGCTTTCGTGGAGAAATCCTTCGCGAGTTTCTTTGCGAGCTCTGCGGCTTTTTTGTTTACGTCGTAAGCCTTGTCTGCGATGCCGAATTCGGTAAGCACAACCTCGCCGCCGCCGAAAGAATTCGTTTCGATCACATCGCAACCAGCTTCCAAAAATCCAAGATGAACTTTCGCGATCGCGTCGGGTTTCGTATAAAGCAAATTCTCCGAACAATTCTCAAAATTCGGACCGCCCCAATCTTCAATGGTTAGATTTTGCGATTGCAGGTTACTGCCCATCGCGCCATCGAAGACGATGACTTTTTCTTTTAATAATTCGAGAAAGGATTTCATAAACAAAAAACTCGGCGCCAAAGAAGCGCAGAGTTTCGTGCAAAGTCATTTTGTAAAACTCGTAGCTTTTTAGCGATTTTTTTCGTGGTCGCAAGTCGCTGTAACTCACCACGCTTCGAACTCCTAGAGTTTAACTAGTAAGAAAGAGCGAGTCAATTTCCGCGTAGACGAGGCGTGATCTTGGCCGAGGAGGTGCACGTGCGAGCAAAAGAGAGTGTCAGTTGCCCAAGCGTGAGCGCGGGCGCAAGGGATTTTCTGAAGTACCCAACGGAAAAAAAAATGCGCCCTCCCAAACGGTCGGGCTACTGACGCGATTATTCACAATTTCACGCTGATGATTCCGAAGATCGGCGGCGTGTAGAAAAAGGCGTTGGGATTTTTCGCAGCGGCGTTCCAGTCGCGCCAAAATGCGTCGGCTTCCGATTGCGTGAGCAAATTCATCTCCACGATTTTCGGAACGTAGCTTTTATGAAAAACTTCCGCCCAGTTCCAAAGGCGTTCGCCCGGACGTGAAACGCGGTTGATTGGTTTGATCAATGAAATCTCAAAACCGTTTCGAGCGAGCATCTCGGGAAGAATTCCCGCCATGTCCCAATTTCCGCCGCTCTTGCGAATGCTTGCGTCATACGCGAGAAAAAGTTTCTTGATCGCTTCGCTTTCCGGAAAAACCGCCATCGTTCGATACGCGAAATAATCTTTGATCACAAATCTTCCGCCGCGTTTCATAGCGCGCGAAAGTTTCGCGATCAATTTTTCCGGTTCGCTTAAGAAGCCCAGAAGCCAACGCGCGAAAATTCCGTCGAGTGAATTTTCCGGATAAGAAAAGGTTGTGACATCGGAAAGATGAGTTTCGATGTTGTTCAATTCATTCGAAGCGATCTGTCCATTCAAAAACGAAATGAATTTTTCCGATGCATCAACGGCGAGAATTGTTCCGGTCGGGCCGACGAGCCGCGCGAGATCGAGCGTGGCGAATCCCGGTCCGCAACCGAGATCGAGAATCTTGTCGCCGAGACCAAACTTCGCGCGTTGCCAGAGATCGACCGCTTCACCGAGCCATGCTTGGTGTTGATAGCCAAGCCGAACGAGTTCTTCGTCGGTTGTTCCGAGAACGTAATCTTTCGAAGGAGTCGTCATACAAACTTCGTTGCGTTATTTTCCGAGCGCATCCTGAAATTGCTTCTCAAACATCGATATTTGCGCGATCACCTGCGGCAATTTTTCGTATTTCTTTTTAAGCAAATCGAAAACCTCTTGCCCACGCGGATCTGCAAGGCGTATTATGCTTACCACGCTTTCGAACATACCTTGGTTGTTGTTTGAATCCAGAGCCTTCTTGAAAACTTCCAAGACCAGCGGATACGCACGCGGATCGCCTTTGCCAGAGGCGGCGACAACAGAAAGCGCCGCAGATCTAATATTCTCCGGCTGAGTTGCGTCGGAGGCGTATTTATATCCGATTTCGAACGTGCGTTTATCGCCGAGCGCGCCGAGTCCGCGCAGTGCCGCAATGCGAATCCTATCTTTCCACGAATTCTGATCGACCAGTCTAGTAAGCGCATCGTAAGCGCTCGCGCTCTTCGTTTTTCCAAGCGCGATGCTTGCGGAGTCAATCACTCCGTAACTTCTATCCGAAAGCGCCGACGCAAATTCATCCGCAAACTTTTCGTCATTCATCCGTCCCAAACCTGCGATCGCGACTGCACGTACGCGCGCATCCTTATCTTTCAACGCTCCACGCAAAGCCACAACAACCGAAATATTCAGATCAATCGGCGGAGGTGACTCTACCGAAGCCAAGGGACTTACCCGCGCGGGAAGAATCGCTTCGATAGCATCGCGTCTTAATCCCCAAAACTTTTCCGATGAAATTCTGTTTACGATTGCGTTTCGGATTTTCGCTTGGTCGGCGGCAGAAGTTTTATCGTCCTGGAGTTTTCGTCGAAGTTCTTCGAGCGCCCAACTACGACCAAGCACATCGCCATCGCGCGACATCTGATAAGCGAGTTCCTCGATAGACTTCTCAAACTTCAATTCTTTGATCAATGTGCCTTCATTATCAAAGTCAATGAGTAAGGGTTTCGAATTTACGCTGAATGTAAAAATATTTTCCGCTTTCGGCTCGATGAAAACAGTTTCGATTTTTGCACCGCTCGCGGTCGCGATTTCGATATCAACCGGCGTTTGGAAAAAATCGACTTGCGGATAATCCGAAGTTTCGACGCGTTTTTGCGTCTGCTTTACATTCAATGTGAGTTGTTTCGCCGGAGCATCGTAAGTTTGGGTGACTTCAAAAACCGGATGACCCATCTTGTAAAGCCACTGGTCGAAAAATGCGTCCATCGATTGTCCGGTTGACTCTTCAATGGCGATGCGGAAATCTTCAGTCTCTACCGGCTGATGCGCGTTTGATTTCAGGTAGTGATTTATTGCCCGCCAGAAATTCGCGTCGCCGAGTTGTTTGCGAAGCATGTGCAGCACCGCTCCACCGCGCGGATAGGCGTAAGCGTCAAACACGGCATCCGGATCAGAATAATTTTTCGTTACGATCGGGCGACGAAGCCCACGATTCCACGCCGTAAAATATCCATTTTGATTTCCGCGAATGTCGGAATAGAGCATTTCGTCATGCCCCTTGAAGTTTTCCGTCCAGATCGTTTCCATAAAGGTTGCGAAACTTTCATTGAGCCAAATGTCGGACCAATCACGGCAAGTGACATAGTCGCCGAACCACTGGTGCGCGAGCTCGTGCGACTGCAGACCTTCCTGATCTTCGTCGAGCTCCGAACGCTCATCGTAAATCATCGTGTCGGTCTGCGTGGTAGCGGTAATGTTTTCCATTCCGCCGCCAAATTTATATGCCATCACCTGCGCGTATTTTGCGTAAGGGTATTTGATTCCGGTTTTTTCGGAAAAAAGTTTTACGGTGGCAGGAAGAGTTCTGGTCGAGAAGGTCGCCTCTTTCAAAACGCTCGGATAAACATAAGACGAAACCGGAATGCCGGCGTAAGAACCTTTCACCTCTGCGTATTCGCCGACGACGATCGAAGTCAGATAATTTGCGTAAGGCTGATCCATCTTCCAATAAAAGGTTCGCGTGCCGTCGCGGTTCGGCGTTACGGTCACAAGTCGTCCATTTGAAATTACGCTCAAAGGTTTTTCTACGGTGGCTCGAAGTTCGGTCGTGCGAAAGTCGTTTGGATAATCGTATGAAGGAAACCAAAAGCGGTTGTATTCGGATTCGCCTTGCGACCAAATTTGCTTCGGCGCCTTCGGGTCTTCCGAAGTCGGTTTGAAAAATTTCAGTCCACCGCCAAATGCACCGAAGGCGAGTTTGGAATTCACCGCCTGATTCTTGGTGCGGTAGTTAATTACTATTACGATGTTTTCGCCGAATGAATATGCGCGGTCGAGAGTAATGTCCAGTTTCGTTGCTTTTTCGTCGTAACTGTATTGAAGAGTTTTTCCGGAGAGAAGTTTTATCGAATCGAACTCCATGTTTCCCGCATCTAGCGTCACCGTGCGCAGCGGCTCAATGAGCGGCGAGACCGTAATTGTTTCGCGACCAATTGCAATCAGTTTCTCCCAATCGAATCGCAGATCGAGTGATAGGTGTTTTACATCGATATTTCGACTGCGAACATACCTCGCGTTCGGAAGCGGCGCGCGTTTTTGCGCTTCGTCTTGTTCCCAGTCGAAAGGACGAGCCGACGCAAAAGTTGGCAGCACAATTGCAATAAAAACGAAAAGCCACGCAAATTTAGAACGAAACGAACGCTTCAAGTCAAACATTTTTAACCTCCCAAAAACGTAATGAACGAAAAAGAATCGGTTGATTAGTGTAACGTCCGACTTTTTCATCTGCTCATACTTCGTCAGTTTCAGAAACAAAAGTCTGACACACTCGAGAGCATGCCAGACTTATAAATTTACTTCGTCTCACAGAAATCTCAACGACCGGTCATATATTTCAACGCCATCGACGCGATGTCGTCCATCGCACTACCGTCTTTATCGGCGTCCAGAAAATTTCCAACCATATCCATCATTGGATTTCCGCTCGATTGAATTTGCTGTTGTTGCTGACCGAGATAGCCGGAAAGACCATCCGCATCAAGTCCTTGTTGGCGTTGCTGTTTTCCAAGATAACCCATCACGAGCGGCGCGAGAGTCAAGAGAATTTGCGCAACCTGTCCCATATTCAAACCGGATTGCTGACTTACTTGCTCGGCGACTTTACCTTGTTGCTGTCCGAAAATGTGTCCGAGAATTCCGCCCGCATCGGTAGCACGATTCTGTTGCTCCGGTTGTCCGCCGCCGAGGATTGAACCGAGAATTCCACCAAGATCCGGTTGTCCGGCAGTCTGCGATTGCGGTGCTTGCGCTCCGCCGCCGAGCAACGAACCGAGATTATCGAGAATACTTCCGTCGTGATCGTTTTGCAGCGCGTTTGCCAGCGCGCCCGCGCCATCCGGTGTGGAAGCATTGCGCGCGAGACCTCCAACGATCATCGGCAACGCCATCTGAATGGCGGAATTTACGAGGTCCGGCTGGGCGCCGACCTGCTTACTAAGCTGACCAATAACTTCATTGCTGCCTTGTTGTCCAAGCAAACTATCGAGTGAAAACATCTGTTGCTCCTTTGAGAAAGATTGGAAGTATGACGAAATAGTAACAGAAATTTCAACAATGTAAATTCGCTTGGAAGTTAACGAACCATTGAGATATTCACTTTTTATTTTGAAATTTGTCGCGCTATTTGCCGCGATCGGTGTCGCGTTTTCGTGTCGAATGTTTGAGCAGACGCGCAATCCGTTTTTGCGCGCAACGACTCTTGCGGGTCTCGGGCGCGAATTCGGCGAGCCTTTTGGAATTGCCTGCGACAAAAACGGAAACGTATTCGTTTCCGACGGCGAACGCGGAAAAATTTTTCGAATTGCGCGAAACAAAAATGTTTCGGTTGTGGCGGAAAATCTCGATACGCCTTCGGCGATGGCATTTGATCCAAACGGGAATTTGGTCGTCGTGGACTCCGGAGCGCACGTGATTTTGCGTGTCGATGTAGCGAGCGGCAAGGTTGATGTCGTAGCGGGAACAAGAAGTTCGAAAGGTTTTCGCGATGGCGATTCCGAACAGGCGTTGTTTAATTCGCCGATTGGTGTCGCAGTTTCTCCCGACGGAAAAATTTACGTAGCCGATACATATAACGATCGAATTCGCATGATTTCCGACGGAAGAGTCTCCACGCTTGCGGGCGGTGAGCGAGGGTTCGCCGATGGCGTCAGCGCGAAATTCGACACACCCACTTCGCTCGCAATAACTGGCGATGGAAAAATTCTCGTCGCGGATTCGGCAAATTATCGTCTTCGTATGATTGATCAAAACGGAAATGTTTCTACCCTCGCGGGAAACGGCGACAAGGATCTTCTCGACTCGATTCCTGCACTCGCGAAATTTGTTCAACCGACGGCGGTCGCGATTGACGAAGGCGGCGCGATTTATGTGGCAGATGGAAACGCGATTCGCATGATAGGAAGCGCGCCGTTTCCTTTTGTTGAGACAATTTCCGGAACACGAAGAGGATTCGCTGATGGCGAACTTCGTCGCTCGCGGTTCAATCGTCCGTCTGGTTTAACTTTCGATTCAGAAGGGAATTTGTTCATCGCCGATTCGGAAAATCAAGTCGTGAGAATTTTCGAAAAGGAAGCAGAAGGAAATACAGCCACGAGGGAAGAGATTTTAAAGTTGCAAGTTAACGCGGAGGAATTTCGAAAACTCGCCCCTGCCCGTTGGTGCTTTGATCCACCGCAAAACACGCGGGAAATTGCAGGAACTCTCGGCGAAATTCGCGGCGAGATTGAAAACGAAAGCGACGAGGGTTGGTTTCACAATGGACTTGATATCGTCGGCGGTTATGGTGAAAAAGTCGTGCTAATCCGAGATGAAAAGGTGTTGCGACCAATTTCAACGGACGAATTCGGAAATAAACGCGAGCTGATTCGGTTCCCGACAACGGGTTATGTTCACTTGCGGCTGGGTCGCGACGTAAACGAAAAACCGTTTAACGATATGCGTTATCAATTTGAATATGATGACGCACAGAAAATCGTAGGACTGCGGATTCCTCGGGGAACGAAATTTCGTGCGGGCGAAACTATCGGAACGCTCAACACGATGTATCACACACATTTGATCGCGGGAAGAAGTGGTTTTGAGATGAATGCGCTTGACGCCCTGGTGCTTCCGGGATTGGAAGATAGAGTCGCGCCGAGGATTGAGGCTGTTTCGTTTTACGATCAAGGATGGAATTCTCTCGCGGAGAATGTAAAATCAAACGATCGAATCAGTGTTTCGGGTCGGTTGAGAATTGTCGTGAACGCTTACGATCAAATGAACGGAAATGCCGCGCGACGAAAACTCGGAGTTTATAAAGTCGGCTACGGGATTTCCCTTGAAGGCGAAAATGCATCAGATGAAATTGACTGGCGGATTTCGTTTGCGCGAATGCCCGATGACGATGCCGTTCGACTTGTATATGCGAAAGGAAGTATGTCCGGCTATACACCGGAAACGGTTTTTCGTTATATTGCGACCAATAAAGTGAATGATGAGAAAGAAGCTGAAGAATTTCTGGATACAGGAAAACTTTCGCCGGGAAACTACGTATTAAGAATTGCGGTCGCGGACTTTTTCTCCAACGTTTCAATTCACGATCAACCGATCGAAATAACAAGGTGAGGATTTATGAAATCGAATATCCAGTTGGCGTTTCTTAGCATTGTCGTTTTGTGCTTTTCGGCAGTGAGTGGCTTTGCCAAACCATCGACGAGAATTTTGCTGACTCCGCGGGCGCCGAGTTTTTCCGATGTGGAAAGACAGACTGAGTTTGCGAATCGGCGTGCGGAAGTCGCTAAACGAATCGGAGCAGGAAGTACTTTGGTAATGCTATCAGCCGCGCCGCAGATCTACACCAACGATGTAGATTTTATGTATCGGCAAGAGAACAATATTTACTATCTCACCGGATTGAAACAAAACGGCGCGCGTTTGGTTATCGTAAACGACGGGGATTTGACCGGCGAATACCTTTTCTTGCCAAAACGCAATCCACAATTCGAAACCTGGAACGGGCGTATGTATTCGGTGGAAGACGCGACCCGAATTTCCGGAATCAAGACCATCATCGATGCTTCCGAGTTTGATAGTTTTGTGAAAGCGCTGTCGTCGAAAACAGGATTCAAGACAAAAGAAGGCGTTTCGATTTCAACCGGCGCCGGAAAATTGTTTTTGCTTTTGCCGGATGCGGATTTTGACACGGACGGAAAGCGCGAATACCGAAACGAAATTGAATTCGCCAAACAATTTGCGGACGTCACCGTTAACGAGAAATCGAAGGAATTTGTTTACACATCGAAGAACGGTTTGGAAGTCAAAAACGCCTCGTCGATTTTTGGCGAGTTGCGATTGGTAAAGTCGCCTTATGAATTGAAACTTTTGCAGCATGCAATTGATATCACGACCGAAGCGCAAATGCGATCGATGTCGATGGTCGGAAATGCAAATTGGGAATATGAAGTTCAGGCGGAAGTTGAATACACATTTCGTCGGAGAAATGCCGATTACTGGGGCTATCCCTCGATCGTTGGTTGCGGACCAAATGCGACGACGCTTCACTACGTTGAGTCGCAGGGTGAAATTAAGAAGGGCAGTTTGCTGTTGATGGACGTAGGCGCGGAATATGACCACTACACCGCTGATGTGACGCGCACTTTTCCGGTCAACGGAAAATTTACAAAAGAACAAGCGGAGATTTATCAAGTTGTTTACGATGCGCAAGAAGCCGTGGCGCGTGCGATTCGTCCTGGCGTGAAAATGAAAGATCTCGAGAAGATATCGCGCGATACGGTCGAAGCCGGATTACTTAAATTAGGTTTGATTGAGAGTCTCGGCGCGCTAATACCGGGAACCGAGCGCGAAGTTCCGGATGGAAAAGGCGGCACGCAGAAAATTGGATTGCTGCAATCGCGCATTTGGTATATGCACGGAAATTCGCATTGGCTCGGAATGAATGTTCATGACGTTGGCTCATACAATACGCCGCTCGCGCAGGGAATGGTTTTCACAAATGAACCTGGAGTTTACATCCGCGAAGATGCTCTCGACTATTTCAAAAAGTCACCCGAGATCGATGCATTCCTGGCGAAAGTTCGTCCCGTTTATGAGAAATACAAAGGAATCGGCGTGCGGATCGAAGACGATATGCTCGTTACTTCAAATGGTGTGGAGTGGATGACGGCGAAGCTGCCTCGGAAAATTTCCGAGATCGAGGAATTTATGAAAAACGTTTCGCCGACGGCTTCTCTCTCAAAATCTCATCCAACATATTTGTCTGGTGATTCATCGAAAACGGAATCGATCCCGATTCCGTTTCAAGGACTTTATGGCATCGCATCACTTCAGCAATTCGGCGCGCCGGTTTTCGCGCGTTAATTTTTAATGAAGACTATTTCCCGAATCGACCTCCGAAATAAACTGGCGCGAAATGAAATCGCGCGGGTTTATCTTTTGTTCGGTGCGGAAAGCTACCTGCGCAATCTTGCCGCCAAAGCGATTGCTGAAAAAGCTTTGGCAGAAACAGGGATCAATGAATTCAACTACGAGAATTTGTCGCTCGGCGAGACTGCGCTTTCCGGCGTTCTCCAACATGCCCGTCAGCCATCAATGATGTCCGACAAACGCGTGTTAAGAGTTTCTGACGTGCATCGACTGGTTGAAGACGATGAAGTTGCGCTGAAGAGTTATCTTGAGAATCCCTCAACTTCGAGCATCTTAATTTTTCTCGCAGGTGATTTAGATAAGCGACGGCGAATTTCGAAGCTGCTTCTTGAAAAAAGTGTTGCTGTGGAATTTTCGCCTCTGGGCGATAGCGAGTTACTCGATTGGGGAAGAAGAGAACTGAAACAATTGGGCTCAGTTTGCGACGAACGGGTATTAACGGAGATCGCAGAGCTGACAGGCAATAATGCTTCGCGCTTTACAAATGAACTTCGGAAATTATCGACCGCCGTTTATCCGGACAAAGTGATTACCAGCGAAGTTGTCCAAAGTTTGGTTCCGAGTTCCAATAAGCTCGACAATTTCAAGCTGGCGGATTCGCTTGTGCAGAAATCGCGTCGAACCGCGTTGAAACTCTTGAAGAAAATCTTTGACGACGGCGAAGAAGCGCCCGTGATTTTAGGAATGATCGGAATGACATTTCATCGGCTTTACCGTGTAAAAGCATTGATGAAAAACGGGGCAAGCGATGCGGAAGTCTCCCGTACTATTAATGTGAAGTTTGGACTTCAGCCATCTTTTCTTTCGGCGGCTCGGCGCGCGGATGAATCGTTTCTAGCAAGGGCATTGAACCGAATCGCGGAAACGGACGTCGCGATCAAGACTTCCCGCGGCGAACCTCGCATATTGGTTGAAGTGCTTGTGATCGAACTTACCGCATAAAAAAAGAACGCGAAAATTTTCGCGTTCTTCCAAAAGCTGCTAAAAAATCTAAACTAGGAACCTGCCGAGTTTGAACGAATCGTAAGTCGCGATTTGTAACGTGCCGCCGTATTCTTGTGAAGCAATCCTTTGTTTACCGCTTTGTCAATAATCGAAACAGTTGACGGCAAAAGCTCTCCGCTAACTTTCTTGTCACCTGCGGTTAAAGCTGCTTTCAAATTCTTGATCGAAGTTTTGATACGACTGCGCGCATTTCTATTTGTTTCCCGAATCTTGACGTTTTGTCGTGCTCTTTTCTTCGCCGACTTGTGATTAGCCATTTAAATACTCCAATTGAAAAAACTTAATAAAATTCACTGTGCAAGCAAGCTGTAGAGTATAAGGACGCGCTTTTTCAGTGTCAAGGAAACGACCGTTTTCAGCCTTCCAACTTCGAAGAAATCGAATGCATAACATCAACAAACAACACCACAATTGGCGGGTAAAAGATAAACTCCGGCTGCATCGTAGGAGAGAATAATTTTGGCATCATCGAAGAAATAAAATACTCCAGATAATCTCCTATCAAAATTCCGACTCCGATACTTGCGAGCAGTCCCACGACGAGAAAGGCGAGCCCGGCAAATCTCGAATATTGCCGAAAATCTTCAGGCGCATCAATCAACGAATCGTCAATTTTCCGGGAATCATAAGTAAAGCGTTTCAATCCGGAATGAAGTCTGCTTATTAAGTGAATCAGTCCAACTGCAAAGAGAGTAAATAGAATAATTTTTCCGAGTAACGCTGCATTGGTGAAAAACAAGGGACGGAAAATCGCCACAAAAACAGTGGACAAAAAAAGGGCAACGATCGGAAAAATGATTTTTTGAAGTTCCATCGATTCCCGCCGTTCATGGGCAATGATGCGATCGATAATGTCGTTATATTTTCTTTCAAGCGCAATTTCCCGCATTCGTTTCGCGTGTGGATTCTCGGAATTTACAACTGAATTCGGCGAAGAAGTCGTGTGCGGATTGGAAAGCTTTTGATCATACTTTGATCGCTCGCGTGAATTGCTCAGGATTTCATAAGCTTCTGCGACCAATGCAAATTCACTCGTCGAATTATCGGAGTTTCCAATCACATCAGGATGCAATTTTCGCGCAAGGCGACGATAAGCCGACTTAATCTCCCTAGGCGTAGCCTTTGGGGATACTTTTAGTATTTCGTAGTAGTTTGGCATTTCGCGAGAACTCGGTTGATCCGATTGAAACGAAAAAACGCGAAAGACGAGCGCACGGCGGGATTATAACACGTTGCGGTGATTCATCCTGACGGAAATTCAAGCAGGTAAAACTCTATTCCAATTGCTCGAGTTGAAGTCCGATTGTCGTAGCTCCTGAGACTTTTATCAGATCTATCAACCTGGTGACTTCGCCATAAGGGAATTCTCGGGGCGCTTTTACAAAAACGGTTTTGAGAATTTTTTCATCGTCGCGCAAATCACTTCGGTCTCGTAGATTTTCATCGTAAATCCTGTTTGCGGTCCGGAGTTCGAATTCTTTCGTCAAGCGTTGAACGAGCGGACCAGAATTCGAAAGCGACGCGATTTTCGGTTCGTTGTTCAGTGCAATACCCGATTCCGAATCAATCGACACGATCAACGCATAAGGATGGGGCGGCAAATTCAAGCGAGATGTTTGCTCCGGCGGAATCTTAGTTTTGAAGGCGGCGGGTTTTAGCGGAGCGATCACCATGAACATTATTAAGAGGACCAGGAGAATGTCTATGAACGGAGTAACGTTGATGTTCGGAGTTGGATTTGTCACTGGGCTTTTGTCCTTCCTTTAGAGGTTTAGAAACGAAGCGCGACAAAAAGTTCCCAGCGAGGACAGAAAAATGATTTAGCTCGATTCGTGTTTACCCAAACGCAAAATCTGCGTTAGTATCTTTTGCGACAAAGCACTTTTCCGGATGATTCAAGAAAACGACAATAAAACCACTTTACTTCGCGGGCTGGGACTTTTCGCGGCGTTTTCGATCATCATCGGAAATGTAATCGGCACCGGAGTTTTTCTTAAGGCGCGACCGATGATGTGTAATCTTGGCTCGCCGATGTGGGTGATCATTACGTGGATCGCAGCCGGACTTTTGTCGCTCGCCGGTGCACTTACTTACGCCGAGCTTTCGGCGATGATGCCAAAAGCCGGCGGCGAATATGTTTTTCTTCGCAGCGCCTACGGAAAAATTTCCAGTTTCCTTTACGGATGGATGCAGATATTCATTGCGAAGACCGGATCGCAGGCTTCGGTAGCTGTAGCTTTCGCAATCTTTCTTAATAGTTTTCTTGACGGCAAACTGAAAAGCGTTTTGATAGCGCATCGGTTCGATGCGCTCGATTGGAATTTGGAAATTTCGACGCTTCAGGTAGTTGCCGTGATGATTATCATCATTGTCACAACGATAAATTGCGCCAGTGTTTCCGTAAGCGGTCAGGTTGCGACGTTTCTCACCGTTGTGAAAATCGCGTTGGTACTCTTTGTCGGGCTCGGTGCATTTCTTCTATCGGATGGGAGCTTTGTGAATTTTACCCAAACAAGTTCCTACGGTACGTGCGAGGGCATCGACGACGGCGTTAGATATGGCGCGGCGGGTTACACATTTGCGGCAGGATTTGGTGCCGCGATGCTCGGCGCTCTTTGGGGTTACGATGGCTGGAATAATCTTTCGCTTGTCGGCGGCGAAATAAAAAACCCGCAGCGGAATATTCCGTTGGCGCTCATTGGCGGAACCATCGCAATAATCTTTCTATATGTGCTGGCGAATGTCGCCTACGTTTATGTTCTCACTCCGACGGAAATCGCGTCTGTTTCGAAAGATTCCTCGGTTGCGAAAGAAGTCGCGGTCAGATTCATGGGCGCCGCGGCGATCAGTTTGATGACGCTCGGGCTGATGGCATCCAGTCTTGGAACGCTGCATACTTCGATTTTGACGGGAGCGCGCGTCCCATATGCAATGGCGCATGATAGCGCATTCTTCAGGAAATTCGGAGATCTTTCATTAACTCGCGTGCCTGTTTTTGCGTTGGTAATGCAGGGAGCTTGGGCGTGTCTTTTAGCGATGTCCGGTTCGTTCGATACGCTTACGGACTTTGTAATTTTCGGCTCATGGATTTTCTATGGTTTGACGACGGCTTCGATTTTCGTTTTGCGACGCAAAATGCCGGATGCGGAGCGACCCTACAAAGCTTTCGGTTATCCGGTGGTGCCGATTTTGTTTCTTCTGAGTACCGGCTGGCTTCTTTACCGAACTATTATTGACGCGCCTGGGAAAGCGGGTATCGGAATTTTTTTGATTTTGGCGGGATTACCCGTTTATTACTACTTGATACATCGAGCAAAGAAATCTTAGTGTGACTTGCTAAACTAATTGAGGCTTTATGACAAACGATAGAAGAAAAGGAAATGAAAGAAGAAACAACGATCGATTCAAGGTTTCGATGGACATCGTTTGGGAAGGCGCGGTCGGAATTCGTCGCGGGACGATGAGCGATCTGAGCCTTAAGGGTTGCTTTGTGTTATCCGAAGGAGAAGTTCACGATGGCGAAACGGTCAAACTCTATTTGCAATTAACCAACGGAGAAAAGACCGGAATCTGGGCACTGGTTACGAATCACACGGCGGACGTCGGTTTCGCGGCGCGCTTTATTGAAGTGAGTGCCGAGCAGCGCGATCTCTTATTGTCATTTATCTCCGCGAGTAGTTCGGATTAGCATTCACTTTTATTCTTCGAGGGCGGCGAGAAACTCCGAAGCAACTTCCCGATCATCGAAATGAAACTTGTCACTACCGATTATCTGGTAAGTTTCATGTCCCTTTCCCGCGATCAATACGACATCTTCTTTTCTTGCCATTCGAAGCGCCGCATGAATTGCCTCTCGACGATCTGAAATTTCTTCAAAAGAACAATTCGTTTTCTTTATTCCGATTGCAATCTGCGAAATAATTTCCAGCGGATTTTCATTTCGCGGATTATCGGAGGTGATGATTACAATGTCGCTGTATTTTCCGGCGACTTCGCCCATAACTTCGCGCTTTGATTTATCGCGGTCGCCGCCGCAGCCGAAAACCGTGATAATTCGTCCCTTAGTCAGTTCGCGGGCGGTCTTGAGCGTATTAAGTAAAGCATCGTCCGTGTGAGCATAATCAACCACCACCGCGAAGTTCTTGTTGTTTGGAACACGCTCAAATCTTCCCGGCGCGCCAACGCATCTCGAAATCCCTTCAATGCAATTCTCAAAATCGTAGCCAAGTTCCAGCGCGGCAGCTAAAGCAGAAAGAATGTTGTAAACATGCGGATGACCAACCAAAGGAGTCGAAATTCGCCGCTCTGCCTTCGGGCTCTTCAAAACAAACGAGGTACCTTCAATCAAGGAAACTTCAATGTCCGTTGCGAAGAAATCGGCGTCTCGTTTTTGTGAAAAGGTGATTACTCGCTGTCCGGATTCGCGAAGTTCTTTGGTGAGGCGCTGCCCGTAGTCATCATCTATGTTGATGATCGAGGAAGCGGGTTTTTCACCGAGCCGACCATCGAAGAGTTTCTTCTTCGCGTCGAAATAATTTTCCATGGTGACGTGGTAATCGAGATGATCACGAGTCAAATTCGTAAAGATTGCTACGCGAAATCGCAGGGCATCGCAACGATGAAGGTCAATAGCCTGCGAAGAAGTTTCCATAACGGCCATCGTGCATTTTTTTTCGACTGCCTCACGCAAAAATCGGTTCGTATCGGAGGCTTCGGGCGTAGTTCGAATTGCCGGCTGACTTTCCTCACCAATCCGATATTCGACCGTGGTTAACATTGCCGGTTTTTGACCGTTTGCCTTAGCCAGCTCAAACATGAGGTAACTGGTGGTCGTTTTTCCGTTGGTTCCGGTTACGCCGACCAGGCTCAATTCGTGTGAAGGCATTCGATTTGTAATCGCCGCCGCATGCGCGAGAGCGATACGCGAATTTGCTACCTTCAGCCAGGCGCCACGAAAATCCTTCGGCGGATCCAATTCTGAAATAATGCCAACTGCTCCGCGGCGCATCACATCATCGATATAACGGTGACCATCCGAGGTCATTCCCCGTATCGCGACGAACAACGTTCCAGGTCCGACTTGCCGCGAATCGTGAGTAACGTCTATTGCGGATATCGCAGAAGAATTCGCATCCGCGAAGAGCCGCGCGGGAAGTTTTTCCGAGAGTTCACGAAGAGTTGTATCGGCGGTTTTCTTATTCAAGCAAATTTCCTCAGAGGAATATTAAAGGGAAACGTTGGAAAATGAAAAATTGAGAAATGATTATGAGATTTTAGACTGTTGAACGATGGATACACAAAGTCAGATGCTTTCGAACGCTTGCCGACCGATATGGCTAGACATTCGTTTTTCCATTGGTTAAATTCGAATGTGCGTTTTTGTTTAGGAAATGCCGAGGTGGCGAAATTGGCAGACGCACTAGACTTAGGATCTAGCGTCGAAAGACGTGCGAGTTCGAGTCTCGCCCTCGGCACCAAGCAAGATTCTTTCACACCGTGATAACAATTCAATTTGAGAGGATTTCCGTCCAATAATATTGATGGCGGCTTGAATTTAATGAAGACAGAAGTTGTAGAACTGTCGCCAACGCGACGCGAAATTAAAATTGAGATCGAACCGCAGGCAGTCAAAAGCGTTTACGACTCCGTTAGCAAGACATACGCAACTCGCGCGAATATTCCCGGCTTTCGAAAGGGTCATGCGCCGCTCGAGGTCGTGCGCGTTCGATTCAAAGAAGAGATTGACAACGACGTTTTGCGTCAACTGCTACCGGGCTATGTTTCCGATGCGATTAAGCAGCACAATATTTCGCCGCTGGGTGAGCCGGATTTGCATCTCGACAATGTCGAGACCACGAAACTGAATGGAACGGAACCGGTTTCGGTGCACGTGCATGTGGACGTAATGCCGGAAGTTCCGATGCCTGATCATACAGGACTCGAAGTTGTGCGTCGTGTGCGTCCCGTAACCGATGAAGAACTCGAGCACCTTATTGATGAACGCCGGCGCGAAAACTCGTCATTTGTTCCGGTTGAGGATAGAAAGTCGCAAAATGGCGATACCTTGATTGTTGATTTGGAAGGGAAGTTTGTAAACAAACCGGAGGAAGATCCGATAAAAGCCCAAGACCTACAAATCACTTTGGGAGACGACAAAATAGAGAAATCCTTCACGGAAAATCTTGTTGGGCTCGAAGCCGACGACGAAAAGGAATTCACGGTTACTTACGCCGAAGATTTTACATCGCCCGGACTTGCGGGGCAGACCGTTGCGTACCGCGCCAAAGTAAAGTCGCTTGGTAAAGTAGAGATCCCTGCAGCCGACGATGACTGGGCGAAAAGTCTGGAGGAAGGATTCTCGTCTATGAGTGATCTTCGCGCAAAACTCCGAAGTGATCTCGAGCTTGCAGCGAAGTCAAACGCGGACGCGCGTTTGCGCGATGAATTGATTGGAAAGCTTCTGGCGAAACACAAATTTGAAGTTCCGAAAGCGCTATTGGATATACAAGCGAGAAATTTATTGAACGGTCTCGTGCAAGATATGCGCGGACGTGGAATGAACGTAGAGAATATAAAAAACGATACTCTTCGCGCAATTTATGAACAAATGCTGGTTCAGGCGGAGAATGACGTTCGTGGTGCAATGTTATTAGAGAAAATCGCAGAGGTTGAGAAGATTGAGGTGACCGGCGATGAAATTGCTTCCGAGATCGAGAAAATGGCGCAATATTATGATGTAACGCCGGAAGAAGTTCGTACTTCATTGAGTAAGCAGGGAAGCGAAAACAGCATATCGGATCGACTTCGTAGCCGAAAAGCCGTCGAGCGATTGGTGGACAAGGCGTTTATCAGCGAAGGCGAATGGATTGACGAGTCCGCCAAGATTCCTGAAGCTTCTCCCAATCCGGAACCGGAGCATGAAATCGCGGTCACGTCGGACAACAAGTCTTAAAGCGGTTGGAACATTATTCGCTCTTCACGAAAATCAGCCCGTGTTTTGTTTATTGAAAATTTTCTAAATAGGTGTATGATTCTGGTGCTGGCGAATAGCTTTTATGCCAATCGTTTACATTCCGTAACTTAAACTGCAACTTGAAACTATTCCCAAATAACAAAAAGAGGTAGAAACAAGATTTATGGCATTGGTACCGATGGTCGTCGAACAAACTTCCCGTGGCGAACGTGCGTTCGATATTTATTCGCGTTTGCTAAAAGACAGCATCATTTTTATAGGAACGCCGATTGACGACATGATAGCGAATCTAATCGTCGCTCAATTGTTGTTTCTTGAAGCTGAAGATCCCGAGCGAGACATCAATCTCTACGTAAATTCTCCCGGTGGTTCGATCACAGCAGGAATGGCGATTTATGACACGATGCAGTTCATCCGAAATGACGTAACCACAATATGCATCGGACAATGTGCTTCGATGGGTGCACTGATTTTGGCGGCGGGAGCTAAAGGAAAGCGATTCGCCTTACCACATTCCCGAATTTTGATTCACCAACCTTCGGGTGGCGGTCAGGGACAGGCAACGGATGTTAGAATTATGGCTGAGGAAATTTTGCGCATGCGCGAAATGACCTCTCGACTTTTAGCAAAACATACCGGACAGCGTTTTGATCAAGTTGAACTGGATGTAGAGCGCGATCGCATTATGTCTCCGGTTCAGGCAAAGGAATACGGATTGATTGATGAAGTGATTGAGCACCGCGAATAATTTACCGAATGTGAGATTTCGTTTGGTAAAATGATTAGATGATGGAATTTTGGCTCCCAAATTTTTGATGCGCCGAAAATTATGATTAGACGTCCCGAAGAAGTTTTGAGCTGTTCATTTTGCGGCAAATCGCAAAATGAAGTTAAGAAGTTAATTGCCGGTCCGAGTGTTTTTATCTGTAATGAGTGCATTGATATTTGCAACGAAATCATTACTGACGACGATCAGACCGAGAGCACGGCATCCCGGCAACCACTTCCAAAGCCGCAAGAAATAAAAGCTTTTCTCGATCAATACGTGATCGGACAAGACGAAACAAAAAAACGCCTTTCGGTAGCGGTTTATCAACACTATAAGAGAATTGAATTAGCCCGCCGACGCGAAGACGTAGAAGTTCAGAAATCGAATATTCTGCTGGTTGGACCGACTGGTACGGGAAAAACATTGCTCGCTCAGACACTGGCGCGTGTGCTTAGCGTTCCTTTTTGCATGGTTGATGCGACCACACTGACTGAAGCGGGTTATGTCGGGGAAGACGTAGAAAACATTCTCCTTAAACTCCTGCAGGCAGCTAATGGCGACGTAGAGAAAACTCAGCAGGGAATTATTTACATTGATGAAATCGATAAGATCTGTCGAAAAGACGATTCTCCGTCGATCACTCGCGATGTTTCCGGCGAAGGTGTGCAGCAAGCTTTGCTTAAAATTCTCGAAGGCACAACCGCCAATATTCCGCCTCAAGGTGGACGCAAACATCCGCATCAGGAGACCTTTCCGGTCGATACGACGAACATACTCTTCATTTGCGGCGGCGCTTTTGTCGGCTTGGAGAAAGTTGTTGACCGGCGTTTGAAAAACAAGTCACTCGGTTTTCAGGCGGAAATAAAATCGAGCCATCAGCGAAATTCCGAGGCGCTCGAACTGATTGAGCCGGAGGATCTGATTAAGTTCGGATTAATTCCGGAGTTCGTAGGAAGATTGCCGGTTTTGGGAGTTTTGCATGAGCTTGATCAGGACGCACTGGTGCGGATTCTTACGGAACCGAAAAACGCCTTGATCAAACAGTACGAAAAGAAATTCGATTTCGATGGATTGAAGTTGAGGTTTACGGACGACGCGATAAAGGCAATTGCCAAACAAGCTTTCGATCGAAAAGTCGGTGCCCGCGGATTGATGATGATTTTGGAAGAACTTTTGCTTGACCCGATGTATGTGCTTCCTTCGCAAAAACGCGTGAAGGAATTGATCATCACCAAGGAAATGGTGGAACGAAAAATCGCGACCTTCGATTTGGCGTTGGCGGAAGCGGACGATGCCGCTGCCTAGTTTTGCGTAGGAGAATCAGGATTTCGCGGCTTGCTCGGAAATAATTTGAGCTGCCGCGTTTTTTTTCTTTTTGCTTTCGCTCAAAAAGTATCTGAAGTAATCAAACATTGACCAGAAGGCGGTGATTACCGCAACCCAGAGTGCGCCGCGCCCGACGAGATATCCAAAAACCCGCCAGTCATTTGTGTTTAAAGAAAAATCCGCAAGATGAGAAAACGCTTCGCGAACCTCCGCGACTTGCCAAAAGCGAAAAGTCGGAAGCGACCAACCAAAGTTTGAAACGGGCGGAGTTCCGTTTGCCGCAGCTACGAGAAGGCTGACGATCGCGACCGATTGTGCCCACATTTTTATTTTGCCCATCACCTCCGCGTGAATTATCAAGCCCTCGCTGGCAGCGACCGCCCGCAAACCGGTAACGACAAATTCGCGTCCGAGAATTATCACCACCGCCCAAGCCGGTGCGAGGTGTTTTTCAACCAACACAATCAGCGCCGCCGAGATAAGAAGCTTATCGGCAATCGGATCAAATAGAGCACCGAATTTCGATACTTGATTTCGTTTTCGGGCAAGATGTCCATCGAGAACGTCTGTAAATGAGGCGATGAGAAAAATCACAATCGCCAAAGCATATCCGCTAATGCCGAACCAATTCTCCGCTTCGGGTGTAAGCAAAACCACCACCAACAGAGGAACAATAAAAATTCTGATTACTGTGAGTGAGTTTGGTAAGTTCATCGCCAATAACAGAGTAAGTTCGGGAAATTTATGAGTCAAGAAGTTTGCCAAGAAAAAAATGGCGGGAACTTTTTGAAGTTTCCCGCCAAATTTTATTCGGCTTAAATGAGGTCTTTGTTTTGTGTTCCGTTTCGCGTCAAGCCGGCAACATAAATCCAAGATTTGTGTTGGCAAAGTTTGGAATATTCGGAAAGACGCCCGGAAGATCCACATCCGGCAAACCATACCAACGCGCAAGTGTTGCTGCATATTGATCAACGGAGGTTGCGGGCAGCCAACGACCTCGTGCCGCTGGTCCACTGTCACTGTCGTCCGCGGCGTTGTAAACCAGTTGCGGAAACGGCGTGCCGTTTGAACCGTTCAATCCGTAGAAGTCGCTTGCGGCAACTCCGCCGCCGATTACAAGCATGTGATTTCCCCAAGCATGATCGCTTCCGACAAGAGCACCCGAACCGGCAGGATTACAGGTTCTTCCAAAATCAGACATTGTAAACATGGTCACATTGTTCTGAATTCCCTGAACACCCATCTCGTCGTAAAAGGCTCGCGCGGCCTGACTGAATTGTGAAAGTAAACCAAATTGTGATCCATTGGTATTCTGGTTGGCATGCGAATCAAAACCTCCGAGCTGAACATAGAAAATTTGACGATTAACGTTGAGATCAGTTCGCTTCTTGATGACTCGCGCGACCTGTTTTAGCTGAAGTCCTATATTTGTGCCGGGAAAGGTCACGGTAACTTCCTGCCACGTCTGCAAAGAATTATTTGCCTGTTGCGCAAGATCCGTAACGTGGCTCGCTGCAGCGACTACCTGAGAATCCAAATCCTGTTGGAGTAATTGATTGAGCGCGGTCTTTCGTGCCACTGAATCCGAACTTGTCGAAAATCCTGCCGGGTTCAAGACCGAGTTCAACGGCGTTCCGGCATTGCTTATTGCAACAGGCAACGTCGATTGTCCCGCGGTGAAAAGCTGCGCGCCACTAATAGACGTAATCATCGGAAGCAATCCGCCCGGATTATCCGGTGCAGTTCGCCGATCCGACACTCTTCCGCCCCAGCCCGAAAATGAAATGGTATCCGCACGACCCGATTGGAATTGTTCGACTTGATCAGAGTGCGAAAACAATTGGTATGGAAGTGACACGCTCTTATTCAAATATTGGGTACGCGACGTGGGTGTGACCAAAGTCCCAACGTTAGAAACTACCGCAAGTTTCCCGAGAGACCAAAGCTCGTGGATTCCATTATTGATTCCACCTGCCACCGGTCCGAGGCTCGGATGCAAACCATAAGATAAATTTCCCATTCGCGGGACAGTTATGGGAAGCAAATTCGCTTGAGGAATCGCGAGTGCGAATGTTCCACCGCGGAGTGTATTGTAAACTCCATAGTTGCTGATCGTGGCATCGTTGTGGTTTGGAACCACCATATTGTTGCCGTCGTTTCCTCCGGATAAGAAAATGCAAACAAGCGCACGATAATCGCTCGGCGCATTCTCGGCAGTTTTCTTTTCTGCCTTTTGTGCTAAAGCGCTCATCAATCCGAAATGCCGCATCTGCGTCGCAAGACTCACCATGCCCAGTCCGCAACCGGTATTTAAAAGAAATTCTCTTCGTGATTTTTTCATATTTCTCACCTCTGAACCTGGTATTGCGACGAAGTCGCGACTAAGTAAACCGCCTGTTGAACGCGAAGTGTCGGATTTGTTGATGGCACCGCCAAGACTGCCGTAAGAATCGTGCTTCGCATCGATGCCGACATCGTTCCATGCATCATCCGGGTATTAAGTTCATCGAGAAGCTGATTTCCCGAAGCATCCGCCTGTGCAAAAGGTAAAAGTTCGGTGAACTTAAATGAAGTTCCCGAAGGTCGGGTCGGAACAGAAACATTGAAACGGCTGAAAACAAATGTATTGCCGAGGTTGAGTCGCCCGACTGATGTTGCGGTCGTGTAAATGCCAAACTCCGGAGATTTCAGCGAAGTTCCCTGAATATAAAATTCTGGTGAGTAATAGTTGAACACCGTGGGTGACATAAAAACGTTTTGACCCAAATTGCTCGTGAAACCATTAACGACACCATCGCTTTGTGACAGACCATCGGCAGAGCTCACTTGAAAATGCCTTGCGAGATTTGTGAAGAGCTGAACCGGTTCGCGCAGTTTTCCATAATATGGATCGGTTTTAACATTTCCGCGCGCCTCGGGATCAAGCAAAATCGCTTTGATCACGGACTTCATATCGCCGCGAACTCCCTGTCCGTTGTTGATGAAAACCGCGGCAACTCTTCCGACATATGCCGGCGTCGGATCGCCCGTAACCATATGTTGAATCAATAATCGACTAACGAACGGCGGGACATTCGGATGGTAAAAAATATTGTCCAAAGCCTGATTAAGGGAATTGGACGCATATGAAGTAATCGCAGTTCCCGTACAGCCGGCACATGCCGGAACGTTTTGATTAGTCACTCCCGGGTAGTTAAGAAGTGTCTTCGCCGTAAGGTCATGCCCGTTTGTGTTTGCGATTATCAGAGGATCTTTGTAATTGGGCGAGCCGAGTACCAGGTTGGGGCAACTCGGTCCCGAGACGCTGCAGAGACTCCAACCGGTGAACACATTCGTAAAATTATTTACGGTAGTCTGGTCATAGGTAGGAATTGGATTTCCCGTCAGATCAGTTTTGCGTGTTCCATCCTGATTCAACATGAATAGTCCGATGTTGAATAGCTGCAAAACCTCGCGCGCGTAATTTTCATTCGGGTTGAAGCGGGTGCTCCGAATCATGTCGAGGTAATTTCCCATCGCGCCATTCAGAGTCATTTCTTGCATTAACTGACGCCAATTTCCAAAAGCGTTTCTATCCAGAACTTTGTAATACGCCTCGGCATGGCTCGATTGTTGTGTCTCAATACCGGATGTAACCCAAATCTGACTCAACGACCATGTGACCCTATGTTTTAATTGCGCGTCACCATAGAATGCTTCCTTGAAAAACCAATTTTGCATTGGATACATCGAGTAATGATTCAATGAACAAAGTGGATCGGGATCAGCAGCTCCATCGCAATCGACCGGTGCGTTTGTAGGCATTTGGGGAAAGCCGGGATAAGGAATTTTCGGATATGGCGCCTGGAATTGTTCAGCTATCCACGTTCGCAACCCGATGCGTCGAATTCTTTGATCGAGAGCCGTTGTCGGTCCAAAGGCCGCCTGTTCCATGAATCGACTTCGATCGCCCGACCAACGGTAACCAACGTATTCGGTTGTTGGCGGTTCTTTGGAGAATTTCTGAACCGTGGAAAGCGGTGTCGGAACCGCGCCCGGATCGTCTTTTATCGTCGGACCATTTTCGCCCAAAAGGAGTTTCACGCGATTGCTCGAAAGTCCGCGCCAGGTGAGACTAATCAAAACTTCGCCGTCGCGCGGAGGTTCATTCCAAAATCCGGCGTCGTCGTAAATACGCATTTTCACCGAATAAACACCGGGCGCATTTTTGACTGCACGAATCGCAATGATTGGAAACTTGTAAACGCGTCCGGCGGTATCCTCCGCATAAACACGAAACGCATTCGCGCCCTCGCCATCCAGAAGTTCCAGATTCGTCACATAAACAACCGCGGTCGAAGCGGGTTCATAACGAAAGCCGGCAACAACTTTCTTCGCACCGTTGCCGGGGAATATTCCTTGTGTGCCGGTCAAAGCAAAAGTCGATGACTCTTGGCTGAGAAGAACGGGAGTTGGCGAGTCCGGATTCGGATCGTCCGTCGACTGTGCAGAAATCGCTCCTGCTGATTGAACAACAAATAAAACCGCGACTGCCAGAAGCTGTAGCCAATGCGCAAGTCTATACTTCATACCGCCTCCTCCTAGATGGGTAGTCAATAAAAATTTCTTAGTTGTAATGCATGCGCAAATCGTGGGATAGACTTCACAAAAAAAGCGAAGCGCTGTCGATTGCGTTTTAATCTCGATTTCTTTTCAAGATGTTGAATTGAAAATCGTCAACAGTAAGATGCACTGGTGATAAGTTTAGTCGAAAAAATCGCGGCTGTGAAGAATAAAGTGGGCTTGGAGACCGTCAAACTGACGAAGTTCGAAAAAAGAAACGCTTCGACCAACGTCCCGATGAGGATTTTCGGTCAAATTGAAACAGCTTCATCTCATCGGCGGTTTCTCGTCGAAGAACTTCGAAGTGCCCGCGGATGAACATCAACGCGCTGAATTTTGAGCACGATCCGAACAACGTCGGACCGACCGTCAAACCTTGCCGGAACGAAAGGTGATGAATCAGGATCGGTTTGTAGCGCATTCTCTATGGCGATCAAATCCTCTGCATTGGTTGGCGACTCAACAATTTCCGTTACCTTTGCCATTCCGTTACTGAGCACATCCGCCACAAAAACGACCTCGTCGCTTTTCATCTTGCCGCGCATCAGTGAATTTGTAACTGTAAGCAAAGTACCCGAAGGATTAAGGCTAGGCGATTCGGCTGCGAAACCAATTCTAGATAAAGCATATTGCCGCTGTGAAGTCTCAATCATTTGATCTTGCGGAAGTCGATTTGCCGCGATCATGATTGTTTTGCGTGACGAATCAACGTCGGAAAAAGCCAAATCGCCTTCGGCGGTTCGGTAACCTATGGTCATCGTCGATAAAAGCAAAAAGACGAGAAGAAAAGTCGCGACGGTTCCGACAGCATAGGGCATGATGCGGAATTGCAACCATTCACGACGACTATTCGAAAGATACGCACCTTGATTTGCGCCGCTTACAAGCTCATTCAGAACCGCATGTCGCAAATTCGCCGCCACCAAATCGGGAATATCCACACGCTTCCAGGCACGCAAATCCGCTCGAACATTCCGAAGTTCCTCGAGCCGGACACGACAAACCGGACACGCGGACAAATGCTCTTCCAGCGATTTCTTCAAATCTTCATCCGTCAATTCATCATACAACGCTAAATATTTTCCAAATCTATTGCATTGCATATTGTTGTTCTCAGAAACTCTAACAAATAGTTTTTGAATGACTGACCGACCCCGGCGTTTTTCCGTCTGCTGACGGATTACGCAAAATTCGGAAACGATCCGAAAACGTTTTTTTCAAATCCCGACGGTGCGTTTGCTGGTCATTTTCAAATAACCGCCGAGGTTTCGATATTTCCGTTGTCATATATTCTCGTTCCAAGTTTTTCGCCACCCTTTCGACCCGTTTCGTTTGGCACCGATTCTTGTCTCTAAAAGTGATGCCGGGGCGGGTCAGTCATTCAAAAATCAAAAGTCCTTCAATTTCAGTCTAAGTTCTTCGCGTCCGCGAGCCAGGCGCGACTTCACTGTTCCAATATTTGTATCGAGCGCTTTAGAAATTTCTTCGTAACTCAATCCTTCAACGTCGCGCAAGACGATCGCTTCACGAAATTTTCGCGGAAGTTCCGCGACCGCAGTTCGCAACGCATTGGTGCGCTCTTCCTGTAGCGTATTTTCCTCTGGAGTTCGATCATCGGAAGCAATTCTTTCCTCCAAAGTCAGCGCACCTTCTGTGTTCGAACTATCGAGTGAAATCGTTTCTCCGCGCTTTCGTCTTTTCCACCAGCGAAAACGATTCCGGGATTGATTGATCGCAATCCGGTAGAGCCACGTTTTCAAACTCGAATCGCCGCGAAAGTGTTTGATCGATCTCAGCGCATTAAGAAAAGTCTCTTGCGATAAATCGAGCGCATCTTCGACATTTTGCGTGAGCCGAAAGAGAAGTCCGTAAATTTCCGGCGAGTATCGTGCCATCAGAAACTCAAATGCTTCTTCGTCGCCCGCTTTCAGTTTTTCAAGGAGCTCTAAGTCGCCCGAATAAACGCGGGGAGATTCTTCCGCCGCCACTGCGACACCGGCGAATTCTTCATCCTCAAAGCCAATTGACTTAGTGAAGAACATCTCCCGTCCTCTTTCATCTTCGACCAGCAAGATTCGCAAATCGCTCATCCGCGTCACCGGCGAACTGTTTATTTAGACAACAAGTTTACGCCTTTGTTCCATCGATTTGTAAGAAAATTTAGCAACCAGTATCGAAGGCGAACGAAAGGTCGAAAAGGCGACCTAAAAACCCGCTCCAACCGATAGCGGAAGCCTTCGTCGATTGAACGTTTTGCGCTTCAAAATCTTGCAGTTGCTTTTCGGCGTGCAGATTAGGGCTAAGCGTAAAGCTGCCGGGAATCATTAATACCGTAAGAAGATTATACGGGCTCGTCCGCGTCAGGAATCGACTAACTACTGACGAACTTTGCAATCGCTTGTCACTGTAAGGCATTTACGTTACATTTCTTCTTTCCAAAGTACGCATTTAATTTCTTTATTCAAAGCTTAGAAAGCAGGTATTTCACTTAAAGATGGCAACGCGCAAGACGAGGATTCAGAACATACAACCTTCAGCTTCGGCTGACGGAAAAACAGCGGTTACTTATCAAGACAAGTTTCAAAACGTTGGTGCGAAAAAACTCAACGAAATAGCCAAAGGTTTCGAAGGAAGCGGGAGGAATTTAATTTATGGAATCCTCGCGATTTTGGTCGTGGCAATCGGTATTGCCATTTTCGCTTCTTGGAATCGGCGTTCGATGAATGAAGCCCAGGCGGCACTCGGAAAAGCGATTAGAACTTCAGAGTCACAGGTGACGGACGCTCCCATGCCCGCAGGTTCGACCGATAAAACGTTTAAGACAGAGAAGGAACGTGCCGAAGCTTCGATCGCAGAATTTCAATCCGTAGCGGAAAAATTTGGCGGCCCTGTCGGTGACAAGGCGAAGTATCTTGCGGCGGTGAATCGACTTTCGATTGATCGCGCGGCAGGAATCGCCGAGTTAAATTCGCTCGTCAGTTCATCGGGCGAAGTTGGCGCCTTAGCCAAGTTTTCACTTGCACAGGCGCAAATCGCCGACGGTAAAACGGACGAAGCGGCAACCTTGCTAACGGAACTTTCTCAGATGCCTGACACGGTGCTCGCTCGGGATACGGTGAATTTTGAATTGGCTCGGGTTTACGAGGCGCAGGGTAAAAAAGAAGAAGCGGCAAATCTATATTTTCAAATTGCCGATTCGGCTTCAAAAGCAAAAGACCTCGACGGAAAACCGGTTCCGCCTTCCGCGACTGCGGCAAACGCCAAAAAGAAATTGCAAACGCTGGATCCGGCGAAAGCTGCCTCGATCAACGAGGCAAAAAGCGAATCCGAATAATTGGTTTTTTAAAATTTAACGGGAATTTGCGTCGATTGATTCTTTTTGAGAATCAACACACGAATACTTTTTTGACGGAGAAAACTTTTGGGAAACGTCGTCCGCGGTTCCATTTCCGATTTGTCAACGGCTGAGGGTTTAGCCGAGGCAACTTCTACGGCGAGTATTCGCGTCGCACCGAACACCTATCTTGCCGCGCTATTTGTTGCAACATTTTTCACCGCGTACTTTGTTTATGTAGAGCTTGATGCGCTCGCCGCCGGTATCTTTCTCGGGTCTTGGATCATAAATTCATTCCTCTATTTCAAAGATCGAATCGTTTTCGATGGTGAACAACTTCGGCGCTCAGGACTTCTACCGCGCCTTTGGAATCGCTTGGCAAAACGTCCGGATAAAATCGAATTCCGCGATATAGAACAAATCGAAACACAGGCACTTCGCGCATTTCGCCGTGGCGGAAAGGTGTTTTATCGCTATCGCACATCGGTTCATTCGCGTAATCAGCGGTTCATTTTCGCTTCCGGCGGTGAAGATTTTAGAAAGATGGTAACAACTCTTTTTGCGCGCGTGAGCGACGACGTTCTTGATAATCGCTCCATCGAACTTCGCGACTACTTACGGTCACCCAATGAAACACGGAAGAAGTTGGAGCGCGAACGATTTCCTTCCAGTGAAGTTCTCGAACATTCGGTGGGTGAATTTACGAAGCGAAATCGGGCTCGGCAAAAGACTTCGACGGTTGATAAACCTGCAGAAGTCGAAAGAACCAAATCGAAAAATCTGCGCGAATTGGCAAATGAGCTGCGAATGACCGGTAATCTTGTTCAGGCGCTTGAGGCGTTTCGTCGTGCGCTGCATTTCGATCCCAATGATCCCTGGCTACTTTTTGAGTTTGGAAGATGCTTGCATTCTTACGCAGGCTTGGAGAGAAACGATCGACTGAAACATCGCGCTAACGCAGTTTTGCGTCTGGCGGAATCTCGCGCCAACTATGATTCGACTCTGCTTTCGCGTCTGGGAGAAAGTTATTTTCAGTATGGCGACTGGGATCGAGCGCGGTTTGCATTTCAGAAGGCTTTGAATAGCGCCGATGAGAGCTTTCGGAGTTTGCGCGGACTCGCGGAAATCGCTTTGCGCGAAGGAAAGATTGCCCACGTAATTCATCACTTCGCTGCAGCTTTTCACCTCACGGAAACTGCCGCTTTGAAACGCTGGGCGATTGGTGAAACGGCTTATTTCACCCGGCTAAATAACGATGACGAATACCTGGAAGCGGAGATTCGAAGAATAAACTGGCTCGATGGACTTGAGCGCGGAAAAAAAATGTCGTTGCGATTTATGCTCTTCGGCTCGGCATTTATTTTATTCGGTATGGTTTCGAATGAGTTGTTTTCAAATCTTGGTTGGGCGATTGCCAGTGTATCGCTATTGCTCTGGATCGGTTTTGTTTTAAGCAGCAAATTTATGTCGGAACGAACGCCGCTCACCGAAATCGAGAGCGGCGATTCATACCATTTTTGAGCATTAACTTTTCAACATTAAATCCCAGCGATAACCCGGTGAAACTAATTTTCCTTTCTTTAGTTTCGCCAAAATAAATTCCGTCATGCTGTCAACAATCCAACGGTGATTCTTTTCGCCGACCGAAGCCAATTCCGCATCCGGCGCGGGATTCATAAAATCGATGGCATATGGAATTTCATCTTTTATCGCGAACTCAACCGTATTCAGGTCATAACCGAGCGCACGGCAGATCGTTTTTACATCGCGAGAAACCCGCCCGTGAAGCTTCGGCGTCAGATAATTTTCCACGTCAACATACTGCATTCCCGAAAGGTAAGGCTTGGAAGGATCATAGGGCATGATCAAAACATTTTCTTGACCGACGCAATAGCAGCGGACGAACTGTTCGAATTCGATACCTTCTTGCAAAGTCATGCAGAGCGTTCCTGACTGGTTATATTCCTCAAGTAACTGTTCGAGAGAATGAATCTTCGAAACGTTTTTCCAGCCGCCGCCGTCAAATGGTTTTAAGAAAGCC